>CAJTSP010000001.1:0-48143 GCA_910578965.1 uncultured Oscillospiraceae bacterium
CATCGCCACCGGCAGCTCCAGCCCCCAGACCCCCCTCTCGCCCTGCCGCTCTACGGTTTGGCCGTTGACCGTGAGGGTCTGCCCGGGGTCGCTGGTGCCCATGATAAACACACTGTCGGTGTAGATTACCGCGCCGTCGGCCGGGTAGCTGATGCCAAGGCTCTGGGCCACCGGCTGCGCCAGCAGCGGCTGGGCCCCGCCCTCGGCTTCGGCCTGCCGGTCGCTCTGGGCAAACCGGCGCAGCATCTGGGCGTTGGCGCCATCCGCCTGCAGGGCGGTCAGGTCGCCCAGCACAACCCCCACATCTGCCTGCCCACGCAATACCCCGGCCAGCACCGCCGGGCTGTCATCGGCCCGCAGGAGGGTACGGGTCCCATCGGAATAGCGAAAAATGCCGTACTCGTCCGGCTCCCGCCCGGGCATAAACACAGCCAGCCGGTACTTTTCGGCCAGGCCGCGCACCGCCCCTGCCAAAAGTCCGCCCGCCTCGGCGGCAAGCGGGTTTCCGGCCTCGTCGGTAGCCAGCAACGCAAGCTGTATCCCCGCCGCATTTGCCTGCCTTACCAGATAATCCACCGCGTCAAAATGGTGAAAGAGGGTATCGTTGGCGGTAAGCGAGGCAAGGGTGCTCAGGGTTTTGTCCTTGGTGCGGAAAAGCAGCCCCCCGCCGGCACGCCCGGTAAACAACAGGGTATCGGCCCCCTGGGCTTTTGCGGCAGAGAGGGTCTCGTCCAGATACTGCTGCTGTTCCTCGGTGGTATGGGCGGCCAAAAACCAATTTTCCCACCCTTCGTCCAGCTCGGCGGCAAACCGCACCGGCTGTGAGAGGCCCGTTGCCGGCGCAGGCTGCATCAGCAGCACCAGGATAGCGGCAAGGGCAGCCAGCAGCACAAGCGCAAGGACGCAGACCAGCAGCGGGCCGAGGATGTTGGGTTTTGTGCGTGTTTTCATAGCAGCTCCTTATAATAGCCGTATTGGCGGCCGGCTCGCGGGGCCAATACGCCTGTTTTTGAGATGCGGGCGCCAAAGGGCACAGGCCGACAGCGGCCGTTTGCTGCTTTGGCAGGCGTGGGCGGCAGGCCGCCCAAACGGCGTTGATTCTGCCCGTCATACTTCGCGCCGTTACAGCATATTATAGCATATTCCGCCGCCGCGTGCGACGGGAAATCTTTTCCGCGATGCTGCGCGGGACATCTGCCGCAGGGCCGGCATGCTCTCTTGTGCGGGCAGGCACAAAGCCGGCCGGCCGGGCATAAGGGCAGGTGCCGCTTTACATATATATGGGCGTGCCCGCCGTTCTTTGCCGCGTCGCGCAAAATGTGCTATACTAACCTTAAATCCAAGGCCCGCGCATACATGCAAAGGAGGAATGCCGGATGAAAATCCCCGCCCGCGCCTTTACCCACGGGGGCAAGTTCCATGCGGACGATGTGTTCAGCGCCGCCCTGCTCAAGCTGATCCGGCCGGACATTGTCATCCAGCGGGGCCTTGCCGTGCCCCCCGATTTTGACGGCCTTGTGTTTGACATTGGGGGCGGCATGTTCGACCATCACTCCGCCGACCGCGCGGCCCGCCGCAACGGCACGCCTTACGCCGCCTTTGGCCTGCTGTGGAAGGTACTGGGCGCGCAGTTGGTGGGAGAGCACCAGGCCCGGCTGATCGACGAGGATTTTATCCAGCCGCTGGATCTCAACGACAATACCGGCTCGCCGGACAGCCTTGCCGACGCAATTGGCAGCTTTAACCCGCTCTGGGATTCTAAAGACGACCCAGACGCCTGTTTTGCGCAGGCGGTGGAGTTTGCGGGGGTAGTCCTGCGCCGCCGCATCGAGGAGGCCAACGCCATTACCCGGGCGGATGACCTGGTGCGCAAGGCCTACGCCAACATGCGGGACGGCATTGTGGTTCTGCCCTGCTACGCGCCCTGGAAAAACGCCCTCTACCGCACCGAGGCCCTGTTTGTGGTCTATCCCAGCCTGCGGGGCGGCTATGCGGCCCAGTGCATCAACGACACCCGCCGCAAGGCCCCAAAACGGCCCTTCCCCGCCGCATGGGCCGGCCTGGCCGACGAGGAGCTGCAGGCCGGCAGCGGCATTGCCGGCCTGCGCTTTTGCCACGCCAGCCGTTTTTTGGTAACCGGCGACACCAAGGAGGCCGTGCTGGCCGCCTGCCGCCGGACCCTAGGCCTGAGCTGAGCCCGGCGGCAGTGCCGCTTTTTTGCCCTGCAAAGCAAAACGCTGCCCCGCAACGTTAGGCCTTTGCCCAGCAAAAAAGGCCCGTTTTTCGCAAACGCAAAAACACCCGCCCCGGCATCCCCGTTGTACGGATGCCGGCTTTCTCTTTTGCCGAAAGGATTGAGCCCCATGACCGACGCGTCCCCCAAGGCCTGGGCCTACATGATCCGCTGTCAAAACGGCAGCCTTTATACCGGCTGGACCAACGACCTGGCCGCCCGCGTTGCCGCCCACCAAGCCGGGCGCGGCGCGCGGTATACCCGCGCTTTCCGGGTCTTGGCCCTCGCTTGGGCCGAGCCCCAACCAAACAAGGCCGCCGCCCTGCGCCGGGAGGCGGCGGTAAAAAAAATGACCAAAGCGCAAAAAGAGGCCCTTGCCGCCGCCTGGGAGGCCGCCGGGCGGCCGGGGGCTTGAGTTTTCCACAAAAACCACCTGGGAACTCGAAAATCTTTGTGCATGTTTCGGATTTGCAAACCCCTGTAAATTTTATATAATAAGCCGTATATCTTGTATTTTTATTCAATCTGCGGGACGGGGAATCCCGCGGGAGGGGGAGCGTCCAACATGAACAAGGCCGAGATCAAAAAGGTCGTGCTCGCCTACTCGGGCGGGCTGGATACCTCGATCATCATCCCATGGCTCAAAGAAAACTACAACAACTGTGAGGTCATCGCGGTGAGCGCCGACGTTGGCCAGGGCGACAGCGAGCTGGAGGGGCTGGAGGAAAAGGCGCTGGCCAGCGGCGCGTCCAAGCTTTACATCGAGGACCTTCGCCAGACCTTTGTGGAGGATTACATCTGGCCCACCCTCAAGGCCGGGGCCAAATACGAAACCTATCTGCTTGGCACCAGCTTTGCGCGCCCGGCCATTGCCAAACGGCTGGTAGAAATTGCCCGGGCCGAGGGGGCGCAGGCCATCTGCCATGGCTGCACCGGCAAGGGCAACGACCAGGTGCGGTTTGAACTGGGGATCAAGGCCTTTGCGCCCGAGATGCCCATCATTGCGCCCTGGCGCGAGTGGGGCATCCGCAGCCGTGAGGAGGAGATCGAGTATGCCGAGGCGCGGCACATCCCCCTCAAGATCGACCGCGAGACCAACTACTCCAAGGATAAAAACCTCTGGCACCTCTCGCACGAGGGGTTGGACCTGGAAAACCCCGCCAACGAGCCCCAGTACCTTAAGCCCGGCTTTTTGGAAATGGGCCTCGCACCCGAACAGGCCCCGGACGAGCCCACCTATATCCGCCTGCGCTTTGAAAAGGGCATCCCTGCCGCGCTGGACGGCGAAACGCTGGACGGGGTGAGCCTTGTCGAGCGGCTCAACGCGGTGGGCGGCGCCAACGGCATCGGCATCCTGGACCTTGTAGAAAACCGGCTGGTGGGCATGAAGAGCCGCGGCATCTACGAGACGCCGGGCGGCGCCATCCTCTATTACGCCCACAGCCTTTTGGAGAGTATCACGCTGGACCGTGAGACCAGCCATTTTAAGGAGCTGGCCGCCCAAAAATACGCCGACCTTGTGTACAACGGGCTGTGGTTTACCCCCTTGCGCGAGGCGCTGGACGCCTTTGTGGACGCCACCCAGCAAACGGTTACCGGCGAGGTACGGCTTAAATTGTACAAGGGCAACATGACCAGTGCCGGGCTTTTTAGCCCATACTCCCTTTACGACGAGCAGACCGCCAGCTTTGGCGAGGACGACGACTATGACCAGGCCGACGCAAAGGGCTTTATCAACCTGTTCGGGCTGTCCATCCGTGAGCGGGCCAAGCTCTCGGCCGGGTGGGATGCCTGAGGCCGGTCTAAAGGGAGGGCAGTATGGCAGAGCAGTTGTGGAAGGGGCGGTTTACCAAGGCGGTGGACAGCCGGGTAAACGATTTCAATTCCTCCATCCGGTTTGACGCCCGGCTGTACCGGGAGGACATCGCGGGCAGCATGGCCCATGCGGCAATGCTGGGGGCGCAGGGCATCCTGAGCTATGAGGACACCGACGCTATCTTAGAGGGGCTGGAAGCCATCCTGGCCGACCTGGACAGCGGCGCGCTGGCCATTGACCCGGCAGCCGAGGACATCCACACCTTTGTAGAGCAGGCCCTGACCGCCCGCATCGGCGAGGCAGGCAAGCGGCTGCACACCGGCCGCAGCCGCAACGACCAGGTCGCCACCGACCTCCGCCTGCATCTGCGCCGCCGCACTGCCGGGCTAAAAGCACAACTGGAGGAGCTGGCCGGGGTCCTGTGCAGGCTGGCGCGGCAGCACGCCGGCACGGTAATGCCCGGCTACACCCACCTGCAGCGGGCCCAGCCGGTAACCTTTGGGCACCACATGATGGCCTATGTGCGGATGCTGCTGCGCGACCTTGGCCGGTTTGACGACGCGGTGGCCCGCATGGACGCCGAGTGCCCTTTGGGCAGCGCGGCGCTGGCCGGCACCACCTATCCCATCGACCGCACGGCCGCCGCCCGCACCCTGGGCTTTGCCGCGGCGTGTGCCAACAGCCTGGACGGGGTGTCCGACCGGGATTTCTGCATCGAGATTGCCGCGGCGGCGGCTGTCTGCATGATGCATCTTTCCCGCCTGTGCGAGGAGCTGGTGCTCTGGGCGAGCTGGGAGTTCCGGTTCATCGAGCTGGACGACGCCTTTACCACCGGCTCCTCGATTATGCCGCAGAAAAAAAACCCGGATGTCCCCGAGCTGGTGCGGGGCAAATCGGGCCGGGTATTTGGCGACCTGATAGCCCTGCTGACCGTGATGAAGGGGCTGCCGCTGGCCTACAACAAGGACATGCAGGAGGATAAAGAGGCCATTTTTGACGCCCTGGACACCCTCTCGCTCTGCCTGGATACCCTCTCGCCGCTGCTGGCCAGCACCAGGGTGCGGCCCGAGGCGATGCGTGCGGCTGCCGCCGAGGGCTTTATCAACGCCACCGACTGCGCAGACTACCTGGCCAAAAAGGGGGTGCCCTTCCGGGACGCCTACCGGATCACCGGCGGGCTGGTGGCCCTGTGCATCCGGCGGGGCGAAACCCTGGAAACCCTGCCCCTGGCAGATTACCGGCAGGCAGACGAGGCGTTTGGCGAGGACGTATACGAGGCCGTCCGGCTTGACCGCTGTGCCGAAGGCCGCGCCTGTACCGGCGGCCCCTGCGCCGCCAGCGTACACAAACAGATTGATGCCGCCGAGGCTGCCCTTGCGGCCCGCGCCAGGGCCCGCGGGGGCCGATAGGCCGCCGGGAAACGGCTTCGCTGCTTGGGCCCTTTCCGGCAAACCACGGCCCGCAAAGGGGCGGGCTGCACGCCGCGCTTTTGCATGCAGGCGCATGGGCTTACGGCAGGCAGGATAGGCCGCTGCGCGCCTTGCGCATGCGTGCGCAAAGCGTGGGTGTCTCTTTTTGGGCCTGTCGCCGCACACCCGTGCGGAGCGCTCCTGTGCCGCCAAAACCGTTTGACGTTGCGGTTTTTTTTTGGTATAATGAGCCGTAGCCCATTAAGGTTTACCGGGGACGCGGCATTACAGGGGCGTGGCAGGTTTACAGTCTGCTCCCTCCCCCAAAAAGGCAGGCGTTTCAAACATCAAATAGGGAGATGTACCCAAGCGGTTGAAGGGTCCGCACTCGAAATGCGGTAGGCGCCTAATCAGCGCGCGAGAGTTCGAATCTCTCCATCTCCGCCAAAAAAGGCGGCAGGCCAAAGCATTGGTCTGCCGCCTTTTTCTTTGCGGCGGCAACATTTTTGGGCTTTCTGCCTGCCCATATTTTTGTCGTTGCGATCAGCATCCTTCCCTTTCCACAATACGATCTCCCGGATTTGTTCGGCGCAGGCCTGGACCCCCCGCCAGGGCCGGGTCGCAGCCCGCCAGCAGATCCGTCAGACTTTCCAGGTAGGTCAGCACGCTGAAAAATGCGGCCGGCGTTACCCGCACGTTGAATGTTGGATGCTCTTTTTCTTAAGCGGACACCTCCGATGGGCAAAGAGGGAGCGCCCGCCGGAAAAGCCGCGCCTGCACACCGTTATCCAACACATAGCGGGTCACGTTGGTTTTGGGAGTTTTTGTAGGCATTCCCGATCTTGATCCCTTTGATCTGTCCCTCTTCCAGCAGGTCATAGGCCAGATGAGGGCTGATCCCAAGCATTCCTTGCAGTTGCTTTACAGAAAAAATATCTGGGTAGCCCGCAAATATGACGGCGTACAGGGCCTTGAGCTTGCTCGTATTCATAGAACAACCTCCTTTCTCCATTTTGGTTTCCAGGGCGCAAAAAGGCAGCCCCCACCTCGCACCGGCCGTTAAGGCCAATGCAAGGCAGAGGCTGCCTTGCAAAACAAATGATAAAATTTTTCAGATGGAATTGAATGAATGGATTGCGAATTTCCGCTTTATAACGCCAAAACCCTGTTTCTGTATCGTGAGGGAAGAACAGGAACTCTCTCCCCAATTTTCCCTTCACAACCACTGCATTTGCCGCCCGCACCCCCGGTGTCAGGAACCCCTCAAGCCTTGCGGACTTGACGCATTCCCGGGAACACAGCAGGCGAGCCGCTGGCAGCCACTGCTCACTGGCTCTGCAGGGGTCTTACCGCTTACAACCCAAGCGGTGGCCACCCGGTCTGTCGCGCCGGGCCACAGGTGGTATCATTGCTGGCCCCGCGCACCGATCATGGCGGCAAGCCTGCCGTAGGCGGCCCTGCCCCACTGGGGGCAAGAACACCCGGCTTCTTTCCCGGCAAAAGGGGGGCGCTCGGCGCGGCGGCTTTCGCCGCCCACATGTCATAGCGCTTTCGCCGGGCTCGCTCCCGGCCGCGGGACTGTACCTGCTGTGCTGGTTATCCAGCCTTTGAGGCGGCCGCTCCTTCCGAAAGCGGGAATCGCCCCTCCTTTGCTTTCGCAAATTTATTCATTGGGCGCAAAAGGGCGCAAAAACGGGCTTATCAAGTTTCCGAAAAACAAACCAGTGAAGCACACAGAAGGGTTCAGGAAAACCATCATATCGTTGTATCCATCGGGAAAACCCGCGTCCAAATTTAGAAGGGATACGCCGTACCCCCGTCGGCCTTTTGCTGCGTATTTTGCAACGCGCCTGGCATAGGTCATTGCGCGTCATCCGTTATCAGGGGGAATTCCGTAATGCGAAGATTTGTGCAGCCATACGGCAGCAGGCGGATGACCGTATCATTGCCGGTGCGCCGCGGCAGGACGGGATAGGCGGCAGCGCCGTGGGCCATGTCCCATGCGATGGGCACGGCGGGTACCGTCATGCTGAGGCCCGCGCCCTGTGGGGAAAAGGGGTAAGCGCCGATCTCGTGCGTCTGCAACACGCTGTTTTTTGCGGCGGCGTCCGAAAGGGCATAGCGCCACTCGCTTTGTGGAAGCACCTCGTAATCGCAATGAGGAAAGGCCTTCAGCGGGTCGGCGCTTGGGAGCTGCCGCCACTCATCCTTGATGGCGGCAGCAAATACGAGCGGCCCGCGCGTAACGGCCGTCATACCCTCTGGCCGTGTTTCTTGCAGCGTTTCCCACACAAAGCGGATCTGCAGGACGGTTTTTGTGCCGCGGTGGGCAAGCCTTACCCAGTCGCGCCCGGCCATCGGCGCGTCATTCACAAACATTTGGCCGGCATACCCCGGCCTGCGGAGCAGCAGGGTAAAACAGACCGGCCGCGCAGACTCTACCGTGATGCACGCGCTGTCCCGGAAAGGATAGCAGGAATCTATGCGCAGCACAAGAGACGCACCCTCTACCATTGTTTCGGCCGTGCAGGGGGCATAGCCGCAGACGGCCAGCCCGCCCGGCGCGCGCAGGATGAGCGAGGCCGCGAATTTGGGCCACGCCTGGCTCAGGTTGACCGTACAGCACCCGAAATGCGGCTCCAGACCGTATATATTGGAATCCGGACCGTTTGTGCGGAAAACCGGGTCCTTTTGCACCGAGGCCTCCACCTGGTTGACCTGCTGGTCGTATTGATGTGCCCACATATCCGGGCTGAACGCCGCGGGCAGCGCGTTATAGGCCACACGCTCCCACCGGTCCGCCCATTTGGCGTCACCTGTCACGGACAGCAAGACTTCAAGCGTATACAAAAGCTCGGAAACAGCGCACAGCTCGGCGCCCTGTACCGGGCTTTTTCCAGACAGGCACTCATCGCCCGTCACCACGCCTGTCACCATGCCGTGGTACCTGTCCAGCAGGTCCAGCGCGCGCCGGGCAAAAAGCCGATGCCGCTCCTGACCGGACATCCTGCCGTACAATGCGCCGCTTTTCAGCATCATCATGTTGTTTACAGTGTGGCTCATCTGGCTCCAGCGGCCTTTTTCCTGCGGCGCTTTGTAGGGCCACTCGTCAAAAAAGGAGAACCAGTCAAAGCCCTGCGCCTGCAGCTTCTGCGCCAGATGCACAAGCCACTCCTCCGGCTGGCGCTCATAGAGCCACCAGATCGGGATAAGGCACTCAAACCAGCGCATCTGCGCCCAGCCCGCCAGCGTGTACTGGTCGATATGGCGGTCGATGTACAGCAGCGCGGCCCGCACGGCAGGCTGCACACGCTCTTCACCGCTCACATCCTCATACACCGTAAGCACCTTCAAAATCAGGAACAGCGCCCACAGGTCGGCGGCGCTTTTTTCCTCCTGCGTGCTGCCGGGGCCAAGCCAGCCGTCCGCCTGCTGCTTATCAAGGATGCAGCCGATATACTGCGCCGCACGCTGCTGCAAAGTCTCGTCCTCCAGCAGCCATGCCAAGGGGATCAGCCCGTCCAGCCAGTATGGCGCACGCTCCCAGCCCTCGGCCTTGCCGCCGAACCACCCGCTGTCCTTGATGTCCGGCCAAAAGCGGTCCAGGTTGCCGCACAGGCCCTCGGCCTGGATCGTTAGCTGCCGCCGCAGCCAGCCCGCGGGACGTATCTCTTTTACCGAAAGCGGCTTGAATGCCAAAGACTCCAACATCTTCATAAAGGCAGCTCCTTTGCTTTGCTCCTCAAACAGTGAGGTATAGGTGTTCTGAGATTCCATGTAGCTGCCCTGGGCGGCAGCCCCAAATGCCTTTGGGAAAATTGTGGGCAGCAGTGGTTCATCAAATCCGGTCTGATACTGTTCCGCTACGATCAACAACATTGAAGTTTCTGTGCAACTCCTCTTTGTTTGCGCTTGTGTGATATGGCTGCCGTTTTTGCAGACATTCCGCCTGGGCCCTGTATACTCCTCGTCCCCGCCCTGTACGGCCCGGATAAAACGATCAGGGGATCCACATGGTATGTTTTCAGGAGCGCACAAGCCTCCATTTCTGCGTTGAGGTGTCTGCGTATTCGCTCTGGATCAGGTTTTCGCCGCATTCGATGCTTTGGTTTTCGATGTCCAGATACAGGCCGCTTTTCAGGTTTTTGATGCGAAAGGTCCCGTCCTGAGCCTGAACGAATGTCCAGCTCTGCGCGGGCGTCTCGTTGGGGTTCCATTGCCAGATCCGCGCACCGCTTTCGAGGGAGCCCTCGGGAACGTCGAGCGCCAGGTTGCTTGCGCCGCACAGCAGCAAAAACGCATCGCCCGCAAGCCGCCTTGTACGCCATTGCTGCGAGGCCTCCCCTGTATCCTGCTGCAAAATCAGGCGCGCGCCCATCTGCTGCGCGCCGCGGTTGCCGATGCAATACCCGGTCGCGGCGTTGACCAGCTTGTACTCCGCGCCATCGGCAATGAGCCGATCCCCGCAGACAACGCCGCTGCCAAAACGGATCTCGTTATAGCTGCCGTTATACGCATTATTCAATTCGTACAGGCAGTTGCCTGCAGCGATAAACGTGCCGCTCCACCCGCTGCCGCGCGATTCGTTTCGGACAGCCGTGAGCGGCGCGTCCATCAACTGCCATGTTTGCCCGGCATCAGTAGAGGTAAAGCACTGGTTCGGGGCGCAGGTATCGTTCATGCCGCGCAGGACAAGGCGGCCGTACCGGCTGCCGTCCTCCACGCAGGCAATTTCCGGGCACTGACGTGCCGAAGCCCCGCCGGCGACAACAGGCATCCCCGTTTGCGCCGGATCCCCCCAGGATAGTCCGTCCTCGGAGGTTCTGCAGGCAACAATCCCGTCATGCCCGGCCGCAATGTTTTCGTACGCCATAAAATAGGTGCCGTCGCTCAGCCGCGTCACACGTGGCATACCGGGCCGCCACATGGCCGTATCCACGCCCCGGAGCCAATCGGGATCGCAGGTACCCACGATAACGGTGTAATCGCCCCAGGTCTCGCCGCCGTCCTCCGAAACCTCGTAGGCGATGCATTGGTCGTAGCCCTTCTGCGTCTCATCGGAATAGTAGCAGACAAGGCGCCCGTCGGCGCTGACGGCAAATTCCGGTTCCCAGGCGCTGCCTGTGCCGGCGCCGCGCGGCGCAAGGCTGCTGTGCAGCTCCCAGGTGGCGCCGTCATCGGTGCTGCGCCAGATATGCAGGCAGTATTCCGATTTGGCATTCCAGTCGGAGACGGCAAACAGGATGGTCCCCGCCGGGTACTCGCCCAGACGCTGGGGAAACACATACAGCCCCGGCATGCCGACCTTGCTGCGGGAGATGCCCTCATACGCCTCGGGGTCAAGCTCGCTGCACTGCTCCCAGGTTTTTCCCTGATCGCTGCTCTTAAAAAAGTAAAAGGGCCGCATGCCCCGCCAGCTTGTGATGACCGGAAATTTCCTGCACCAGGTCGCCAGAAGATCCCCGTTGGGCAGCAGGACCATGCGCTCGTAAAAGCCCTTGCTTTCAAGCTCATCGCCGTAAATGGTCACGCCGGACGGACCTTCTGCAAAGGCCGCATGGGCAAACAGGACCATGGCAGCCAACAGAAGGGGCAGCAGCAAAAAGCGTTTTTTCAGCGTATTCATTGGATCGTATCCTCCCATCCATTCCCAGGGGATGTTCCGCCGCGGGTTTTCTCAAAACCGCACCCGGTAGGTGGCCACCTCAAACGGCCTTACATGCAAAACAGCGTCCGGCGGCAGGGCTGCGCCAGTCGGTTCCTCCAGCAGATCGCAGGGGATGAGCGCCTGCACCGGCAGATCCGAGCGGATGTGATAAAAGGCATCCGCCTTTTTGCTCTCGTACAGGCGCAGCACCATGTCGGCGCTGCCGTCGTCGGCGGGCTTGAGGGTGTCGATCAGGACGTTTTCGGCATCGGTAGAGAAGGCCGAGAAGCTGCGCAGCGCGCCGCGCTCTACGAGCGGCGGGTCGTTAAAGGCGGCGGCCTGCCGCACCACAGGCGCATCGGCAAACGGGCCATTCCAGGCCGTAAAGCCATAGCGGAAGGTGTGCTCGCCCTGGTCGCTGGCCATTTCTGGCGAGGCGGCGGCCCGCAGCAGGGTCAGCTCGATGCTGTTCTGCTCGACACCGACGCCATACTTGCAGTCGTTGAGCACCGCACAGCCGTGGGCGTTGTCGCACAGCGCGGTGTAGCGGTGGTTGCACACTTCAAACCGCTGCTGGTCGTAGCCGCGGCTGCGGTGGGTCGGGCGCTCCACATACCCAAACTGCATCTCGTGGATGGCATGTTCGGCGCGCACGTCCACCGGGAATTCCACCTTCAAAAGGCGGTGCAGCTCCTGCCAATCGACCGTGGTGTCAAACTCAGCCACCGGGCTGCCCGCGCGCAGGGTGATGGTCTGCGCGATCTTTGAATGGCCGATGTGCCCGGTCCAGCGCACGGCGGCGGCAAAGCCGGCGGCCTCCACGATCTCAAAGCTGTCGGCCACAGAGGTGAAAGACTCCTGCTCGCGGTAATTGCTGTCGATATCCCACGCGTCAAAAATGCGGGGGACGTCCTTATACATCCGCAGCAGGTTCATCGGGCGGCCAGCGGCCATCTCGCGGCCGTCCAGCATGTAGGAGATCACATGCCCCTCACGGTTTAGCGTCATGGTCACGCGGTCGCTGCACAGCACAGCGCCCTCCCCGGCGGCAGCAGCCGTAACCTGCGGCCGGGCGGCCCCGTTTTCGGAATTTTCGGCATTTGCGGCAGGCAGCAGGGTCACGGCGCCAAAGCTGGGCAGCGTCACCCGCGCTCTGCCCGCGCAGACCGGCACGGCATCGCCCCCGGCGGTGTTTGCGCCGCCGGCAAATTCGGCGGGCAGCCGGATGATCTCCTCCCGCGCAAAGCCCAGGCCGTTAAAAACCGTAACGGCATTTTCCTGCGGCGCAAGCAGCGCCTGCCGGGCCGCGGTGTGCAGGGCTATAGCGTCCTTTTGCAGCGCGGCATGGGCGGCGTTCGCCTCCTCATACACGCGGGCAATCGACGAGCCGGGCAGAATGTCGTGGAATTGGTGTAACAGCAGCACCTTCCACAGCCGCTCGGCCTCGGCGGCATTGTAGGCATGGCCATGGCGGGCGGCCAGCGCGCCCCACAGCTCCATGTGGTGCAACGCAAGCTCGCTGCGGCGGTTGTTCTTTTTGATGGCGGCCTGCGTAGTATAGGTGCCGCGATGGGCGTTGAAGTACAATTCGCCGTCCCATGTGTTTTTGGGGCCGCCCTTTGCCTGCAATTCGTCAAAGAAAGCCACCGGCGAGGTCATCTCCACCCGCGGCATCCCCTCAAGGTCCTTTTCCCGCAGGGCGTATTCCACATGGTCGCGGCAGGGCCCGCCGCCCCCGTCGCCGTAGCCGAAGGGAATCAAAAAGTCCTCCAGACGCCGCTTC
Source organism: uncultured Oscillospiraceae bacterium (assembly GCA_910578965.1). Taxonomy (GTDB): domain Bacteria; phylum Bacillota; class Clostridia; order Oscillospirales; family Ruminococcaceae; genus UBA7177. The sequence goes on from CAJTSP010000001.1 coordinate 12,889, forward strand.
TGAACCCGGTTTTTCCAAACGCCGCACAACTCTTTGGGGTCGGTGCGGTAGGTGTAGCTGGTGGGCAAAAAGGACACCACCTCGCTGCCGTCCATCCCTTTCCAGCGGAAATAGTGGTAGGGGAAGGGGTCGCCCTCGTTGTAGCTCCAAAAGATTTTTTGGGTCACAAGGTACTCTACCCCGCAGCCCACCAACAACTGAGGCAGCACGGCGGAATAGCCAAAGGTATCCGGCAGCCACAGCAGCCGGCTGTTTACCCCAAATTCCGTTTGGTAAAACCGTTTGCCAACTACCAGTTGCCGCACCAGCGCCTCGCCGGAGGGCATATTGGTGTCCGGCTCCACATACATGGCGCCCTCGGCGATCCAGCGGCCGTCCCGCACGGCCTGTTTGATGCGGGCGTACAGGGCGGGGTAATGCTTGCGGCACATCTCGTAGGCGGCGGGCTGGCTTTGGATATAACAGTACTCCGGGTAGCGTTCCAGCAAGCGCAACTGGGCGGCAAAGGTGCGGACAGTTTTGCGGTGGGTCTCGGCCATCGGCCACAGCCAGGCAAGGTCCAGATGGGAGTTGCCAACAGCCGCCATCCGCGGGGCGGTGCTGCCGTTATGCGCTTTGAGCAGCCCGCGCAGCGCGGCGCGGGCCTTGCGGTAGCTTTCACGGCGCTCCGCTTCCGGCTGCTCAAAATCGACGATCCGGGTGTATTCCTCGAGCCCTCCGGCAATTTTGGCCGCGCGCAGGGAATCCTGGGGCAGCTCGTCCAGCAGCATCCAAAGCACCGACACATCCAGCCATAGCTGGTAGGCGTCCTCGTTCCATACCCCAAGGGTATTGCGCCCCACCCGCGTGCGGCGGCCCTCGGTTTTGTCATCGGTCATGCTGCCGGGCAGCACCGGGCCGGTGCAGCATCCGCCCACATCGGGGAAATAATGCCCCGCGTACACCTCAAACAGCAGCTCAAACCGCTCGCCGGGAACAGCGCACTGGGTCAGCAGGTTATCGCAGAGATAGTGGTGCGGCACGCTGACCCAGTCGGCCCGGCGGGTGCCAAATTCCTGCCCGTTGATAAACAGCGTGGCCTCGCCGCCCAGCTCCAGCGACAGGGCTACCGGCTTGCCGGCCGCTTTTGCGGGCATGGCCACCGATGCCCGCATCCACATGTACTCCCAGGTGTGCCCCCAGGCTATTCCCTCCGGCACGGGCTTAAAAGGCCCCTTCGCGGCTTCCTCTGGCGTGAGATGCTCCATCGTGGTAAAGCCTTCGAAGGAAATTTCCTCCAGCGGGTGGTAAAAATCCTCGGCGAGCACCCGCTGCCAATGCGCCAGGCGGTCCTTATATTCGGAATGAAGCAGCGGCATAAAGGCAGTACCCCCTGCGAAAAAATTTTTTGCGGGACGCGGCAATGATTATAAACAGCGTATCGGAATTTGCACGGGGGCGCAATCCATAAATCCGTAAGATCAGGGCAAAATTCCGACTTTATGGATTCCTCGAAAAAATGAACCAAATTCCCGAAAAAACAGATTGACAATTCCCTTTTTCTGCTTCACGCTTATTATAGGAGAACATTACTCTAATATTGTAAGGAAAACGCTTATGCAGCCATTAATTCGTTTTTGGCAGAACCTGCGCCTTCGCGCAAAGTTTTTGTTAATCCTTCTGACCGGTATCGCGCTGATCAGCGTGACCTCCATTGCCGCCTTGCACATTCCGCTGCACGCCTATGACGAGGAGCTTTACAAGAGCAGCTCGCAGATGATCACCCTGTTTGCCGAGCAGATCCAGAACGAACTGGAAAACTATGAGGACATCAGCTTCCGCATCCTTACCGACAAAACCTTGCAGGAAAACCTGACCATGATGCGGGATACGCCCCCCGGCACCTTAAAGTGGATCACCGCCAAGTCCGACGTGGCGGACCGGGTGGCCTATTACAGCCTCTGGTTTTCAGGCGCGGTCTGCTTTCAGCTCAAATCGGCGGGCGGCACCATATACAGCCATTTTTTTGAGAAGTCCACCGGCGCCGACGCGCTTACCCCGGCCCGCATGGAGGCTGCGACCGAGCACCGGGGGCGGTATGTCTGGCTGGCCGAGGACGGCGAACAGCCCCGCCTGTTTCTGGTGCGCGAGATCCGGGAAATTCAGGATATGTCGCTGGACACGCTCGGCGTTTTGCTGATCGAGGTCGATTTCCCCGCCCTGGTCGAGCAGTACAGCCGCGGCATGGAGAAGATGGGCGTTGAGCCGCTGTGCGCCGTGTACAGGGACGGGCTGTGCCTGTACGCCAGTGACGACGGCATACGGGATATTGCCGTGGGGGCGGACGGCTACACCTACATGAAGCTGAACGGGGAGGAAAAGCTCTGCGTCCGCTATACGGCCTCCAACGGCATGAACTATGTGATCCTGGTGGACTACGGCAATATCCGGCTTACAACGGCGGCAGCGGTGAGCATCATGGTGCTTTGTATCATCGGCGCAACGGTCCTTGTACTGCTGATCAGCACCGGGCTGATCAATACGATCCTGAGCCATCTGCTGGTTTTGCTGTATAAGTTCGACCATTTTGCCATCAGCGGCGAGCCGGTCTCCTCGGACGGGACGCCCTACCAGCATCGCTATGACGAGATCGGCGACCTGCACCGCGGGTTTGACTGGATGACCCGCGAATGGAACCGCCTGAACCAGGAGAAAGAAGAACAGCAGAATTTATTGCAGGAAAAGCAGATCCAGCAGCTTCGCGCCCAGATACGGCCGCATTTTTTGTACAACACGCTAGAATCCATCTACTGCCTGGCGCGGGGCGCCGAAGATCAGCGCATTGCGGTTATGACAAGCGCGCTCGGCAAGCTGCTGCGCGCTTCCTTAAACGACAAGCGCGATATTGTAACGGTAAAGGAAGATTTTGAGCTGGCCCAGAAGTATCTTTCGATCCAGCAGATCCGGTACGGCGAACGCCTGCGGATCGAAGCCGCCATCGATGAAGGGACCCTGCCCTGCGCGATACCGGCCATGACGATCCAGCCGCTGGTGGAAAACGCGATCCACCACGCGGCCGAAAAAATGTTTGATACCTGCATCATCCGGATCATCGGCCGCGAAACAGCCGACGGCGTAGACATCACCGTGCAGGACAACGGCCCCGGCATGGAGGACGATATTCTGGAAAAGCTGGAAAGCGGCGCGGTTCAGCCGGAGGGGCTGGGCATCGGTATGCGCAACATACACAAGCGGATCCAGCACGCGTTTTCAGAGCAATACGGGCTGCGCGTAAAAAGCGACGGGAACGGGACGCAGGTTGTAATCCATCTGCCGCCCATGCGGCAGTAATACAGCATTGGGGGTGTGATCGTGTACAAGGTGCTTTTGGTGGATGATGAGCCGATCATCCGCGAGGGCCTGCAGCAGATGATTGCCTGGGAAAGGCTCGATCTGCATCTGACAGCCTCCTGCCCGAACGCGGTGACGGCGCTGGACAGCATGATGGACGATATGCCGGATATTCTGCTGACCGACATCCGCCTGCCGGGCATGACCGGCCTGGAGCTGATCCAGCGCGCCATGGCTCTGCACCCGATGCTGCAATCGGTGGTGATCTCGGGCTACGACACCTTTCAATACGCGCAGCAGGCGCTGAAATACGGCGTGATCGAGTACCTGCTCAAGCCCTTTTCGCAGGAGGAATTGGAGCAGGCGCTGCTGCGCGCCTGCCATATCATTGACAAAGAGCGCAAAAGGGTGCTGTATCTGTACAACGAGCGCCGCCAGCGGGTGCAGGCGCTGGTGGACAGTTTTCTCTCCCTGATGAAAAGCGAGGCCGGCACCGGGCAGTTGAAAAAGCAGGTGGAGGCCCTTGTAAGCACGGTGGAGGACCCCAGCCTTTTGCAGGAGACCCTGATTGCCGTTGTAACCAAATGTATGGGCAGCGGCCAGACCGAATGGGGCATGAATGTGATTACCGACGCCATGCGCAGCCGCAGCTCGCTGGAGGAATTGATCGCCCGCACCCTGCTCCGGCTGCGCAAGGAGGGCAGCGCGGACCGCAGCACTGATTTTGTGCAGCAGATGGTCAATTACACCAATCTCCACTATGCCGATGAGGCGCTTTCTCTGCAATATATCGCGGACAAGGTGGTATACATGAACGCCGACTACATCGGGCGGGAATTTACCCGCGCGGTGGGGCAGAAGTTCAGCAGCTACCTGCTGGCCACCCGCATGGAGCACGCAAAGCTGCTGATGCGCAAGGACCCCTCCCTGCACAGCTACGAAATTGCAGAGCGGGTGGGCCTGGGCGAAAACCCGCACTATTTCAGCCAATTGTTTCGCAAATACACCGGGGTAACGCCAAAGGATTATCGGCGTACCCTCGACGAACCGTATGCCGATTTCCCATAAATCGGGGCTGTTTTCTCCGCCTGGGGCTTTCTTTTTGCCGAAGAGTACGCAAAGCGCGTTTCTTCGGCATTTTTGGTTTTTGCCCGCGGCGCGGGGATCGGCATACCGAAAAAGTGTACAAAAAACTCGAAAATCCGAATGTAATTCTGTGCAGCCTCCCGCTATAATAAAGGCACTCAAACTACTTGGAGGTGCTTTATGAAAAAGAGGATTTTAGCAATTCTGTGTGCCTGCGTCATGATCGCCGGCACGCTCATTGGTTGCGGCGGCGGCGCCAGCAGCACGCCGACAGATGGCGGCGCGGTGGCCCCGTTCGGCGGCGGTGCGGCGGGCGGTACGGACGGCCGGACCACGCTGAACATCCTGTGGTGGGGCAGCCAGACCCGCCATGAGCTGACCACCGCCATGCTGGAAAAGTTCCAGGAGCTGAACCCCGACATTGAGGTCGTTATGGACTACTCTGACTGGGACGGCTACTGGACCAAGCTGCCCGCGCAGGTTGCCGGCGGCCAAACCCCCGACGTTTTCCAGATGGATTATTCCAAGCTGTCCCAGTATGTGGACAACGGCGTTCTGGCCGAGCTGGACAGCTATATTTCCGACGGCGCCCTCGATATGAGCAGCGTGGACGAGAACATCCTCGCCTCCGGCAGCGTAAACGGCAAGGTGTATGCCATCTCCACCGGCACCAACGCACCTGTGATGCTGTACCGCAAGGACATCTTAGACGATCTGCACATTGAGATGCCGATGAACCCGACCATGTCCGAGTACATTGATATTGCCAAGCAGGTCTACGCGGCCACCGGCCTGCGCGACACCTATCTGGTTGGCTGCTCCATTGACAACCTGCGTTTCCGTGTGCGCAACTATGGGCTGAACCTCTACAATGACGATGCTTCGGCGCTGGGCTTTGACGATCCCAAGTACATTGTGGACATGTGGCAACTGGCCCTGGATGCCCAGAACGAGGGCTGGGGCATGATGATCGGCGAGGAAACCGCCACCACCGCCTTTGATTCGATGGTTTCGGACTCGTGGAGCCGTCAGCAGAACTCGAACGAATTGCAGGCCTACCGCGATGCCACCGGCAAGGACATCAGCATGACGATGATCCCCAACACCGATGACGCAACGGCCTCCTGCACCTATCTGAAGCCCTCCATGTTCTGGTGCGTTGCCGCCGACAGCGAGGTCAAGGACGCCGCGATCCGGTTCATCAATTTCTTTGCCAACAACGAGGCTTGCTACGACATCGTTGGGATCGAGCGCGCCGTTCCCATCTCCTCCAAGATCCGTGAATATGTTGCCCCCTCTCTGGACGAGACCAGCCAGGAGGTTGTCAAGCTGATCGACTATGTCAGCCAGCCCGGCAACGCCTCCCCGCTGATGAATCCGGACCCGGCCAAGCAGACTGAGATTTCTGATCTGATAGCGCAGTATTCCGATCAGGTGCGCTACGGGGAGATTACCGACCTCGCCGCCGCCGCGCAGCAGTTTATGGATGAGGCAAACGCCATCCTGGCCTCCGCCGAATAAGCCGTTCTCTGCCGCGCCGTTCCCTTTCCTGAAATTTCAGGCCCGGCAGCCAGGCCGGCACAAGATTACGGTGTTTTGTCGCGCCGAAGGCTGACCCCCTTCGGCGCGATTCTTTGAATCGCCAAAAAAGCGTGAAAGGAGCCCTCCTATGAAAAAAGAACCCGGCGTACTGCATCGGTTCGGCAGCCTTTTAGGCCGTGACAATGTGGCAGGGTATGTGTTTATCCTGCCCTTCATCATCGGCACGGTCGTATTTACCGCCATCCCATTTTTCACCTCGCTGTATCTTGCGTTCACCAATTACAATATCCTTTCCGAGCCCGTGTGGGTCGGGCTGGGCAACTTCAAAAAGATGTTCTTTGAGGATGAGCTGTTCTGGACCTCTTTCGAGGTCACCTTCAAGTTTGCGCTGATCCAGGTGCCCATCAAACTTACGGTGGCCCTGCTGGTTGCGATGGTGCTGGCCCGCGCCACCCGCGTTACCAGCTTTTACCGCGCTGCCTTCTACATTCCCTCGCTGATGGGCGGCAGCGTTGCCATTGCCCTTTTGTGGAAACAGCTTTTTTCCCCCAAGGGCGTTATGAACCAGATTTTGGGATTCTTTGGCCTGCCGGATAGTACCGCATGGCTCGGCAACCCAAAAACGGCATTGGGGACTTTGATCGCGCTGGGCGTGTGGCAGTTCGGCTCGTCCATGCTGATCTTTTTAGCCGCCATCAAAAACATCCCCCAAAGCTACCACGAGGCCGCTGTGATGGACGGCGCGGGCCCGGTGCGCCGTTTCTTCTCCATCACGCTGCCCATGCTGACCCCCATCATCTTCTTCAATCTGATCAACCAGGTGATTGGCGCGTTCCAGGCGTTCAACTCCAGCTACCTGATCACCGGCGGCAAGCCGCTGAATACGACCCTGTACTACGGCGTCCATCTGTACAACAAGGCGTTCAACCAGTTTGAGATGGGCTACGGCAGCGCCATGGCATGGTTTATGCTGTTGATCATCGCCTTCTTTACGGCGCTGATCTTCCGCTCCTCCAGCGCATGGGTCTACTACGAATCGGAAGGACGGTAAGGCAGGATGGGTAATTTTATCAGCAATTTCAGGCACAGCGTTTCCGCGCAGCGCAGGGCCGGCACGGCCGTGTATCATCTGCTGATGCTGATCGTCAGCTTTATCATGCTCTACCCGGTCCTCTGGCTGGTGGCGTCCTCCTTCAAGCCGAATGGGGACATCTTCTCCACGGCAACCTCGCTGATCCCGCAGAACTTTACGCTGGAGCATTACATCATCGGCTGGAAGGGCTTTGGCGGCTACTCGTTCACCACCTTTTTCAAAAACTCGCTGTTTGTGGCGGGCCTGTCCGCCATCGGCATGACCCTTTCCTCCGCGCTGGTTGCCTTTGGCCTGGCACGGATCCGGTTTAAGGGCCGCAATTTCTGGTTTGTGCTCATGGTTGTTACCATGATGCTGCCCGGCCAGGTTATGATGATCCCCCGGTTTGTGCTGTTCAACAAGATGGGCTGGGTGGGCACCTATCTGCCCATGGTCGTGCCGGCCTTTTTTGCCAGCGGCTTTAATATCTTCCTCATCATGCAGTTTATCCGCGGCATCCCGCGCGACCTTGACGAGGCGGCCAAAATTGACGGCTGCAGTTGGTTCAGCGTTTTCTTCCGCATCATTTGTCCGCTGATCGTCCCGTCCCTCGTTACGGTGGGCGTGCTCACCTTCATGGCTAGCTGGGAGGACTTTATGGGCGCGCTGCTCTACCTCAACAAGCCCTCCACCTACACCGTCGCCTATGCGCTCAAGATGTTCAACGACAGCTCCATGTCCGACTATGGCGCAACCTTTGCCATGTCTGCGGTGTCGCTGGTGCCGATCCTGCTCTTGTTCTTCTTCTTCCAGAAGAACCTTGTCGAGGGCATCTCCATGCAGGGCCTGAAAGGCTGATTACACTTGGAGGGGACAAATTTATGCATAGTATTGACAGACTTCCCGCCATCCCGCTGGTAGCATCCGACCCGTATCTGTCCATCTGGATGCCCGCCGACACAATGACCCAAACAGACGCCTGCCATTGGAGCGGCCCGACAAAGCCCATCCGCGGCGTGCTGACCGTGGACGGCATCGCCTGCCGTTTTCTCGGCGCGGGGCCAGAGCCGGAGGCGGGGCTGGCCGAGCTAAAGGTCACTGCCACCCGCACCTGCTTTGTAAGCGTTTTTGGCGGCGTACAGCTAAAAACCACCTTTGCCACGCCCGCCCTGCCGGAAGACCTGGACCTCTTGAGCATGCCGCTTACCCTTGTGACCTTTGCGGCCGAAGCCACCGACGGCAAGGCACACGACGTACAGGTCCGGCTGCACCTTTCCGACAAGCTCTGCTATGACGGCGAGCTCCGCCCGGATATGGCAAGCGGCGCGTATACCCTTGGCAGCAAGCAGCTCGCTTTCATCGGACAGGAAACCCAGAAGCCGCTGTGCCATTCGGCCGACCACATCACCATCGATTGGGGCTATCTGTACCTCAGCGCCGACGGCGTGGTCAAGGCGGTGGGCGACGGCGTGCAGACGGCCTGTAATCTCGTACCCGGCGGCCCGGCCGCGCAGGCCATCATCGCCTACGATGACATTGCGTCCATCAACTATTTTGGCGACCTGTGCAAGGCCTGGTACCGCCGCGGCGGCCGCCAGATCACCGACGCGATTTTGTACGCGCAGCGGCACTTTAACGAAATTTTGCAGCGCTGCGCCGCCCTGGATGCGCGGGTCAGCGCCGATGCCTTGGCTGCCGGCGGGCAGGACTATGAGCAGATCGCCAACGCCGCATGGCGGCATACCTTTGCCGCGCACAAGCTCATCGCCACGCCCAGGGGCGAGATGGCGTTTCTCTCCAAGGAGAACGATTCCAACGGCTGCATCGGTACGGTGGATGTGAGCTATCCGTCCATCCCGCTGTTTTTGCGCTACTGCCCCGAGCTGGTGAACGCGCTCTGCCGCCCGGTGCTGGAATTCGCCTCGATGCCGGTATGGGACCTTGACTTTGCCCCGCATGACGTGGGCCGCTACCCGCTGGCCACCGGGCAGGTGTATGCGGCGCGGCAACAGGTAAGCGCCAAGGCAAGCGCGCTTCCCTTTTACCTGTACACCGCAGGTACCGATGTGTGGGACCCCCGCTATCAGATGCCGGTGGAGGAATGCGGCAATATGCTGATCATGCTCGAGGCCGCACGCGCCTATGGCGCGGACCCCGCGCTGGCCAAGGAGTACCGCCCCCTGCTGGATGCTTGGGTCAAATACCTGGTGCAGTACGGCGAGGACCCCGACGAGCAGCTTTGCACCGATGATTTTGCCGGGCATCTGGCGCACAACGCCAACCTGGCCGCCAAGGCCATTGTGGGCATTGCCTGCTATGCCCGGCTGACCGGCGACGAGGGCAGCGCCGCGCAGGCCAAAACGATGGCCGCACATCTGCTAAAAAAGATCGGTGATAAGGGCAATACTCCGCTGACGCTGGACGGCCAGGGCTGGAGCATGAAGTACAACCTTTTGTGGGATAAGCTGCTGCGCCTTGACCTGTTGCCCGCCGGCTTCTACGCCGCCGAAACGGCCAGCTACCTGCCGCGGATCAACACCTATGGCCTGCCGCTGGACTCCCGCGCGGATTACACAAAATCCGACTGGCTGTGCTGGACGGCCCGCCTTGCCGACGACCCCGCCGTGCGCGACGCGCTGATCGCGCCGCTTGCAAAAGAATTGCGCGAAACCGCCTCCCGCGTGCCCTTCTCGGATTGGTACGACACCAAAACCGGGCGCTATGTGGCGTTTATCGCCCGCAGCGTGCAGGGCGGCGTTTTTGCCCTTATGCTGTAATGCAAAGCCGCCGCGCGGGGTGCTTCGTGCAGTGGTTTTGCAGGAAAAACTTGCAGGTTCTGCAAACTCTTCGTTTTCCTGCGCTGCCACCGTTTTGCGCGGCGCGGCGGTTTTCAGAATGACACTTTTTAGGAGGTTTTGTATGAAGATCCATGCTTTTGGTGACGAGGCTTCCCCGGATATAGACCGGCAGATCGTCGCTTTGTGCCGCAATGGGCTGAACGGCCTCGAAATCCGCGGGGTGGACGGTGAATCCGTATCCTCTATTTCTCTGGATAAGGCAAAGGAGGTCCGCCGCAAGCTGGACGACGCCGGGCTGTACGTCTGGTCGGTTGGCTCGCCGATTGGTAAGGTTGACATTGAAGCTGATGATTTTGCCGCCCAGCTTGAACAGTTGCGCCACACCCTTGAGATCACACAGATTTTGGGCGCCGAACGGCTGCGGATCTTCTCCTATTTCATTCCGGCCGGCAAAAACCCTGCCGGTTACCGCGGCAAGGTCCTCGAGCAGCTCGACGGGCTTTTACGCACAGGCGAGGGTAGCGGCGTATTGTTCTGCCACGAAAACGAAAAGGGCATCTACGGCGATGTCGCCTCCCGGTGCCTGGAACTGCACAAGGCTTTCCCGCAACTGCGCGGCGTGTTCGACCCCGCCAACTTTGTGCAGAGCGGGCAGGAAACCTGGTCCGCCTGGCAGGCCCTGCACCCCTATATCGACTACCTGCACATCAAGGACGCCCTGGCCGACGGCAGCGTCGTGCCTGCGGGCAAGGGCCTTGGGAATGTGAAGCGCATTCTGGATGCCTACCGCGCGCAGGGCGGCGAAAATGTAACGGTTGAGCCGCATTTGCAGGTATTTGAGGGCCTCGGAAATCTGGAGCGCAGCGGCAATACCAGCCATGTGGGCGGCTACTGCTACGAAAGCAGCGACGCCGCATTCGACGCCGCCTGCAATGCCCTGAAAGAGCTGCTGTAACATAATTAAAAACACAAAACAAAAAGCGGCCGCCCAGGGGCTTTCCCAGGTGGCCGCTTTTGCCGTTTAAGGGGGTCGCCGTGAAGGGCAACGGTACCGTTTTTACCGCAGCGCCCTTCGCTTTTACCAATTCACCTGCCAGCGGCGGCTGTACTGGCCGTCCGGCTGGCGGGCCTCGGCCTTCTGCTTATAGGCCGAGGTTTGTATATGCTCGTTCAATAAACGGTCAAACAGGGCCGTGTCCGGCGGCAGCGGAATGGCGGCGTTGCCAGTCCACTGGGAAAGATAGGCCGCGTTGGAGATGGCAAGCTGCTTAAGGCCGTCCTCGCCGGGGCTTAACAGCGGCGCGCCGGAGAGGATGGCCTCCGCAAAATTTTGCAGAACGCCGATGTGCGCGGTTTCGGGGGCGTCGGGCGTGATCTCCTGATAGGCATAGTCCGGCTCGGCAAAGTTATCCTTGGAAGCAAAGCGGATCGCATCCTCGGCTGTTTTCAGCCGCCACCACTTCAGCACGCCATTTTCCAGCACCAGCTTTCCTTTTGTGCCCACGATCTCCAGCCGGTTGGTGCCGGGCAGTTCGCCGGTGGAGGTAATGAACACCCCGGTCGCGCCATTCTCGTACCGCGTAAAAATGGTTGCATCGTCCTCCACCTCAATATGGTGGTAGCGGGCGACCTCGCAGTACGCGGTCACGCTGGCGGGCATCCCGCAGATCCACTGCCAAATATCCAGGTTGTGCGGCGCCTGATTCAACAGCACGCCGCCGCCCTCGCCGGCCCAGGTGGCCCGCCACGCGCCGGAATCGTAGTAATGCTGGGTGCGGTACCAGTTGGTAATGATCCAAACCGAGCGCTTAAGCTGCCCCAATTCGCCCCCCTGCACAATCTTGCGGGCACGGGCAAACAGCGGGTTTGTGCGCTGGTTCAGCATCAGAGCAAACACCCTGCCGCTCGTTTTTGCTTGCCGGCACAGCGCCTCGGCCGCCGAAAGCCGCACGTCCAGCGGCTTTTCCACCAGCACATGAAGCCCGGCCGCCAGCGCCTGCCCGGCAATTTCGCTGTGCAGAGGGTGGGGTACGGCAACAATGGCTGCCTGCACACCGCCGGCGGCCAGCAGCGCGGCGGTATCGTCATAGCAGGCCACGCCGGGCCACACCTCGGCGGCATGGCAAAGCCGCGCAGGATCGGTGTCGCACACCGCCGCAAGGGTCAGGCCGGGCACACGGCCCTCCCAGATGCTTTGCGCGTGGGCGGTGCCCATATTGCCAATGCCGATGATTGCTGTCTTGAGCGTTTCCATAAAACCCTCCCTTATTTTGCGCCGCCGCCGTAGCTGGACGCGGTGTCCATAACCACATCGGTATCCGCCTTCAGGCGGGATACAGCGCGGCGCTCATTGAGCAGCTTCAAAAATTTTTCCTCATCAAAGGGCAGCGTCACGGTCTCGCCCAGCCAGGACGACAGATGGATGGCGTTGGACAGCGCGAGGCCGTTGATGCCCTCCCGGCCATCGGCCACCAAAGGCGCGCCGTGCAGGATGTGAGCGGCAAACGCGTTCAGCACGCCGATGTGCTGTGGGTTCTCGCCGTCCGTCTCCACCGCAATCCGCTCACAGCCGGGCTTTGCAAAGCCCTCCTTGTAGCTTGCGCAGAAAACGCGCTCGTCCTCCTGCAGCTCGTCGTACACAAGGCCGTTTTCATCGCAGACGAGGCGGCCCCTTGTGCCGGTAATCTCCAGGCGGTTTGTGCCGGGGGCGTCGCCGGTGGTCGTGATGAAAACGCCGGTTGCCCCGCCTGCAAACTCCATATACGCTGTTACATCGTCTTCCACTTCAATATCATGCCATTTGCCCTCATGGCAGAAGGCGTGTACCCGCACCGGCAGCCCGCACAGCCATTGCAGCAGGTCCAGTTGGTGCGGGCACTGGTTCAGCAACACACCGCCGCCCTCGCCGGCCCATGTGGCGCGCCATGCGCCGGAATCGTAGTAGAACTGGGTGCGGTACCAGTCGGTAACGATCCAGTTTACCCGCTTGATCTTACCGATTTCCCCTGCGTCGAGCATCTCCTTCATCTTGCGATATACGCAGTTGGTGCGCTGGTTGAACATCATGCCAAAGGCCAGCCCGGGGTGCTTGTCGGCCTCGGCGATCATTTGGCGTACCTGCAGGGTGTAAACGCCCGCGGGCTTTTCGCACATCACGTGCTGCCCCGCACGGAAGGCCTCGATGGCAAGCTCGGGGTGCTGGTAATGCGGCACGGCGATCAGCACGGCGTCGCAGCATTTTGCGGCGATCAGCTCGCTACCCTCGGCAAAGACGCGGGCGCCGGGCAGCTTTTGTGCGGCCCACTGGCGGCGGCTTTCTTTGCGGTCGGCCACCGCGGCAATTTCAATCTCCGGGCACTTGCCGTCCAGAATGTTTTGAATATGGGTGGTTGCAATATTGCCCGCGCCAATCATGCCCAGCTTCAGTTTCATAAGGTCGTCCTCCCGATAAAGTCCCAGTTTAGAGAAAAGGCAAACATATCTGCGTCTGATTCTATCATGGGGAAATGACGAAACACAATTCAAAAAACCTATATAGGAAAATTGACCTTTTTGTTTTGGCCCCTTCTTTTGCTCCCTGCTCGCGTTTGCTTTTCCTGGCAAGGGGCGGCGCACCATCCTGGCCGTTCCCGCTCCGGAATGGATTGCAGAAAGCTCCGTTTGGCATGGAGCCTACCAGAAAACAGATTCTATCCAACGAAACCACTCATCCGATATATCAGGTGAGGCGGGGCTGTCGATCAGCTTATCCATTCCACTGGATTTCCTGCAAAATATGGAATGTTGTTTTTTTCTATTGCTTCACCTCATTTCCTTGATGCGTATTTTGGAGGATGGGGCCGGGGAACCCCCCCAAAAAGGGTGGGTTTGGATATTCAAACGCTATGCTATGGCATCCCCTGCAGCGTGCCGTCGCCACCGTCTGGCCATGGTTCGGCGGGCGCCGGAGCTCAGCCCGCAGCACGGGCGGCGGTGGCTGGCGGCATTGCCTGCGCCTGCACCTCCGGCTGGCGTACGAGGCTACCGTTTGAGGCGCCGTACCATTTTTATACCTGCAAAAAATACGGGCTGCGGTCATATAAAACATCCGAGGTCACGTGGCAACCGGTTGGCTTGCATCCAGCATCTTGCGGAAAAACGGTTGCGCCCAGGGGGGAGCTGTGATACTATTTTATCAAATAAGGTCGACAGACAATGCACGGCCCGATAAGAAAACAGGGCCGCAAGGTTCTAACTGTAAGGTGATTCTCCGCTGTGGTATCAAGCCTTGCATTTTACCAGCACAGCCACACCGTTTTTACACCCTGCGCAGACGCCGCCGATTGCTTTTGGGCGGCAAGGCTGCGCTCCTCTGCCCTGCGTCTGTTGTCTTACAGCGTTTTTGCTGTACTACACAGTTTTTTCAAAGCCTTTGTTTTCTTATGCCATGTGCGCGCTTAACGGGTACGTCTACAGACTGCGCATAACGTTCAAAAGTAGGGAGTGTACGTAAAGTGAATGAAAGCAAACTGGATGCAAAAAAGAGAGCGGTCATTGAGATCGCAGAAGATTTGTTTTTGTCGCAGGGCTTGGCAGCGACTGAGATGAAAGAGATTGCCCGCCGTGCGTCGATCAGCCGCAGCACGCTGTACAGAATGTTTGACTCAAGGGAGACGTTGGCCTTTGCGGTCGCGGATAAATGCCTGCATGAACTGTTCGACCCCAAACCTCTGGAAATATACGGTACCGGCCGTTCCGGGTTTGAGATCCTGCGCAGCTATTCCAATAATTTGATAGAGACGATGATCCAAGGGGTGCGCTACGTAAAATATCTCAGCGAATTTGACCAGATATTTTCCGGCGATTATCCCGACACACCGGAAGCGCAAAAATATGTGCGGTTCAACCGGCAGCGCCACGACCGGCAAATCCTGCTGAACATCCTGCGTCTGGGGGTGGAAGACGGAAGCATCCGGGGGGATATCGACGCGAACATGCTGGAGCTTGCAATCGGCAACACGATTCTTGGCGTCGCGCAGCGAATTCTGGCGCGGGAAAAAAATTACCGGCAGGAATACGGCTATGGCCGGGAAATCCTTTACAACGTAATGGAATTGATGCTGGAAGGTGTGCGCAATAAAAGCGTCTGATACCAATTTTGCAGGCAGGCAGCCGTAAAAGAAAGGCGTGTCTGCGCCTGGAAAAGCTCAAAACAAGAAAATAAATATTGACACACGCGTCTCATTTTGGTATACTGTACCCACAAGTGAGACGCGTGTGTCATTTTTTGCACGTGTTTTATGTCGTATCCTAAATTGTAAGGAGGTATTTATAATGAAAAGGTTTGCAAGCATGTTCCTTGCGGTATGTATGTTGGCGTTATCCCTTTTTGGCTGTTCCCAATCTTCCGAGGCCGAAACGCCGACATCCGGTGCGTCCACGGCTTCCGCCGATGGATCGGAAACGATCACGTTGACCTATTGGGATGGCTGGGCGGATGTTGGGACAGAACCTACGGCGGCGGCTGTGGCATATGCGCTGGCAGAGTGGGAGAAAGAAAACCCGAGCATCCAGATCGTGGCGGACCACACTACCTCTACCTCCGGCGCGTATAAAACCAAGATCAAGACCGCGCTGTCCTCGGGGGAAGCGCCGGACGTGTTCCTGATGGATAAAGGCTCGTTTGCGCAGCCCTATATCGACGCCGGCAAACTGCTTGAACTGGATTCGTACCTGGGCGAAGCTCTGAACGGTATGAAGGAGGGCGTCATCGAGACGGCTTCGTCCGGATTGGAAATTTACGGCGTGCCGTTCAACATGCATGTCAACGGTATTTACTGCAACACGGAACTGTTTGAAAGCAACAACATCAGCTATCCCACCACGTGGGAAGAACTCGTCGATGTCTGCCGGCAGTTCCGCGAATTGGGCATCACCCCCATTGCCATGGGCAACAAAGAGTTGTGGCAGGCCATCCAGCTATTCGAGCCCATGATGCTCAGCGAAGCCGGCTACGATTACTGCCTCAATGCCATCAACCGGCAGGAATCTTTTGACTGTGAGGCGACTGTTAAAGCGGCCAATATCATGCTGGAACTGGCAAAGGCCGGCGCGTTTTCAAAGGGCGCGGCCGGTTTGACCTTTACCGAGGGCGCAGCCGAGTTTGCACAGGGTACGGCAGCCATGACCATCAACGGCACCTGGGGCCTTGCTACCTTTGAGGGGGATTCTGTGGCGGTAAACGGTAAAGTCAAGATCATTCCGTTCCCCCGTTCGGAGGATCCCCAGATGACAGAGACTGTCCTGCAGGCAGGCCCGTACGAATATTTTGCGGTTAACCCGGATTGTGAACACCCGCAGGAGGCGGTTGAGTTTGCCGTATTTATGAGCCAGAAGATTTCCGACTACTGCTATCAAAATGGTTTGGGCCTGCCGGTATGGGATACCGAAGGCCAGACCAGCAGCGGGCTTTTCCAGCAGGCACTGGACGAAGCCGCCACGGCAACGCGTTTTATGTCCGGGTGGGACTTCTACTTTGACAGCGACGTGACGGTGGACTATATGAACCTTGTTTCTATGCTGCTGCTTGACCAGACCACGGCAGAAGAATTTGCCAAGCAGTTACAGCAGGCGAACGCGAAATAATGCGGTTCTGTATAGGCCACGGAGGAAACCAGTAAAAAAGAGGGGGTATTATGAAAAAAATTTTGTCTGACAAACGGGCCATTGCGGTATTTTTGCTGCCGGCTGCGCTTGTGTATGCGATTTTTGCGATATACCCCGTCATCATGTCCGGATACTACAGTTTACTGGATTGGAATGGCGTGGGGGACCCGGAGTTCATCGGGCTGAGCAATTATGTAAGCCTTTTTGTCGGCAACAACGATGGCTTCGGCAGCGCGCTGCTCAACTCGTTCATTCTCGCTTTTTTGTCGGTGTTCATTCAGTTGACCCTATCCTTGGTTCTTGCGCTGGCGATCACATACCCTAAATTGAAGAAACAGGAACGGTTCTTCCGCACGGTATACTTCCTGCCGGCAATCGTATCTACGGTCATTATTGCGGAACTGTGGAAAAAAATCTATCACCCGTCTTATGGCCTGCTCAACGGTTTCCTTGGCATGGTTGGGTTGGAAAGCTGGCAGCAGGAATGGCTGGGCGATACCGAAACCGCGTTGATCGCCGTATTCATCCCGATTGTTTGGCAGTACATCGGCAACCATATGCTTATGATGTATTCGGCAATCAAAGGCGTGCCGAATGAGCTGCTGGAAGCAGCCTGCATCGACGGCGCGTCCTATTTGCAGACGTGTTTTATGGTAACGATCCCGATGATCAAGGACATGATCATCGTCTGTGTGACCTTCGCCATCGTCGGCTCGCTAAAGGTGTTCGATCTGGTATATGTCATGACGAACGGCGGGCCGCTCCATGCCACCGAGGTTCCCGGTACGCTGATGTACTCGGCTATTTTTCAAAAAAATCAATATGGATACGGAAGCGCGATCGCGGTCTTCATTGTGCTCGAATGCGTACTCTTTACCTTTGCGTCCCGCCGGTTGATGTACCGGGCATTCGGGGAAGACAGAGAAGCAAAGGCTTCCCGGCGTAAGGGAGGGACGCTCAAATGAAGACGCTGCAAAAGCCAAAGCATCCATGCTCGCCCGGTTTGGTCCTGACAAGGATCATCCTGATGATTGTGGCGCTGGTGCAGATATTTCCCTTTTACTGGATGCTGACCTTTTCCTTGAAAAGCAACGCCGATATCTATGGGGGAAACATTGCGGGGCTGCCCACAACGCTTCATTTTGAAAACTATGTCAAGGCATTTACCACCGGGAATATCGGGGTATATTTGAAGAACAGCGTTATCATCACGCTGGCGACGATTGCGGTGGTGACCTTGCTGGCCTGCATGGCGGCTTACGCTATGCTGCGTATGGAGTGGAAATTTCAAGGGGTAGCGTTTGCGTTGTTCCTGCTGGGGTATATGATCCCCATGCATGCGACCTTGCTGCCGCTGATGAAATTGCTTGGCAAAATGGGGCTGTTGGATTCCCGCCTGGCATTGATCTTCCCCTATATCGCGTTTGGGCTGCCGTTTGCCGTTTATATTTTGTCCGGCTTTATGCGTGCGATCCCACGGGAGCTGGAGGAAGCGGCCTGCATCGACGGCTGCAACATATTCCATATCTTCTTCCGCATTATCATGCCGCTGCTGAAACCGGCAATTTCCACCATCGTGATCTTTACGTTTTTGAGCACATGGAACGAATTGATGCTGGCGATGACATTTATCAATGACGCTTCCAAAAAAACACTGACCTACGGGATCATGAGTTTCGAGGGGCAGTACGCGGTCGACTGGGGAACCGTCGGCGCGGGGTTGTCGATCGCAACGATCCCGGTCTTGATCTTCTACCTTATTTTTGCCGAAGCATTCCAAAAAGGTATTGTGGCCGGCGCCGTCAAAGGGTGACAGCGCCGTGCGACCGGCCGGTAATTACAGGAGGACAAAAATATGAATCCATGGAGACCGAACAGCCCGCTGAGCGGAATGCCCCTGATCAAAGACGGGGTGCGCTCCAAACGGGAGTCAAGCTATGACCGAACCGGCGCCAACCGGGATTTCGTCCGTGTGGAAACCGGCGAGACCGCCACGCTGTGCGATATCGAAGGCTGCGGCTGCATTAAGCATATTTGGCTGACAACCTTCTGCCAGGCGCCGCAGTTCCTGCGCAAGTTGGTACTGGAAATGTACTGGGACGGCGAAACGAACCCCAGCGTTCGGACCCCACTTGGTGATTTCTTTGGGGTCGGCCATGCCATGAGCAAACACTTTGTATCGCTGCCGATCAGTATGATCACGCTGAAGCGCAACGGACCCAACGGCCCTTACGGGCCCGCAATGAACTCGTTTTTCTCTATGCCGTTTGGTTCCCGCGCCCGCATCCAGATCATCAACCAAAGTGAAATGCCGGTAGAAAGCCTTTTCTATCACATTGATTATGAATTGTACGACGAACCGATCCCCGCCGATATGGGGCGCTTCCACGCAACCTGGCACCAGGAAAAGCCCTGTAAAGCTGTACCGCAGCCGACACCGCCGAGCAGCGCCGCGGCAGACCTGCCGGGTGTCAACCTGACGGGGGATGAAAACTATGTGGCGCTTGAGGCAACCGGGAAAGGGATCTATGTCGGCCTGGTGCTGAATGTGGACAATTTTAATGTGTCCAACCAGCAGCACCCGTGGTTTGTCGAAGGCGACGATATGATCTTTATTGATGGCGAAAGCTGGCCGCCCTCGATCCACGGCACCGGGCTGGAAGACTATTTCCACTCGGCCTGGTGCTTCCCGACCGGCGAATATGAATCGCCCTACTATGGTACGTCGCTTGCCAGCGATACGCAGGAGCACTTTGGAAAATGGAGCCTTTACCGCTTCCATGTGGAAGAACCGATCTATTTCCAGAAATCCATCCGTGTGACGTTTGAGCATGGGCACAACAATGACCAGGCAAACGATTGGTCCAGCGTAGCGTACTGGTATCAGTTGGAACCACATAAAACCCTGCCTGCGCTGCCGGAAGTGGAGCAGCGCCTGGCCAGGCGCTGGCCTGATTTTGGGATTTGGAACCGATAGGAGTTTGCCATATGCCTTTCAAAACAGACTTTTTATGGGGGGCTTCCACCTCGGCTTACCAGGTGGAAGGCGCCAGCGCAGAAGACGGGAAAGGCCCGTCTGTGCAGGATATCAAGGCCCTCCCGCCTGGCACGGCAGATTTTACAGTTGCCAGCGATCATTACCACCGCTTTCCTGAGGATATTGCGCTGATGGCGGAAATGGGGCTCAAGGCATACCGTTTTTCTATAGCGTGGACGCGCATTTATCCACAGGGGGACGGCCCCGTGAACGCGCGGGGGCTTCAACATTACAGCGAAGTGATCGACGCCTGTCTGGCGCATGGGATCACGCCGATTGTGACAATGTATCATTTTGATCTGCCCGCGGCGCTGGAAGCTGTGGGCGGGTGGAAAAACCGGGCAACGGTGGATGCGTTTGTGCGGTATGCGCGCACCCTGTTTGAGCAGTTCGGGGATCGGGTCAAATATTGGCTGACGATCAATGAGCAGAATATGATGGTGCTTTGCGGCGATGCGGTGGGGACGATCGGAAGCCATGAGGATGCCCATCGCACGCTGTACCAGCAGAACCATCACATGCTGCTGGCGCAGGCACAGGCTGTGGCGCTTTGCCATAGCTTAGTGCCGGATGCGCGCATCGGCCCGGCGCCCAATATCTGCAGCATTTATCCGCGTACCTGCGCGCCGGAGGACGTCCTTGCCGCACAGGATTTTGAGGCGTTGCGCAACTGGCTGTATCTTGATGCCGCCGTGTACGGGGCGTATAATCCTACGGTCTGGAACATCCTGCGGCGCAAAGGGGCCGAGCCGACGATCCTGCCGGGAGATATGGAAATCTTGAAAGCGGGCAAGCCGGACTTTCTTGCTTTTAACTATTACAACACCATCACAGTACAGGCATCTCAAAGCGCTCCTGACACGCAAACGGCGCATGACCAGCAGACCGGAACCGCTGAACCCGGATTTTACAGGGGGGTCGATAACCCCTATCTCGGCAAGACCCGGTTTGGCTGGGAAGTGGATCCCGTTGGCTTCCGAACAACGCTGCGCGCAGTATATGAGCGCTATCGCCTGCCGCTGCTGGTCACAGAAAACGGCTTGGGAGATTACGATTCGCCGGACGCGGCCGGAACGATCACGGACGATTACCGAATCGAATATCTGCAGGCCCATATCACGCAGATGCAGCGCGCCGTTGAAGACGGGGTAGAGATCATCGGCTACTGCCCATGGTCGGCGCTTGATCTGATCAGTACACATCAAGGGATCTGTAAACGCTACGGGTTCATTTACGTCAACCGAACCGACAAAGATATCCTTGATCTGCGGCGGATACCCAAAAAGTCGTTTTATTGGTATCGGGATGTGATCCGCTCCGCAGGGATCGGGAAGACGTGCGCCCAGCCATTGCCCGGTATACAAACAGCAAGGGGATAAATTATGGAATACCTCGTGATCGACGTAGGCGGAACTGCCATCAAATATGCGTGCATGAACGGGAACGCGGATTTTCTGGAAAGAGGCAAGATTCCTACGCCAATGGATAGCCTGGACAGTTATCTGGCGGCGCTGGGCACGATCATCCGCCGATATAGCCACCATGTGGAAGGGATCGCCATGTGCGTGCCAGGCATCATCGACAGCGCACGGGGCATTTGCATCACGGGCGGGAATCTGCGCTATGTAGAGGATTTGCCGCTGGCCGCGCTGCTGGAAGAACGGTATGGGCTGCGGGTATCTCTGGAAAACGATGCACGGTGCGCGGCCCTGGCCGAACTTTGGCGCGGAAGCCTTAAAAATTGCGCGGACGGCGTGGTGATTATCCTGGGGTCGGCAGTAGGCGGTGCGCTTGTAAAAAATGGCAGGATTCATAAAGGCAGCCATTTTTCGGCAGGGGAGATCAGCTTTATCGAAAAAGACGGGGACATTGCCGACATCTGCAACTCGGTTGGGTATCAAAATGGCGTTTTTGCACTGTACAGGCTGGTTGAGCAGCAAACGGGAATCCCGGCGGCCAAACTGGACGGCGTACAGATCTTCGAGATGGCAAATCGTGGGGATGTCGGGGTGCTTGAGGCAATCGACCGCTTCACCAAAAGCTTAGCGCGGGTGATCTATAATATCCAGGCAATCTACGACCCGGAAGTGTTTGCAGTAGGCGGTGCGATCAGCCAGCAAAGCCTTTTCATCGATTTGCTGGTCCGCAACGTAGATTCCATATACGATCGTTTGCCCTTCACAGCGACCCGGGCCAAGGTAGTGCCCTGCCGTTTCCGCAATGCTTCCAATTTGGTGGGGGCGCTGTATCATCACCTTGCCACAGCAGATCCATCCCGCTGCCGGCTTAAGACGAGCGGGTGAAGGGACGATTGCGGTTTTGGCGGTTTGTATGGTTCGCGGCAACACGAAAACAGACCCTGTATCGGCACAAACAAGCGTCCGGCGGAAAATCCCACCGGACGCTCGTTTGTTGTTAGCGAGAAAAAACAAATCCGCCCCCGCCTTGCCAAGCAGAGGGCGGCAGGCCAATAACCTTGGTCTGCCGCCCTCTGTTTTTAACCTGCTTTATGCCGCAACGCAGGTTTTCAAAAGCTACGGCGCCATTTTGCCCCGCGGCCTTCAGGCCTCGGGCCCGTTTACCGCCTGTAGCAGCCCGTGCAGGACATGCCGCCCCAGGCCGCTGCCGTAGGAGCTGGCGCAGGTGCTCATAACCAAATAGTGCGCGTCGCTTGGCAGCGTAACCTCTGCATGCACGGCCGACTGGGCAGCCGCCTGCTGCAAATACCCGTCCAGCTCGTTGCAGGGGGCGGTAAAGATGGTATAGGTGCCGGACACCGCCGAGGTGGGGTAGGCGCTGAACAGCACCACCCTGTAGTTCTGCCTCGGCGTAAGCAGCCAAAAAACCGGGTGCTCGTCAAAAAAAGCCTGGTCCTGCCACCGGCTCAGGCAAGCAAACATGCTGCCGTCCCCCATGTTATGGCCATAAAGGATGGTGTTGCGATCCGAAAAATCGCCCTGGTTTTGCGCCTCGATAAAGATGGAGCCTGCATTGCTGTACTGCCTGTCGGCGTCCCGGCGCAGGTAGTCGTCGTTGGTTCCGCCGTGCATCACCGGGTAATTGATAGGGGTGCCTTCGCAGTAAAGCCAGCCGGCCACGTCGCTGTTGGCGGCGCACAGGGCGTCAAAGTTTACCGAGATGGGCGGGGCATCTGCGTTTTGCTGCACCGGCACGGCCTGGGTATACTGCCGCGCGGCATCCTCGTAAAACCGCCGTTGCTGCGCCCCCTGGCGGCGGATCACCAAAACCGCCCCTACAGAAAAAACAAACACTGCCGCCAGCAGTCCCATTGCGATACGGCGTAGCCGCCGGCGCCGCGCAACGGACGCCTCTGTCGCTGCCCGCGCCGCAGCGGCAACGGGGCCCGGGACGCCGCCGGCCGGGCAGGAGGCCCCCTTGCCGGCCGGTATGGCGGCCGTATCCGCCCCTGACGGCCGGCGCCCGCCCAAAAGGCTGAGCAGCGCACCGGCCAGCGCAAGCGTAATAAGGGCTTTCCGGCCCGCCCCACCGTTATAGTCCCCCAGCAGGGCGCCCAGCAAGGGGACATGCCACTCCACCCGGCCAATAACCTCCCGGTAACGCACAGGGTTCATATCCGGCTGGGAATTGGCGTCCCCCTGGGTAAGGATGCAGCCCCCGGCAGGATCGTTTTGCACCACCCGGTGGGTGATAACCGACTGCCCGCTTTGGAACGCGATTACCTCGCCGACCGCAAGCTGTGCCGGGTCCGCCGGCTTTACATACACCGCGCTGCCCACCGGGATGGCCGGCTCCATGCTGCCGCTGACGACGGCATATATCCGGCTGCCCAGCAGGCGCGCAAGCGGCCCCGGCAGGCAGGCCAGGATGACCAGCACCAGCAGCAGCCTGCCCACAAGGCCGCAGAGGGCCGGCGCCCGCCGCCCCCTGCGCGCGGCAGGCGGCCGCTCAGCCCTGTACAGCATCTTGCCGTTCCCTTTTTTTGTTGATGACCAGGATGAGGAGCGCGCCCAGCGCGATGATCCCGCCGGCAAGCGCCACCTTGGCCGACAGCGGCAGGCTGGACAGGTTGGTAGCAAAATCCCTCAGCAGGCCGGCAAGCGGTATGCCGGGCTCATCCAGGTCCACAACCTCCTCGGGCGGGCCAAGCGGGGTGCCCTCCTCGGGGAGCTCCTCGCCGCCGGACCCCGCCGCCGGGCCGCCGGGCACGGCCCCGCCGCCGCCCTCCACAACCACCCCGCCGGAGCCGACCACCGTTTGGATAATGACATTGGCCTCAAGCGGGTCATACTCAAAGGTAAAGATATTCCGGCTTTCATCCTCATCGAGGGTCTTGGTAAGGTTGAGCGCACGGGGGCGGTATCCCTCGATGTACCGATATGCCACCACCGGCTTATCGCCGATATTGCCGTGCCGCACAACCTCGGGCGCAAGCTCGTTGCCGTCCGGGTCCACAAAGCGCAGGGTATAGGCCACCTGCCGGCCCTTGATGCCGTAGGCCACCACATAGTCTGCATCGCAGGTAACATAAAAGGAGCTTTGGCCCACTACGCCGTTGTCCATACCGCTCTCGCGCACGCCCTGGACGTAATACTTGCTCTGCTGGGGGAGGGTGATCCCCTGCGTTTCGTCGACCTTAAAATCAACCGTGGCGCCGTATGGGGCCGTTACCTCGTAAACCCCGTTTACCAACTGCACGGCCGCGCTGCCGCCCTGCGGCACCGATACGGTAACGGCATCCGGCTGGAGGGTCCCCTGCGCGCCAGGGTAGAGCCGCACGATATAGCTGCGCAGCCCGCCGGCAGGGCCGGCCGCCGCCCCGTCGGGAGGCTGTTCCCCGCCATCCGCCGCGCGGGCCGAAAGCCCAAACGCCGCCGGCGCGCTCACGGACAGCAGCCCGGCCAACGCCAGGCAGGCCAGCCTTTGGGCGGCCTTTTTAAGCCGCTTTTGCTCGGCCAGCCCGTACAGGCCAAACAGGAGCAGCAGCAAGCCGCTTATGGCAGAAAGCAGCACAAAGGGCAGGGCCCGGCCGTTGTCGCCGGTGCGTACCACCGTGAGGGTTTCTTCGGTGCGCACCTCGGTGTATTCGGTAACGGGGTCCACCGCAAAGTTTAGCTGCAACCGCGCCAGGGTGGACTGGTATTCGTTGCCCTGCGACTCGCCGTCCAGCGAGACCCGCAGCCGCACTGCGCCCTGCTGGCCGGGGCCGAGCGTGTCAAGATAGAGATACTCCTTTAGCGCCTCGGTGGCGGTTTTTAGGCCCACCTGCCCAGGCGCGGCAGGCGCGTCCAGCTCGCCGCCTACCCGCTCGCTGTCGTACAGGGTACGCTCTGTGCCTTGGGGGCCGGCATAGGTGAGCAGGTAAGCATATGCGCCGCCGGCAGCGGCCGCACGGCTTTCCTCCAGGGTCTGCAACACCTCGTTGGCCATATACCAGTTGGAAGAGCCGGCGTTGTAGTTGTTCAAGCTGAGGGTAAGGTCTACCGTATCGCCCGGCTGCATCTCAAACACCTTGCTGCTCAGGCCGGAGGCCGTGTAGTTGCTTATCAGCTTGTTTTCGTCGGTAAAGCTTACCGCCCACTGCGCGCCGTCGTTTTCGGCAAGAGCAGCCATGCCGGAGGCCGCCAGCAGCGCAAGCCCAAAAGCAACGGCAATAGCCCGTTTTTTCATGCTTTGTCCCTCCTTAGCCCAGGCTCAGGGCGCCGTCCGGGCCAACGGATACCCTGCGGCCCCAGGCACTCAAAATCGCATCCGCGGCGTTATGGTCCTGTACGGCGTCCACCTTGACCTTCAGGCAGAACTGCGCGCCGTTGTAAAGGTAAGCGGTAGCAATTGCCCCGTCTGTTTCGGTTTGCTCAACCACCAGGCCGGCCTCGGGGTCGATGCTGAAATGGCTTGCAAAGGGAGCGGTATCGGCCCCGGGCGCAACCGGCCGGGTGTAGTAAAGCACGATACGCTCGTCGGTACGGTCGGCAGGGTCCTCAAGCCAGCCGCCCGCGCTGAACGCACCAGAGGGATCGTCCTCGCCGCACGGCAGCAGGCTGCCGTTTAGCCAAAGCTGGATATACTTTGGGTCCAGGACCTTGAGCTTGTTGCCGTCCCCGTCGGTCCAGTAGCGGTAGATGGTTACCCGCACATACTGGGTAATGTTGCGGGCGCTGCTGTTGTAGCGGTCGGACGCATTGTCGGTGGGGTTGTGGACCTTGAGCTCCTCGTCGTACCGCGCCCCCAGCCGGAACGGCTCGTCTTCGCCCTGCGGCCGGCCGTCCAGGGTAAGGGTTTGCAGCAGGCCGCCCAAGGCATTTTGCCCGGCGCGGGCCTGGGCGACGGCCTGCTCGGCCTGCCTGGCGTTGCCGGTGGCGGCAGCCCTGCCGTTTTCGTACAGGCTGACGCCGATCTCCTGTAGCTGTACGGTGGATATATAGTTGTCGGAATAATAGGTAAGCGCTGCGCGCGCACCCCCAACGGTTCCAAAGCCCAGCAGGACAATGGCCAGCACCAGCGCACCGACGGCCGCGGCGGGGGACGCCGCAAGCTTGCGGACAGCTTTCATCCGGCATCCCCTCCTCCCTGTCTGCTGCCGGCCGGCACCACCGTGCCGCCCCATATTGCGGGGTCGGTACAAGGCAGCCGTTCGCCGTTTTCGTTATACTGCACCGGTGCGGTTTCGTAAACAACCGGCACCTCAAAGCCGGCAGGCTTTTCGTTTAGCGCAAGCCGGACCTCCTCAATGCAGATGATTAACGGCCCGGCCGATTTTTGCAGCGAATCCGGCTGGCCCTGGTAGTTGGCCAAAGGCATTTCATAGTACCACCAGCCGTCCCCGCCGTCGGTCCAGCCGTCTCCCTTATAGCTGAGCGGGAACTTGGAATAGGCCCGCGCCCGCACATACAACGGCTGCGAGGGGGCGACAGCCGAGATCACGGCGGTTTTTTGCCACTCGCCAAATGTTTCTTCTATGCCGGCGCCGCCGCCCAGCCAGAGGGTACGGCCGCCGAGGGCGCTGGTGCTGGTGGTAAAATAGGCCATTGCGGCGGGCAGGGCGGTGACCGCCGACAATGCCATCGCCAGAAGGGCCAGCAGGATACGTCTCTTTTTCATACCGTCGGCCCTCCTTTAATCGGTTGGCGGGGCAAGCAGCCGGGCAGGGTCGGGAACCGTGACAACCGGCAGGCCGGTGCCTGTTTTTGTTTCCACCCATTCCTTGGCCTGGGGGTCGTAAACGCGCTTGGCCCAGGTCCAGCCGCCGTTTGCATCCTGCTCAAAGCCGTTGACCACCGAGCCGCCGCCGAGGTTGCTGCCGTTGTGCTCGTTGACAAAGGCGGCGGTAACCGTGCTGCCGCCCTCCAGCTCGACCTCCTGCCCGTCCGGCGCGATAATAGCAATGGAGCCGCCCGGGATGGCGGTAAAGGCAATGGTGCTGCCCTCGACACGGACATCCGCGTCCGTCAGGCCGGCGGCCGGGCCGGGGCCGTTGGGCCTGATGCCCGGCTGCGCGCCGGTATTTCGATATGCCATGCCGGAATATACCTCGGTAACGGTAACCCTCCAGCCGGCCGGGATTTCGCCGCGGATGCTCACGGTCTGCCCGCCGGCCCCCTCAAACCGGATGGGCACCACCCATTTGTACAGGCCGGCCTCATAATTGGCCTTTTCGGCCGGGGTAAGGCTGTCAATGTCCGGGGGGACGGCCTCAACCTCAAACACAAAGGTAACGGGGTCGGAATAAGAGGAAAGGGTTTTTGTGATTTCCAGATCCGCGTAGCGTTTTTTAATCTCGCTTTTGGTAACCGCCTCCACCGCGTACTGCCACCCGCCGCTGCCTGCCGTATCCAGGCCGTCCACGCTGGGCAGGCCGATAAGCTGGGGCTGGAAGATATAGATTTTGGTATCGGTGCAGGCAATGCTGCGGTAAGCTGCGGAGGGGTCAAGGGCCTCGTCCTCCTTTATCTCCTCTCGGATGAGATAGCCCGGATAGCGGCTGCCGGCAAGAGAGGGGATATTTTGCCCGTGCACCACGGTGAGGTAGAGGCCGGGGGCGAGACGCTCCGCCGTACCGCCAACGGGGACGGACGGCACGGTGGGGGCCTGCCCCTCGTCAAAGCATTGCCGGGCCAGCAGCACCGCAAGGCTGGCCCAGTCGCTCACCGGGCTTTTCTCGTTTGGCGCATAGCAAAAAAGCAGCATCCCGTCTGCCTGCCTTGCCCTCCAGCTTGCGGCGTGTTCCCCAATAAAGCGGCTGACGGGGGTATAATACGGCCCGTCTACAGGGATGCCGAACTCATACGCACCATACCCGGCCGCCGGCACGGCGTCTGCGATCTTGTAGAGGTCAAACACCGGGCGGGAGGCCAGCAGCGCCTCATGCTCGGCCTGTGAAACGCCGCCCATGGCTTCTGCGTCCGGGAATTTCAGGCTCAGGCTGCATTCCCCTGCCAGGTCAGGGGCCGGCCCGGCGGCCTCCCCGCCCGCCGCAGCCGGGCCGCCGCCTTGCGGCGTCTGCGGGCTGCTGCCGGCGGGGATAGCGCCCGTGTCCTCCAAAGGCGTGTCGGCGGCAAGGGCCATGCCGCCCACGGGGGGCGCAGCCAGCACCAGACCAGCCGCCAGCGCAAGGGCCAGCAGGGCAGGCAGTACCCGGCCCCGCCTATCATTGTGCCGTTTTGTTTTCATGGGCCTATCCTCCTGTTTTCCATGGGCAAATCCTGCCGTGGGAGCTTTGTATAGGGCGGCGGATGCCTTTGCCGTCCTACTGCGCATCCCCGCCGCCCTGCTTTTTCAGGGCTTCCAACAATTCGCGCCGGGTCCTGCGGCCTTTCCTTGTGCGGCGGCTGCCAAGGAATATCATTCCAAGGGCCGTGACGGCCAGCAGCGGCGCTGCCAGCGCCACGATCACATAGCCTACCGGCACCCGCCGCGCCTCGGACACAACCGCGACAGCGGTATCGCTGAGGTTTTCGATGCGGTGGCCGCGCACCAGGATACGGTGGGTGTTGATGCCGTAGGGGGTGCAGGTGATGAGGGTAACGTAATCCTTGCCCGGCTGGATGGAAAGCTCATCAACCTCCTCGGGCAGGACAATGCGGACCTGGTCCACCTGGTAGGTCATGGTCTCGCTGAGAACATCCAGTATAAAGATGTCGCCTGCCTGCATCTGGTTGAGGTCGGTAAAAAGGCGGGCGGAGGGCAGACCACGGTGGCCGGAAAGAAGGCTGTGGGTGCCGGCCCCTCCTACCGGCAGGCTTGAGCCGGGGATGTGCCCAACGCCCACCTGCAGCACCGTCTCCTCCACGGTATGGTAGATGGGCAGGTCCACATTGATGGACGGGATGCGCAGCCGCCCCATGACGCCGGTGCCGGAAACATCCAGCAGGGCATCGTATTCCAGCTTTTGATCCTCCTTTAGCAAAAAGCTGGTTTTTTCGCCGGCCAGGCGGGCGTTGTAGGCGCGGGCGGCAGCCAGCATGGCCTCCTGCTCCTCGGCAGATACATTCTCGACCATCTCGACATATTGGGATATGGCACGGGTCTGGTGGCGGGAGTTCCACCAGTTGCTCACGATGGGATACAGCATTAAGCAGAGCCCCGCAAAAAGCACGAGGTACAGCATCAGCTCAAAGAGGTGTCTTTTGAGATATTGCTTCATTCTGCGAGGCTCTCCTTACTGCTGCCGCCCGGTGGCCCCGGGCGGGGGCCGCCGCACAGCGGCGGCCCTTATTGCAGCCTGAATCCGGCCCTTGGCCCGGCTATACCGGGCCAAGCCGCCCAGGGCAGGCGGTTATTCCGAGCCGCCCGCCCGCTTTTTTGCAACCAGTAGCACCGCCGCCGCCACGGCAAGCAGGCCGCCGGCCAGGTAAAAGACGGTGGTGCCGATACCGCCGGTAGAGGGCAGAACGACGCCGCGGAGGTTGACAATAGAGGTGGTAAGGGTACCGGATGCGCTTGCTCCGGTGATCTCAAATACCGTTTCTTCGCCATTTTTGTACTCTTCGCCTTGGCTGTCGGTAACCTTATCGACCTTTAGCTCCGTAACCTCATAACCGGCTGTGCCTGCCTTCAGGGCCTCGGCGGCCGTGACTGTAAAGAACATGTCCTCCGCCCGGTTGTATCCTTCTGGCGCCGTAATCTCGCGCAGCATATATTTGCCGGCGTCAAGGCCCTCAAAAGTGAATTCCGTGGTTTCGCCTGCCGCAATCGTCTCGATCAGATAGTAGGTCCCCTCCTTGCCGCTTGCCGTGGGTTCCGCCTCCTCGGGCAGGGGGGCCGGCGCTGCGGGCGCATCGCCCGGGTTTGTATACAGCTTGTACAGGGCAAAGCCGGCGCCCGCCAGCGGCTTTTGATCCTCGCCAACCTTGCTTGCGGCCAGCCTAAAGGTAAATACCGCAACCGTGTCCGCCGGGGTGCTGCTGGTATCCTGGGCCCCGCCGGCATTGGGGTTGCTGGAATACTCCAGATAAGCGCTGTTGGGGTTTCCGGCGCCGCCTGTCACAACATTTTCGCCGGCCAGCCTGGCCGCGTACAGCACCTGGATGGTGGTGTCCTTATTTACCGCATTGTCGGGCAGCACGGTTTTCAGGTTGGCAAAGGCAACGGTAAAGGTTTCGCCGGCCGGGACATTTTCCGTTGCGAGCGTATAATGCCCGCTGTCAACCAGGGCGCCGTTTATATACACCTGGACCGTGCTTGGATCGAGGACCAGGCCCGCAGACAGGGTGTCGTGGAAAATATATTGATAGGCTGTATAGCTGCTGTAATCGGCAGGCACCGTGCCGGTAAGTACAAAGGGGACGGTATCGTTGATGTCATAGTCGGCAACATCGTCCCAATGGGTCGTGGGCTTTGCATCCGCTCCCATCGCCTGGCTGTCATTGATCTCCAAAACCTTTTTTTCCAGCTCCGGGACATCAACCTTAACCCTTGGCTCAAAAGGAGCGCCGTCATTGCTCATGGTAAGGGTGGCCAGGTTGCGCAGGCCGCCGGAGGCCGTATCCACAATCAGGTAATACCCGGCGTCCAGGGTTTCACCCTGCGAAATTGCCGTGCCGGAGATTTTATTGGCGTCCGCCAGGGCGGCAAATGCGCGGGCCTCGCCGGAATCCGCAACCCATTTGGACACGATCTCCGCTACCGCAAGGGCAGAGGGGTCCACCGCCGCATCCGGGTCCGTGCCAAAGACGATCCCCTCAAAGGGGTTTGCAGCCCCTGCGGCGCCAAAGGCGTCGCTCGCCTGCAGGGCGGTCAAAAAAGCAGCGCCGTCAATGCCGTTGCCCCACTTGATGCCGACGAGCTCCTTTTGATCCGTATTATCCTCCTGATTGGACCCGGCGGCATCCACCGCGTACTTGGCCGCAAAAACCTGATATGCCTCGTAGGTATGCCCCTCTACGCTGCCCGTACCGCTGCCCTCCTGCCCGGGCTTGAGGTCGCCCGGCCTGCCTGGCAGCGCAATTGAGACGCCGTTTGTCCCGGGGATGGCAACAACGGCGCCGGCAGGGCCGGCCGGCTCGCCCGCATCGGCAGGGTCGGTATCCGCCGCAAAAACGGGCAGGGAAAGGGCCAGCGCCAGGGAAAGGGCCAGCGCCAAGGCCAGGATTTTTTTAAGCTGCTTCATGGTGTGTTTTCCTCCTTGATAAAAATATTGCGAGGGCTTATGCAAAAGGTAAAAACCTGAGCCGGCGGCCAAAGGGGCTTTTACGCCTCCCGGGTCGGGCTTTGGCAGCGGTTACCCGGCGGAAGGCTCCGCCGGCTTTTTGCGCCGTTTGCGCAGGGTGCAGGCTGCTCCCAGCATCGCCAGCGCAGCGCCCGCGCCGATGTAAGCAGCGCCGGGCGTGCCGCCGGTTTTGGGCAGCTCATACCGGGTAAAGCGGTTGTGGAAAGCGATGTTGATTACCTTGCTGCCCTGGACCGTACCCGTGATTGTTTGGCCGGCGGCTGGCTCCTCGCGGTCGCTTGCCTTGATCTCCACCGAGTAGCCGTAGTCGCTGTCCTCTATGCCTATCTCCGAGATTGTATACTGCGTGCCCACCGGCAGGGAGTTGATGACGATGTACTGGCCGGCCTTCAGCCAAAATTCGCTGCCGTCGTGCAGCACAAAATCGGCCGGCTCACGGGTGCCGTCTTTGTTGTACAGTTCATAGGAATAGTTGTCAATTTGCGTGTCTCCTCCGGGCTCCTTGAGGTTGATCCTGAACCGGAAGGTTTCGCCGTTGTCGGTGGGCTTGTAGCGGCCGTTCCCGTTCAGATCGCTCTCTACCTCTTTTGACACCACGATGCGGCCATAATTTTTTTCGGTATCAAAAACGGGCTTTGCCGCAACCGAGGGCAGGGTAAACCGCATCCAGCAGTTGGAGCCGGACCCGCCGCGCTCGGTATAAAAGAAGGTAAGGGCGTATTCCCCCGCGCTGAGCGTATCCTGCCTGATCCAGTTCCATAGGTTCACATACTCGCCGACTGCGCTGTGTATCCCGCCAATGTCGCAGATCAGCCTGCTGTCAGACAGGCTTCCGTTTTCGTCCACCCTGCTCAGGAACACCCACATGTCGTCATCGCCAAAAAAATAGTATTCCAGCGGGCCGATATAGTCCTTATCCAGCTTGAATGTAAGCTGGCTGCGCATACCGAGATAAAAGTTGTGGTCTATGCCGTCATCGCTGGTCGGAAATACGCCGCCCTTGTCCGCGCCCTTTATCCCTCCGGATCCCTCAATAGAGTCGCCGCCTTTGAACCCGCCCGCAGAAGGGCTCCTGCCGAGCAGCGGGTCCGTCCTCTGCCCCTCCGGCACATCGTCCAGAGGCCAGAAGCTGTTTTCCCAAAGGGCGCCGTTCTGCCTGAAGGTATCCAGATTTGTACAGGAGCCCCCGCCAAACGCATTGGCTGCGGCCAAGGTGTAGGTATCGCCCTCCCGGCCAAAGACCAGGTTGCCTTGATACACATGCTTTCCAACCTCGTTGCTGCCAACAAAGAGGTCCTTCGGCGCGGCAATCTGGCTGTTGAAAATAACATTCGTGCCATCCTCCTCCATGCCCGTAACCAGCCCGAAAGAGCAGTTCCCAAAGCCGGTTGCAATCGTACGCCATCCGCCCAGCCGGTTTGCCTGGTTAAAATAAACCGTTACTTCCTTGCCATTGGCGTCCTGCATCTTAACCGAATCGCGGCGGTAGATTACGCCCGTATTTGCGTTGCCAAACGCGTACCGGGGGCGGCCGGCCGCATTCCCGCCGGTGGTTTGCGCACCATTGATGCCAAAATTCGCCGTCAGCAAGGTTTGTTTCCCCTCGACGGCCTGCCAGCCGCTTTCGCTGATGTCGTAATCCAAAAAGGTCGTTGGGCACTCCATCTGCCCGTCCTTCACCGGGTCAAAGACCAGTTCAATTGTACAGCCCTGGAGGATGACAAAATAGTATCTGCCGCCAACCATATAATCGCCGTCTGCCAGCGTATCCGGGAGATTTGTCCGGTTGGTAAAACGGCAGCTCCCGTCATATTCGTGCTCCTGGACCGTTTTCCCGTCCTTATCCAGGATGCGGACCAAGGCCAGCTCGTAGCTTTTGTTCTCGTACAGCTTGTTAAAATAGGGAAGGTCCGGGCAGGTGATATAGGTGCAGTCTTCTTTTGGGCTGTAGATTTCCACCTCTGTCTTCTCTGTCTTTACCGCGCCCCCCTCAAGCCCGATGTGGATCACGCCCACAGCACCCTGGGGCTCCCTGACATAGCAGTCTTCGTTGTGCGCGTGGGCAGTAGTGCAAAACAGCTCCGAATTGCCGGTGAGCCCGTTGACAGGCAGGCTGCCGCCGGTACCGGCGGTGTTCCCGTTGTCGGTGTTGATTACCGCCAGCCCGTTGATCCCTCCTGCCGCCGTTTTTGTTGGATATTGTATGACCCTATCCAGGTTTGCAAAATACTTAACCGTAAAAGCCGGGTTTGCCAGCCCCTCATTGTCTACGGCAAAGGTCTGGGCAGCGCCGGCCGAAGGGCTGGCACGCATAACCACCGCCATCCCTGCAAGCTGGGCCGTCTGTGCCGGTTGGTCCCCGCTTTCCGGTTCGGCGCCGGGCCCCGCCTGCTGCAGGCCGACCGGGCTTGCCGGGACACCGCCGGGGAGATCGTCGGCAGCGTCAAAAAAGAGGATGTTTTCGTTTTTTTCGGCAAACTCGTCCTCGCCGCCCACCACAACCGCTACCCGCTCAATGGTTTCCTCGCTACCCGCAGGGGCGGGGACAAAGCCGCTGAACAGGATGCCGGTCTCGGGCTCGGGGGGTTCCAGCATGCTTTTTTCGGATGG
This sequence comes from uncultured Oscillospiraceae bacterium, assembly GCA_910578965.1. GTDB lineage: Bacteria > Bacillota > Clostridia > Oscillospirales > Ruminococcaceae > UBA7177. Next base: position 46,656 of record CAJTSP010000001.1, read on the forward strand.
GGACAGGACGTACCCGTCCGGATTTTCCTCTTCAAGCTGGGCCGTCTGTATCTCGCTGTAGGTTTTTGCCATCTCCTCTAACTGCACCGTGGGGGCAACCATAATTGTGATCTCGCAGCTTGCAAGATCCATCTCCACGCCGCCATAGGTGAGGCTGTACTGCATAACGTCCAGATTGAGCAGCTCGGCCGCATTTTGCTGCGCCGCCTGGGCATAGGCCGCGTAGGCCGCGTCCTGCTCGGCCAGTTGCCCAACATGGAACTGCAGCAGCGATGCGGTAGCAAGCGGGATATTGGCGGTATCGGCAGAGGCGGCCGTTTCGCCGGCCCCGGGGTCGGCAGAATCCGGGCCGGGCCGGGTGTCCCCGCCGGCCTCCGCCTCATCCCCGGCAAGGGGAGCGTCCGTACCCGGGGCCGCTGAAGCGCCCTCACCGGAGGGGTTTGCGGCGTCGGGCAGGCCGGAGAAGGCGGGAGGCTCAGGGGTACCGTCGCCGGCCGCCGGCTGCCCGGGCTTGGGTGCAACCACGCCGCACACCGTAAAGGTGACATGATAAAGGCCGTCCGGGTCGGCCCACTCAAAGGTGCCGTTTCCCTCGTTGAGCAAAGCGCGGCCGTTTTCATCCGTCTGGGGAGTAAGCCCGATACCAACCGGAGAAAAGCCGGCCATCCGAAAGGCCGCAGAGCCCTTTTCGTCCGTCCTGGACTCTATAACCTCGGTGCCCTGCTGGCCAAAATGCACAACCATCAGCGGCGCGCCGGAGGGCAGGCCATCCTCGCCCAGCAACTGTACGGTAATCTCAACCGGTGCTGCAGGCTGTACCTCGGCATCCCCCACCCAAAAGCCGATATCCAGCAGGGCCTGCAGCCGGGCCTGCTTGCTGTTTACCGCCTCACGGTACTGGGCCGTGTAATCGGCAACCGTCTCCTGCTCGGTGATGAGTGCGGCCCGCAGCCGGGCGTCGGCAGGAAGCCGGGCCAGCGCAGTGTAGCGGGCAGTAACGATAAATTCGTCGGTTTCGACGCTCTGGGCAAAGCGGGCGATGCCGCTTGCAAAGCTGGGCAGCTCGCCACCCGGTGTGTAGCTGTACACGGCCGGCTCGCCAGCCGGCTCACCGGCCAGCAGATATTGCACGGTGTAGGTAACGGTGGAGGCCGGCAGCCATTCACGGCCGGCTGCCACAAAACCGGCCCGCACCAAAGCAACCGGTTCGTCCCCGGCGGGTTTGACGGGCCCGGCGGGTTCGTCCCCATCCCCGGCAGGTAGGGCGGGCCCGGCCGGGTTGGCCTCGGTGGGAACCTCCCCCTCGCCGGGCGCCGGTTCCTCCCCGGGCAGGGCAGGCCCGGCCGGCGCGCCGCCAGGCTCGCTTTCGGCGGGCGCTTCGCCCTCGCCCCCCGCAGGCGCGGCGGGCCCGGCCGGGTTGACCTCGGCGGGAGCCTCCCCCTCGCCGGGCGCCGGTTCCTCCCCGGGCAGGGCAGGCCCGGCCGGCGC
>CAJTSP010000001.1:48241-80651 GCA_910578965.1 uncultured Oscillospiraceae bacterium
GCGCCGCCAGGCTCGCTTTCGGCGGGCGCTTCGCCCTCGCCCTCCTCCGGGAACTCCTGCGGGCCGCCCTGCCCGGCCGGCGCCTCGGGCGCCACCATCTGGGACGGGTCGAGCACCGGAACCGGGGTATCGGCGTTTATCAGCTCTATTGCGGCGGCCTCGGGCAGCCGGGCGGTACTGTCGTAATCAACCGTAACACGGATATTTTCGTCTTCGTACACCAGCCGGAGGTCTACCACCTCGGGCTGCCCGGCACCGGTTTCAAGTTGTTCCACCTCTTCGGGGGTCAGAGGGATCAAGGTAAAGCAATCTTGGGTGTGGGTATGCTCCTCCAACTGCAGCCTGCCGCAGACGAGCACCTTTTCCTCAACGGGTTCGCCGTCCACCATAGTAATACGGGTCTCATAGCATTCCTCGCCATGGGTGTGCGGCTCGGCCTCGGGCTTTTCGCAGGTTTGCTCCGGCTCGCCATAACACGCCTCGGAGTGGGCGTGTCCCTCAGTTTCCTCCGTGCCGCAGGCCGGCAGCGCATCCGGATTTACCACATAGCACTCGGCGGTATGGGTATGGCCCTCGGCAGCCTCCACCGGCTCGGTTTCCTCCCGGCCGCAGGCCAGCACCTGTTCGGTAGCATAACAGGCATCGGTGTGGGTATGGCCGGGATCAGCCGGAACGGCCTCTACCGCTTCCACCGGCCCGCGCTCTTCTTCGGTGCAGATAAGCTCGCCGTTTTCGTTGTAGCAGCCCTCGCCATGGCTATGGCCAGGGTCGGCCGCGACAGCCTCCACCGCTTCTACCGGCCCGCGTTCTTCCTCGGTGCAGATGAGGACGGAAACCGTCCCATAGCATTCCTCGGTATGGGTATGGCCCTCAACAGCCTCCACCGGCTCACGCTCCTCCTGGCCGCAGGCCAGCTCCTTGTCGGCCTCGGCATAGCAATCGGCAGTATGGGCGTGCGCCGTGGTTTCCTGCCGGCCGCAGGCCAGCGGGCGGGTATAGCACTCCTCCGTATGGGTATGGGCCTCGAGCTCGGGCAAAGGGCAAACCAGTTCGCCCGCCTCGTTGCAGCAGTCGGCATTATGGGTATGTATGGCATAATCCGCCAGGCCACATATTGGTTCGGCGGCCAGGCCGCCGCTTGGGTAGCAGCTTTCGGTATGCTGATGCACCGCCGTGCATTCCAGTACGCGGCGGGTATGCTCCTGGGCCTGGCCGTGCAGTACAAAGGCTGTTATAACGCCGGCCGTTACCAGCAGCGCCAGGCAGAGGAACAGCACAAGCCTGCGTTGGCCGCTCTTTTTATTGTGCAGGAGCTTTGCGGCCTGCTTCATGGGAGATTCCATGGTATCTGCCTCCTTCCTGTTCTCGTGTCAAACCTGGGTTATCCCCTGCCAAAAAAGCAAAAGTCCTCAACCGGCCAGGCCCGCAGCATGATACGCCCAATCACCATATCCCTGGCGATACAGCCCATCACCGAGCTGCGGCTGTCGATGCTGGTTTCACGGTGGTCGCCCATCACGAAATAGCGGCCGTCCGGGACCTGATACGGAAAATCTATGTCGCAGCTACCAAGGGCGGGCCGGGATATGTAGGGCTCGCTCAGCATCTCGCCGTTAACGGCAACGGCGCCGTTTGTATCGATGTTTATCCAATCGCCCGGGGCGGCGATTACCCGCTTGATGAGAATATTGTTGTTGTAATAAAAGGCAACAAGGTCGCCCTGGCGGTATCCGCCGGCATGCAGCCCTACTACAACATCGCCCTCCCGCAGGGTAGGGGCCATCGAAGCTCCGTGGATCTGCAGCACCGGCAAAAACAGCACGGCAACCAGTGCGCTTACGGCCGCCACCACCATCAGGCTCAAGGCGGTATTGCGGAGCACCTGCCAGAAATTGGAGCGGTAGCGGGCCTTTTTCAACTCCCACTCAAGCTGTTCCAGGGTTGGAGGGTCGGCAAGGAGCTTTGCGGCAGCCGGCAAGCCGCTTTGCGCCGGCAGGTTGCCGGGGGCCGCCGGGCCCTTTTGAGCAGATGCTCTGCCACGAGCCGGCGGGCCGCTTTGGGCCGGCAGGTTGCCGGGAACCGCCGGGCCCTTTTGAGCAGGCCTGCCGCGCCCGGCAGAAAAGCCTCCGCCCTTTTTATAGATTCTTTTCTCAGTCATGGGGCCTGTATGGTTCCTTCCTTTATCTCGCCGCCCTGCCAAGCGCCCCCTTGGCCTTGCAACGGCTTTTGAACCTGCCCGATATAATTTTCTACCGCTTTCTGTGCCATGCGCAGCATCAGGTCCAGCCGGCCGGAAATATCGGTGAGGGAGCGGATACCCTCCATTTCCAGATAACGCCCGGAGGTGAAATCCTCAATCCGGGCCGCCATCTGGCCAAGCTGCACATCTTTTTGGTCCAGCCGGGCCTTGAGCCGCTCGATCTGGGCGTCCTTTTCGCCAAGCCGTTCTTTGAGCCGCTCGATCTGGGCGTCCTTTTCGTCGAGCCGGGCCTTGAGCCGCTCGGCCAGCCGGGCCGTCTCTTCCAGCGCCTGCCGGGCCTCATCCAAGGCAGCCTGGGTTTCCCCCGCCTCCCGGCCCTGCTCCACCAAAAGTGCCAGCAGATCGATCCGTTTAAGATGGGCAAGCTCTTTTTGGGTCATCGGACGTTCCCTCCCCCGTTTTGGCCCGCAGCGTCTTCCATATATTTGTATTAAAATACCCCCCCCCCCCGAGGGGGGTGGGGGTCAGAGAGCCACGCAGGCTGTTAGACCTAAACCGGATATTTTAGTACACAAAATATCTGTTATGGGACACCTCAGGGCCGTATAAAAAGCCCCGCACCAAGGCGTACTCGCAGACGGCGCCCTCCAAGGCAAGGCGTCGCGCCCGATCCGTTGCTCACCATCATTATATCAAAACGATTCCTAATTGCAACCCGTGACAGCACTATCCCGTTATTTTTATGCAATATGCTGAATTTTTTGTCAATCCCTGCCTGGTCTGCCGCGAGGAGCCCCATCCCCCTCTCTTTGGCCTTTGATCCCTTATATGGATGATCCTATTAGTAAGGTCTTGTTTCAAGCGTCAAATTGCTCATTTTTTATCATAATTTTTTAAAAACATAAAAACACGCCTCCCTTTGCAAAAGGAAGGCGCGCTTTGCGGCAGCGGGTTCCAGCAATTTTGGGTGCGCAGCGCCTAACAGGCAGGGCCAAAGCAAAGCTGCTAGCAGACGGCTGCCTGTGCGCCGCCGGCCGCACGCGGCGCACAGGCCAACGCGGCCCCCCTCGGCAGCTAAAAGCCCTTGGCGCGGGGCCGCTGGTTTTTTTTGTAGATGGCGGCAAGCCCCTTGAGCAGCAGGTCGTGCTCTAAATTCATCTGCCGCCGGCAGAGCGGGATGATAAACTGCGCCATGCCGCCGGTAGCCACAATGGTCGCAGTGCAGCCCAGCTCCTCCTCCATCCGCCCGATCATGCCGTCCAGCATGCAGGCGGTCCCGTACATCACGCCGCTGCGCATAGATTCCACCGTGTTTTTGCCGATCACCCGGCGCGGGCGGTCTAACTGTATGCCGGGTAGCTGGGCCGCCCGGGTGGATAATGCCTCGGCCGAAATGCGGATACCGGGGATAATCACTCCGCCCACATAGGCGTTGTTTTCCAGTACAACAGTCATGGTGGTGGCGGTGCCCATATCAATCAAAATCAGCGGCGGGTCGTAGCTTTGCAGGGCCGCCACCGCCGCCACGATCAGGTCGCTGCCCACCACGGCGGGGTTGTCGGTAAGGATGTTGAGGCCGGTTTTGACGCCGGGGCCTACCACCAACGGCTCGAGCCGCACCACCTTGCGCACCCCGGTATGCACCGAATTGAAGACCGGCGGCACCACCGACGAGATGATGCAGCCGTCAATATCCTGCACCCGGATGTCGGACAGGCTGAGCAGGTTTTTGATGTCCACCGCATACTGGTCGGAGGTTTTGGTGGCATCGGTGGCGATGCGCACCTGAAACAGGATCTCATCGTTTTCGGGCCGGATGCCGCCGATTACAATATTGGTATTGCCGATATCAATCGCCAAAAGCATAGCCTTCGCCTCGTTTTTACAGTTTTGGCCCGATTTTGCCAAGGGATTGCCTGGGCCCGCCGGGCAAAATCGCCGGCCACTGCGCCGTCTAAAAAACACCGTGCGGGGACGGTGTGCCGATGCCCGGGGCCCGGAAAAGCCGCAGAGGCTGCCTCCTCAGGCCTTGCGGGGCCGCGCCGCCATTACACGCACCTGCAGCAACGCCTTGCCAATGGCCGTAACCAGCACCAGCGCCACAAGGGCCTCCAGCACGCTTGAGCCGGTAATAACCCCCATCACAAGCCCAAACACCGCGTCCACTGCCACCCCCATAGCGTTCGCATACTCGGGGCGCAGCAAAAAATAGATGCTGCCCATTACAAAAACGGTGTTGGTCATCGAGCCTACAAAGCCCACCACCGGCAGGGCGGCAAGATCCTTGAGCCCAAGCTTTTTCAGGGCGATCCAGAGCCAGCCGGACACCACGCCGATCATGGCACGGCAACCCACCGACACCCACACCGCCTTGAGCGCGCCGGACGCGCTCACCGCGAGGAAGGGGGAAAACGCGAAGGACAGAACCGCCGGCGCGATGGTGTTGTTCACCATGGAGCAGATGCCGAACACCGCCCCCAAAATGCCGCCGGCCAGCGGGCCAAACAGGATAGCCCCCAGGATAACCGGGATATGGGTGGTGGTCGCCTTGATGACGGGCAGCGGGATGAGCCCCAGCGGCGTGTTTGCCAAAAGGACCACAATGGCGGCCATCAGCGCCACCCCTACCATCCAATGCGTGTCGTGCTTACGCGTTTTCATCATACTATTACCTCCTGCTGCCGCTCCCTTTTATGCGGGATACAGCGCATTGATGTGAGGGCGGGGGCGGGAAACCCGTTCCCACCCTCCGGGGTTTATTATAGTGTATCGCCGGCCGGATTGCAATAAAAAAGAGCATCCTGGCCACGGGGCCCCTGTATCCGCCCCGGCCGGCAGGGGGGCAAAGCAAAAAGGGGAGCGCCCCTTGCAGGGAGCTTTGGCCGGCAGGGGGGCAGCTATATCCCCGATTTGGGCACTCCCAAGGGAAACCGCTGCTTTACACCCCGCGGCAAAACGTTTATAATGGGCAATAATGCTAACGATAAAGTAAGGAGGGGCCGCGCCATGCTGCAAGGGAAAACCGTTTTACTGGGGGTGACCGGAGGCATCGCCGCCTACAAGGCCGCCGCGCTGGCCTCGGCGCTGGTAAAGCTGCACGCCTCGGTGGAGGTGATTTTAACCGAGCACGCTACCAGGTTTATCACCCCGCTCACCTTTGAACAGCTTACCGGCAACCGCGCCATGGTGGATACCTTTGACCGCAATTTTTCCCACAGCGTGGAGCATATCGCCCTGGCCCAGCGCGCCGACCTTGTGCTGGTTGCGCCGGCCACCGCCAACGTGTGCGCCAAGCTGGCCCACGGCCTGGCCGACGATATGCTCACCACCACCGTGCTGGCCTGCCGCTGCCCCAAGCTGGCCGCGCCGGCCATGAACACCAACATGTACCAAAACCCGGTGACCCAGGACAACCTTGCCGCCCTGCGCCGGTACGGCTGGGAGGTCATTGAGCCCGCCAGCGGCCGGCTGGCCTGCGGCGCGGTGGGCCAGGGCAAGATGCCCGAGCCGGAGGTACTGTTGCAGCACGTTTTGCGCCGCATCGGCCTTGCGCACGACCTTGCGGGCCGCCGGGTATTGGTAACCGCCGGCCCCACCCGGGAAGCACTGGACCCGGTGCGGTTTCTGACCAACCATTCTACCGGCAAGATGGGCTATGCCCTGGCCCGGATGGCGATGCTGCGGGGGGCCGAGGTCGTGCTCGTGAGCGGGCCCTGTGCCATTGACCCGCCGCCCTTTGTAGGGGTCGTGCCGGTAACCTCGGCCCAGGAGATGTTTGAGGCCGTGCGCGAGAGGAGCGAAGCGGCGGACCTGATCTTTAAGGCGGCCGCCGTGGCCGATTATGCTCCCGCCGAGGTGAGCGGCGAAAAGCTGAAAAAGAAGGAGGGCGAGCTGACCCTGCCGCTGCGGCGTACGGTGGATATTCTGCAATATCTGGGCGAGCACCGCCGGCCCGGGCAGGTACTGTGCGGCTTTTCGATGGAAACCCGGGACCTTATAGAGAACAGCCGTGCCAAGCTGGAAAAAAAGCACCTGGACATGATCTGCGCCAATAACCTTAAAACCGAGGGCGCCGGCTTTGGTGTGGACACCAACCGCATCACGCTCATCACGGCCGGCGGCGCCGAGGAGCTGCCGCTGCTTTCCAAGGAAGAAACGGCAAACCGTATCCTGAGCCGTGCCCTTGCCCTTGCAGGCGGGCAGCCGGAGGGATAACGCGGCATGTTTTTGCCATAGGCATATCTCTTGCTAACAAAAAGCTGTGCAGCCCCTTGCCGGGCGGCACAGCTTTTTGATTGGCGCAAAGCGGTGTGCGAGTAGGCAAAAAGGCACGCGGAAACCCAAAAGCGCAGGGTCAGTCCTCCAGCAGGGCCCAGGCGCGGGTGAGGGCCCGCTTGGTGTTGGCCAACACGATCTGCTCGTCTTCGTCGGGGCGCGGCGTAACCTCCATCGAGAGGACATAGGGGGCCTGCGCATCAAAAAAGCCTTCCTGCCGCAGCACCCGCAGATAGTCCAGCAGCTCGGGGATGTCGTTGGCGCTGTTGGGGTAGCCCAGCCGGGGGTGGAGGTCGCCGTAGCCGTCGCAGCCGGGCTTTACCACCGCGTTGCCAAAGTGGAAATGGGTGATATAGGGCCGCAGGGTGCGTACCACAAACCGGCTGGTCTCATAGGTGGTGGGGAAATGGCTCAGGTCTACCAACAGGCCAAAATTGGGGTGGGTGGTGCGCATATCGGCCGCAAAACGGGCGGCCAGCGGCGCGGGGCCGACCAACGCCGCCTTGTCCATGTCGTAATCGAACACCTCCAGCTCCACCCGCATCCCCCTGCCTGCCGCATAGCCGCAGAGGCTGCGGGTGGTTTTAAGTAGCTGGGCATACGCCTGCTCCCGAGTTTGTTCATCCCATCTGCCGGCCAAAAAAGCGATGCCGTCCGCGCCCAAAAATTCCGCCTCGTCAACGGCCTCGCACAAGGCTTTCTCCGCAGCCAGCCGGGCCGGCTCGTTCAAGGCATTGGGATTGAGCCCGGGGCCAAGCAAACGGGGCTGCGCCCCATAACAAACCTTGAGCCGGCTTTGCGCAAGCAGGCTTTTCGCCTCGGTATTGGCCTCGGCACTGCCGTAGCCCTTTACCTCTACCGCGTCAAAAAAAATCGTCCCGCGCAATAGCCCGCAGCGAATCGAGCGGCGCGGTATGCGGAAAGCTCATCCACTGGATAGTGCCCACCTGAAAATATTTATGGATCGATTCCTTCATAAAAAGATATTGCCTCCTTTTTTTGCGGCCGCCAAACGCCCTTTGCCTGGCGGCTGCAATGTTTTTGCCGGCCCGGCCCTGCGGCAAGACCGGGGCCAAGCCCCTTTGTCGGCCTGCCTTTTATTATACCGCCCCGCCGGCCGATTGCCAAAGGGAAAAAACAAGCGAAACTTTCCCTGCCTGCCGCAGGGCCGCAAGCCATTTGCGTCAGGCGCTTTTATAGTCCCGGCTTTAAGGGGAAGCGGCTGCCGGAAACACCGTATGTAAGGGAAAATTCAAGTGAAAAGCCGCCTTCCGAGCCGGGATATTGCAAAAATACACCGATGATAAATGCATTTTTTGAAAACCCCTGTGCAAGAGGCCGTTGCGGGAGGGTGGATGCCTCCCAGAGGGCGAACGGATTGACGTCCTCGCGGCCGCAAACACATGGAGGTAAAACTTATGGGTATGGTAGTACGTACCAACACGATGGCCCTGAACGCCTATCGTCAGCTTGGCCTGAACAACAGCGCCGTGGCAAAGTCTCTGGAAAAACTGGCTTCCGGCTACCGGATCAACCGCGCAGGCGACGACGCCGCCGGCCTTGCCATCAGCGAGAAGATGAAAGCCCAGATCACCGGCCTTGAGACCGCTTCCTCCAACGCGCAGGACGGCATCAGCCTCATCCAGACCGCCGAGGGCAACCTGGGCGAGGTGCACGACATGCTCAACCGCATGGTCGAGCTGGCCACCAAGTCGGCCAACGGCACCTACACCAGCACCGAGCGTCAGGCCCTGCAGGACGAGGTAGACCAGCTACTGGACGAGATCGACCGCATCAGCCAGAGCGCCAACTTCAATGGCACCAAGCTGCTGGACGGCAGCCTGGCCAAGGAGAAGATCGTCGATAAGATCGAGATCGGCGGCAACGTGCGGACCTACAAGTCTGCGGGCAGCAAGGCGGTCTACGAGACAAAAGACGCTTTGACTGTCTATGGCGCTGCCGCCACGCCCGGCGAGGAGGGTGATGTTCTCACCTTTAATGTCGGTCTGGACGATGGCACCTCTGTCTCGGTCAAGTTCAAGCTTGCCAAGGATGATGATGGCGCTGTCAAGAAGCTGGTTTCTGAGGATGGCAAGAAAACCTATGCGACCCTTGCCGCTACTGGCGTTGTCACTGCTAAGGATATGGCCGACGCCGTTGTGGAAGCCTTGAAAGACACCAAGCTTGCCGATGATTTCAAGATTACGAACAATAACAATGGGGTCAAACTGGAGGCACTCAAGAGCGGCACCAGCGGCGCCATTATCCGTAGCTTTGATGTGACGGTCAACGCGGCCGATGGTTCGGCCAAGTCGTATGCTGCAGACCCGACAAAAACGGGGCAGACCAATGCGTCTCTTGGCGTAAAGGTTACCTCTGGCATCGATGACGGCATTGAGATCATGGCGAAGGATCTGGTCGAGTATAATGGTACCAATGCCGACGAGGCTATCTTCACCATCAACGGCCACAAGTTCGTTATCTTGGCCAACGATCAGGATCCCAATAAGACGACCGAGGATAAAACGGTTAATACCAGCTATCTGCGTGCAGTCGAGGCTCTTGGCAAGGATGTTACCGTTTTGGTGGGCGGCATTGGCGGCCTGATGGACAGCGCGGCTGCAGCTCCTCCTGTCGCTGGCGGCGCTACCGATGCAGAAAACAGCAACTTCAAGCAGAACATCGCAAAGATTGCTGAGGTTACCGGCCTGAATGTTACCGCTTCTATCGATGAGGTCGATGCGGCCGGCAATGCTGCCGCAACTGGTGCGGGCACGACCGATGCGACTGATAAGGGCATCCGTTTGACCCTGAGTGGCAAAAAGGTTGCGGGCAGCGGCCTGACCCTGCAGATTGGCGACACCGCCGACGACTTTAATAAGATGAACATCTCGGTCAACGACATGAGCGCCAAGGGCCTGGGCCTTGAGGAACTCAAGAAGACCGGCATCATGACCGAGGCTTCGGCCAGCGACGCCATCGACACCATCAAAAACGCCATCAACAGCGTTTCCACCACCCGTGCCGGGCTGGGCGCTCTGCAGAACCGCCTTGAGCACACCATCAACAACCTGGATGTTGCCGCCGAGAACCTCTCGGCTGCCAACAGCCGCATCCGCGACACCGACATGGCCAAGGAAATGATGAACTACACCAAGATGAACGTCCTGGTGCAGTCTGCTCAGGCCATGCTCGCCCAGGCCAACCAGCAGCCCCAGAGCGTGCTGCAGTTGCTCCAGTAAGCAATCCCCTTTACCGTACGCTTACGGCGCTATGGGCCTGTCAGCGCAAGCTGAACCTATGGGCGGGGGCCGTCGAAAGACGGCCCCCGCTTTGCTTTTATGATAAGGGAAAAGCACAAATAAAAAGAAAAAGAGCAGAAAGAGGATAAACGCCATGCCAACCGCACCGCTGCTTTCTATTGGGATTATCTTTAAAAATGAGGAGCGCTGCATCGAGCGGTGCTTGAAGTCATTGGAGCCGCTGCGAAAGGCCGTACCCTGCGAGCTGGTAATGGCGGATACCGGCGCAACCGACGGCAGCCGTGCTATTGCCGAGCGGTATGCTGACCTTGTATTTGATTTTGCCTGGGTGGACGATTTTGCCGCCGCCCGTAACGCGGTAATGGATCGCTGCCGTGGCGAGTGGTATTTTTCGATCGACTGCGATGAGTGGCTGGATGAGGATATTTCAGAGCTTGTTGGCTTTTTGAAAAAGAAAAAAACGCCGGACTATGCCCTTATGATTGTGCGGAATTACCGCTCTGCCGGGCCGGAGCAGAGCGATTTGTTCAGCGACCTCAACGCGCTGCGGTTGCTGCGGCTGGCTACCGGGCAGCGGTATGTGGGCGCAATCCACGAATTTTGGGTGCTTAAGGGGCAAGCGCATTTCCTGCCCCATACCATCCTGCATCATGACGGCTATGCCCACACCAGCGCCGAGGCGGCAGAGAAAAAGCTGCGCCGCAATATGAGGCTGCTACGCAAAGAGCTTGAGCGGGAGCCGGAAAGCCTGCGTACCCTTAACGAATGCATCGACAGCGGTAAATTTGAACCAGAGTATCTGGACTATGTCCGCAGCGCCGTGGCGCTGGTACAGCGGCAGGCCGGCCTATGGCGGATATACGGCGGGTGTATCCTGCGCAGTGCGGCGGAGGCAGCGCGCGAGCAGGGGCTGCCTGAGCTGTGGGATTGGATTGCACATGCGGAAAAAACCTTTCCCGATTCCCCCTTTACCCAAATTGACCTGCAATACACCGCCTTTTGGGCGGCCTGCGACAGGGAGGACTGGGCAGGCGCGGTACAGCACGGGGCAGCTTACCAAAAGGGCTTGCAGGCCCTTCGCGCCGGCTGTCTCGGCAAACAGGCGCAGGACGATCTGGCACGCAGTCCGCTGCGCTTTGCAAGCGCGGCGGAGGAGCGGTTGGCGCAGGTTGGGCTGGCAAACGCCTGCCTGCAAAGCGGCCGGCCTGAGCGGGCGCTGGACTTGATTTCGAAGCTGGATGCCGCCGGGCTTTCGGCCCGGCAGGTTCAGAACGCAGTGGTCATTTTAGGCGAGTTGCACGCCCGCACCACGCTGGACGTTGCCCCCGTCCTGACCGCGCTGTATGGCCGGCTTGCCGGCCCACACCCGGGCAAGCCGGAACAACAGGCCTGGCTTGCCGCCTTTGATGTCATTGCCGCGGCAGCTTTTACCGGGGAGTATCGGCAAGAGGAGCAGAAAAACGGAGGCTGGTGGCGCCCCGCCTACACCGCCTTTGCCGCGCTGGCCGATGTGTGCGAGGCCGGCCGCGCCGCCAAGCTGATGACAACCGCCGACCCTGCCGACATGCACGCTATCCTTGCAAAGGTGGAGGACTGGCAGGCCCTGCCCATCGAAGCTTTGGAGCATGCGCTCATAGCGGGGGTGACCTTCCCGCTCCCCGAAAAGCCGCTACCTCTCGAGGTGCTGGACGGCCTTGCCTCCCGGCTCGCCCATGGCAGCAACCTCGCCCGGCAGCTAACGCTGGCCCTGCCGGAGGATATAAGCGGAGATTCCGGCCTGCAAAGCCTGTGCTGGGCGCAGGCGCTTGCGCTGGCCGCGCTGGGCAGCTTTGATTGGACTCTGGGCAAAAGGGATGTCGCCAGCCAATTTGCCTGCCCTCCAAAGCATGCCCAAACGCCGGAGGAGCAAGGGCGCCCCGAGGATACCCCGGAGGCCGGCCTTGCGCTCCTTCGCCGGTTTGCGGGGCTGGAGCGTGTGCTGCTGCCCCGGATGTACGCCCCGGCCATGCTCACCGACGAAAATGCATCGCTGCTGCCGCCCATGCACCGCTGGGGGCTATACTGTGCGCGCGCCTTTGATGTGCTGGACAACGGCAGCCCGCAGGGGTATCTTGCCGCCCTGCGCAGGGGCCTCGCCGCCTGCCCCGGCCAAAAAGAAATGGTGCATTTTTTGCTGGAGCATTTTCAGGAGGACCCCCGGCCCGAGGCCAGCCCTGAGCTGCTGGCCCTGGCCGAAAAGGTACGGTCCATTTTGGCAGCTTATGGGCCAAACAGCCCTGCCGCCCGCGCGATCTGCGAGAGCCCAGCCTACAAGCAGGTGGCGTGGCTTATTGAGCAGGAGCCGCTTGGGCAGATGCCTCAATAGCGTGCCTTTGAGGACCGCAAAAAGCCGGCAGGGCAATAGTACATGCGTACAGGGAGACAATGCCATGAAGGTTGTGATTTTGGCCGGGGGGTTCGGTACTCGCATTACGGAAGAAAGCTATCTCAAGCCCAAGCCCATGATTGCCATTGGAGAGCAGCCTATCCTTTGGCACATCATGAAATATTATTCCGCTTTTGGTTTCCAGGATTTTATTGTCTGCTGCGGGTACAAGGGGCATGTCATCAAGGAATATTTTGCCGATTATTATCTGCACCGTTCGGATGTGACCTTTGACTTTTCTGCCGAAAACCGGATGACCGTCCACCAGAATGTCGCGGAGCCGTGGCGGGTGACCCTGGTAGATACGGGTCTGCGTTCGCAGACAGGCGCGCGTGTCAAACGTGTGCAACGGTATATCGGCGGCGAGCCGTTTATGCTCACCTATGGGGACGGGGTGAGCAATGTCGATTTGAACGCGCTTCTGCGCCGGCACCGCGCGTCCGGCAAGACAGCTACCCTCACCGGCGTACAGCCCGGCGGGCGGTATGGCGTGCTGGAGCTGGAGGGGGAATCGGTGACAGGCTTCCGAGAAAAAGCGAGGGAGGACGGCGGCTGGATCAACGGTGGATTTATGGTGATGGAGCCGGAAATCTTTGCCTATCTGAGCGCGGAGGAGGGCTGCGTTTTGGAGCGCCAGCCGATGGAAGCCCTCGCGCACGCGGGCAGGTTAGGGGTTTATAAGCACGCCGGCTTCTGGCAGTGCATGGACACCCAGCGGGACAAAGGGCAGTTGGAACGGCTTTGGAACAGCGGGAACGCGCCCTGGAAGGTATGGGAGGAGCCGGTATGATCTCGGTTATCATGCTGACCTACAACCGGGAAGCCCTTGTTTCGCGGGCAATCGAGAGCATCCTGGACCAGACCCTGCGGGATTTTGAGCTTGTTATTGTGGATAACGGCTCTGCCGACCGCAGCGGCGCCATCGTGGACGAGTATGCCGCGATGGACAGCCGTGTTCAGGCAATCCACCGGGTGCGAGGCAGCATCGGCGCGGGGCGCAATACCGGGCTTGACGCCGCCCGGGGCGAGTACATCGCCTTTGTGGACGACGACGATTGGGCCGAGCCGGATTTTCTGGAGTTCCTGCTGGGACTGATCGTGGAAAACAACGCTGACCTTGCCATCTGCGGGGCGGCAGATAAAGCCTTTGATGAAAAGCTAACGATGGACGCTGAGCAGGCAATCACCGAGCTGCTGTGGCGCAAACGGTACAACATGGCGTTCCCCACCAAGCTGTTCCGGCGGGAGCTGATGGAGGGGCTGCGCTTCCCCGAGGAAAAAACCTTTGACGACATTGCACTGATGTACAAGCTCCTGGCGCGGGCAAAGCGGGTGGCCTACCATGGTCTTCCGAAGTACACGTTTTACCGCCACGAGGGCAACAGCTCTGCGTGGACAACCGACCACAGGCTCCTTACACCCGAGACGCTGGATGAATATCTGGCGGCCTACCGCGCAAGGACAAAGTGGCTTTGCGAACGATTCCCCGGCGGCGCCCCCCGCTGGCGATATTTTGAATGGTCGTTTATGATCTCGATGGTAGAAAAGATTACCCGGCTGGGGATTGCCGGATGCGAGGGGCAGCTTTTGGATATGACCAGGGAGTTGCGGCGGCACCGGGACAAATTTTTGAGCATGCCGGAAACACAGAATTTTGAAAAAGGTTGGATAAACAAATATATCGCCGGGCCGTTGGAGGCTTTATAACCGAAAAAAAGGATATACTTACATATCTTGAAGACTTGGAAGAAATGGGGACTATGCGATGAAATATAAATACGCCCACCCGGAATTTTTTGAGAGTGTGCCACGCCCGGATTTTGAGCTCTTGAGCGGGAATCTCGTTATCTATGGCGCGGGTTTTCAAGGTTTGCTGGCGGCCTACCTGCTGGAACAGCAGGGGGTCAAAGTACTCTGTTTTGGAGACCAAGATGAAAAAAAACAAGGAACTATTTATTATAACCTGCCGGTTTATTCTCCAGAAGAGATGAAAAAACGGTATCCCCAAGCAATTCCTATTGTCACGCCCTATAACCTGCGCCCAGCTTTTGAGTATGTAAAAAACAAACTGGGATACGAAAATGCGGTTACTCCATTTTCACTTTTTCTGGAATTTGACTCGTTAGGGTTTGACGAATTACCAGAAATACCTGATTGGTATCATCCGGACTCATTGCCTTACCATATTGATATGTTTTTTCGAAAATGTCTTAATCTGCATCTGAACGTTTCATTCTTTTCGTTAGATGTCTGCGTCACTGAAGTTTGCAATCTCCGCTGTAAAAATTGCACAAGCCTGATGCCCTCTTATTCAAAGCCGCGTCACTTTGAATTGACAAATGTTTTTCAAGATATCAACACGGTGCTGAACAAAAGGTTTTTTCATCACTTGATAATAGAGGGAGGTGAAGCGTTTCTTTGGAAGCCTCTGCCTGAATTGCTGGATTTATTATGCAGCAGGCAGGAAATTATGGAAATTATTGTAATAACAAATGGTACAATTTTACCAGATGCTCACCTGATAAAAGCGCTTCAGCATCCCAAGGTTACAGTACAGTTGTCGGACTATGGAAAACTCTCACGAAAAAAAGAACTGCTTTCTATCTTTTGCAGCAATCACATCAAACATTGGTTATTTATGCAGAAATGGTACGAGTTAACGGCCTTTCATCGAAAAAAGTTAACGGAACCGAAGCTGCGTCATGTAACAACAGGATGTTGCAAATTGGGCGGAAACGGTGATCCATACTTGATGGACGGCAAATTGTATCGCTGCCCAATCCAGGGGAATCTTCATCGTTTGGGAATATTCGAGTCTGATGATAGTGACTATGTTAATCTAAGGCAATCTGACAAAGATAAAATGCAGAGAGAAATTGAGGAATTTATCAATGTGAAAAAAACAGTGCACATTACAAAACTATGTCATCATTGCAATGGCCGCGGCTATACCGGGGTGGAGGTTCCCCCCGCCCAGCAGTTGGCCCCAGGCGAGAGAATCCAGGTGCGGTTTGAGTGACAGCACAAGAACCGCCGCGGACGGAGGATGAAAATGGACTGCCAGGTAACCATCTATACGCGGGTTTACAATACCGAGCCGTTTCTGCCTAAATGTTTGGAGAGCGTTATCAATCAGACCTATAAAAGCTTCCAGCATGTGATAATTGATAACGGCTGCACGGACGGCTGTACAGAAATTTTGCAGAGATACGAAAAAAACCATCCGTGGGTCAAGCTGATTCGATTTGAAAAAAACCAGCGTTTTATCGATAATACCAAGTGGATTGACACGCCATATATTAGTGTGCTGGATTCGGATGACTGGTGGGAGCCGGATTTCTTGGAGCGTTTGGTCTCTTTCCTGCAAGAGAATGATTTGGACTTGGCGGTAACCGGCACAATACAGTATTTGCAGGAGCAGGGTGTCAGTCAGATCATGCGGAAATTGGAACAACCTGTTATTTTAACGCAGCGTCAGTTTGCACAGAATTATCCTCCGCTTTGGACCTTTCCCAGCACAAGATGGGCGTCCATACAAAAGACCTCAATTTATAAAGACACCGTCTTTACCGGCCCGCTTAATCTTGCCTACGGCGGGGACACTGTGTCAATGCTCCAATACATCAAGCAATGCTCCCGCATTGGTATCGACCATTCCGCCCTCTACCACTACCGTATCCGCCCCAAAAGCGTCAGCTATCAATACAATCCCCGCCGTTTTGACGCAAATATTGCCTACTATGAACAGATCAAAGATTTTCTGGAGCTGCACCATACCCTCGACTACGAAAAGCGGGAATGGCTCAAACGGGTGCACCTCAGCTCGATGGGGGCCACCCTGCGGCTGCTGAAGGACGCGAAGGTCACAGAAAACGAAAAAATCGCAGAATGTGCCCGGATCGCCGGGCACCCGCTTACGGCTTTTGCGCTTACAAACAATTGTGAAGAGCGAGTGGCATGGTACGCCCTGATGTGGGAAATCGTGCTTGGGGCCATGGCCGGCGGCGCACTTACAGACGGCGAGAGCCTGCGTCAGACCCTCAAAACCCTTTCCCCGCACTGTTATAACGGTGTCACGCCGGAGAACGGGGGCGTTTTTGCCAGAGATCCGTCCCTTTGCGAGGCGCTTCGTCAGGACGATGCGGATCGGCTGTGCCAGCTTGTTTTGGAGCTTATCGCACAAAAGCTGTACACAAGGCAGTACGACCTTGGGCGGCTGCTCTGCGGCCTGCTGCCGGCCGGCTCACCGCTGCTGGGGATTTTGGACGCCCGGTTTTACCAAAAATACGCCCGGCCCTGCGCGCTGATTTTGCAAAGGGAGCGGCTGGCCGCGCTGGAAGAGCTAACCGGCCTGCTGCTGGAGGACAAAAAATTGTACGATGGCGAGCGGTTGCTCAACCTCTATTTGTCGCTGGCCGCGCTGGAGGAACAGGTCCCGGCCTTTCTGTTTGGCAAGCTCCGGCTGGCAAAGCTTTTGCTGAGCCAGGGCCAAAAGGACAGGAGCCGCGCCATTGCCGACGAATTGGCCGAAATGGGGCTGGATAACGAGGATATGGCCGCCCTGCGCCGTGAGCTGGAGGCCGGGGCATGAAAAAGCTTCTGCTCTACGGCCATGGGGGGGCCTATAATCACGGTGCGGAGGCAATTATCCGCGGAAGCGTCCCGGTTTTCCGCAGGCTGGGCGTTCCCATCCTCCTATCCACCCATTTCCCGGAGCAGGACCGGGAGTTTGGGCTTGATAGGCTGGTGGACCGCCTGATCCCGGCCGATCTGTCCCTTGTGCCAGCCGAAAAGGCGGCAGAGGGCTTTGCAGAAAAGGAGCGGATTGCCGCCCGCATTTACCGGGACGCCCTGGCCGAGATCGACTGCGAGACGGCTTGCATCGGTGTGGGCGGCGACAACTACTGCTACCCCAACTGGCACCGCCAGAGCGTGTTCCACCGCACCGCAAAGGAGCGGGGCGGCAAAAGCATTTTGTGGGGATGCTCGGTTCAGCCGGAAATGATCGATGCGCGGATGGAGAAAATTCTGCGGGCGCACGACCGTATCTACGCGCGGGAATCGCTGACTGCAAACGCCCTGCGGGAACATGGGATTGGGCAGGTTGTGCTGCGGCGCGACCCCGCATTTGAGCTTCGGCCGGAGCCCGCTACGCTGCCGGATGGGCTTTGGGGCAGGGTCGCGGCAATAAACCTCAGCCCGCTGATGCTCCGCAGATCGGGCCTGCTGCTCGGGCATTTTGTGCAAACGGCCCGCTTTTTGCTCCATAAAGCGGATACGCTGGTGCTGCTGCCCCATGTAACCATGCCGGCAGACGATGACCGGCAAGCATTGGATGCATTGCTGGAATGCCTCTCCCCGGCCGAGCAGGCCCGCGTCTGTAAAACGCCAAAAGGGTGGAGCGCGGCGCAGCGCAAGTACCTGATATCCTGCTGCGAGCTGCTGGCCTGCTGCCGCACGCATGCTTCTATTGCGGGCTATTCCTGCGGGGTCCCTACATTGGTGGTGGGCTATTCGGTTAAATCGCAGGGGATCGGCAGGGATTTGGGGATGGAGCAGTGGGTCCTCCCGGTAGAACACAGCGAAAAGCTGCCCACCCTTACCGCCATGCTGTGGGAATGCCGCAGCCAGGTGCGCGCAGCCTTGCAGCAGGCTTCTTCCGGCGCCGGCAGGAATTAGGCAAAATACGCCCCTTTGCCCGAAAAAAATCGCCGCACCGTTTGACCGCCCCTTGTTTGCCGGCCGCAGCGTAAGGCAATATACGGGTTGCCCCGGGAAACGGCCGGTTGGGGCGGCCCGCCAGAAGCCGGGCGTTTTTGCCGGCCGCCCCCGGCCGGGGGCAACGGTGCAGGAAGGATAGAATCGATAAAAAGAGGGCCGGCAGTTTTGCATAGCTGCCGGCCCTCTTTTTTTGTTGGGATAAAAGGGCATGCCTTTCCATTCCCTTAGGATTCCCTAAGTCCTGCCTACCCTCAAAATTCCGGTTTTTCGTGCCGTTACTTTTACTTTTCCGCCTGCCCGCTGGACACCTGTTTATCCGCCTGCGCAAAGGCGTCCCGCAGCTCCTCGACCATGGGCAGGATCTCCTCCAGGTGCGTTGCGTCCTTATAGATATTTGCCTGGGTGATCTTGTGCATAAAGAAGTCGTACAACTGCTCTAAGTTTTTGGATATCTCGTACTGCATCTCCAGCGTTTTGTTGAGATGGCTGATAATGCGGGTAGCCTTTTGCATACTGGCGTTGGCCTGCGCGTACTCCTTTTGAGCCAGAAAGTCCTTTGCGTAGTGCAGTTGCTTGATGGTTTCGTCAAACAGCTTGAGCAGCAACTCGCCTGGGGTCATGGTCATGATGGACTGCTGCTGGTATTTCTGATACGGATTTGCCGGCATGGCTCGCTCCTTTACATCTTGCACCAGAGGGCGTATTGGCCCGGCAGCGCCGCCGGGGAGGGGGCGTTAATATGAGAACTGCTGCGCCAGCCATGCGCTTTGGCTGTTCATGTTCTGGATTTGCTGCTCCATAGCGTTGAACTGCTTCCAGTATCGGTCCTTTTCCTGCTCATACTGGTCTTTAAGGCGCTCGATCTTTTCGTCGATCCGTTTAATCTGGGTATACAGGGTGTTGTTCTTCTCGCTGGCCATGCCCTTGATGCCGGCCAGTTCCACCAGGCTGCCGGGGCTGCCAGAGGAGGTGTTGGCTACCGATTTGATGATCTCGCTAACCCGCATCGCCGCGCCGTCCACCGAGTTTGCAAAGAAATTCATCACACCCGAGGGGTCGTTGGCCAGCATCTGGCGCAGGGTGGCCTCGCCGTCCTGCCCAAGGGTAAGCTGGCCGCGGGTAGACCATTCGCCGGTCTCAATGCCAAGCTGGTAAATGGCATAGCCCGAGCTGTTGGTCTCGTACCAAACCGAGCGCATATCCCGCAAAAAGCCGTCTAAGATGCTATCCCGCCGCAGCAGGCCCTCTTTTGCCTTTTCTTCCCAGAGCTCGATCTGCTTGTCGCTCATCTCTTTGCGCTGCTCGTCGGTAAGGGGGGCATAATCGCGGTAGTTGGCTTCCTCGTTGAGCAGGTCGTTGATGGTTTTTACCAGCTTGTTGTATTCATCGATGAAGGTTTTAACCCCTTCTACAATCTTGTCGGTGTCGCGGGTGACCGTGATGGTATCGGTTTGGCGGGCCTGGATAGGCTGCCCGCTAAAATCCAGCAGCTCGCCGTCCTTATTGATGCCCACACCGGTAATCTGGCGGCCGTCCGCGCTATAGACAGCGGCGTTGGCAAGATGCTTGAGCACATACCCGTCCGGCACCGGTGCGTCCAGGGAAGGCACCCGGATGCCATGGCCGTTCTCGTCGACAGCCACATACTGGCCGTCCTCAGACCGCTCATATCCCTCTGCGTCTACCCAACGGTTGTTTACCGACTTCCATTCCACCATATTTCCGCTGGCATCCGGCACCATCAGGGTGCCCTTCATGCTGCTGCCGCCTTCGGCCAGGGCCGAAACGCCGGTGAGCTCCACCGTAAGGCCGTTGTAGTTAAACACATTGCTGCTGCGCTCGGTAAGTGCGCCGTCGATACGTACCACCGCATTTTTGCCCTCGCTTACCAGCGCCTGGGCCTGGCCGCCGGACGTGCCCAAACTAAGGCCGGCCGAGCCAAACAGCTCACGGGTTTGCGCCTCGTTGCCGATCTGGAAATTTGTAAGAGGCTTATTCTCCGGGTCGGTGGCGGTCACCACCAGCTTGCCGTCCTCAAAGGCCAGCTTTACGCCCAAGGCCTTAGCCTTGTCCGAAGCGTCCACCGCGGCCGCAAGGCCCTCTAAGGTGGTGTCCTCGGCAATGCCCAGCACATCCTTGGCCCAGTCGCCCAGCCCCACCTCCGACAGCTTGGTGCTGCCGCTCACCAGGTTGTTCATCTCATCCTTGGATACAAAGCCCAGGGCTACGGCAAGGTTGCCTTCTTCGGCCAGTTTTTTAAGTGCCTCCTCGTCCTCTAAGTCTTCGGCTTTGGTAGCCGCCAGGCTTACCGAAGCGCCGCTCCGCACAGCAAAGCTCAGCCTGCCCCCATCCTCTACCAGCTCGATAGCCTGCACATCCACCAGGTTTTCGTCCGGGGTCATGCCAAAGGTTTTTTCCAACTGGCTGTTTAGTTCCTTGATAAGCTCCTCGCGGGTGTAGCCCTCGCCGTCTGCCTTGGCCGCTACCGAGAGGGTATAATCCTTGCCGTTGACCGTGAGCGAGAAGGAACCCTTTTTGATGCCGTCCGTCCCGATGAAGCCGGCCGCACTGGATGCCTCCAGCTTGCCGCCGGTAGTCCATGGATTGCTGACCGCCGTGCTGCCTGTGGCAAGCTTGCCGTCCGCCCCGCCGCCCAGCAGCACATTGAGCAGGTTGCCCTTGGTTTGGCTAAGCTGGATATTGTGCCCTGCGCCGGAGCTGTTAGAGGTAAGCACAAATACGTCGTCCAGCGGCTTATAGGTAAGGGTAACGCCGGCCTCGCTGGCGTTGATCTTGCGCATCACAAAATCAATATCGTCGTTTTTGGAAAAACTGAACTGTATCCCATTGATCTCAAACTCAAAGTCGCTGCCCTGCAGCGCAGTGGAGGTAGGCATCTGCTCAAGGGTATCATACAGGCTGATGCGGTTGCTTTGGCCGTTGCGCAGGCCCAGTGCCGCCAGCACCTCCTTGTCCTGCCCGGCGTATACCACCAGCTTGCGGCCGGCCACCGGGGTGGATATGCTCAGGCCGTTAGCGCCATCCTGGGTAACCTTTATGGCGCCCTTGCCAAACTGCTGGTCCAAAGCAGCGGCCAGGGTGTCACGCACCTTGCTGCTGATAAGCTTGCCGTCTGGGCCGGTCATGCCGGCAACATCCAGGGAAACAGTTTTTTGCAGGCCGTCATCCAGTGAAACGGCAAAGCTCAGCGAGGGCGAAAGGCTCACCTTTCCCGAGAGGGTACGCTCGGTTTTGGCAACGTTCGTACGGGCCTCGGCGCCTGCCGAAAGCCCCAGCGCGCTCAACGCCTCTTTCGTAGAGCTGCCGGAGACGCTCAGCGAACGTTCGCCGTCCTTGGAAACAATTGATAGCTGCCCGCTGCTGATGCTGACCTTGGCATCCAGGCCGGCCTGTTCCTTAAGGGCCGCCTGCACTGCGCCTGCAATGCCGCTTGCGTCCGGCTTTGTGATAAGGGCCCCGTCTGCCGATTTGAAAAAGCGGTTAAGGTCCACCTTTACCTCGGTGTTGCCTTTTTCGCCGCCTACGTTAAAAACGAGGGTACGGTCGGCCGTACGCTGGCTGTCCAGCAAAGCCTGCAGGGCGGCAGCGTCAAAGCTGCCGGCCAACCGGCCGCTCACCGCCGAGGCCGAGGACATCTGATAGCTGCTGGCCAGTTGATGGATCTCGAGCGAGACATTGCCAGAGGGGGCCGAGCTGGAGGCCGTGACCTTAAAGTTGTTAGAACTGCTGGCGGCCGACATGGTATTATAGAAGGCGCTGTTGGTAAGGCTCCCGGCCGAGTTGGAAGAAAAATAGCTGCTCTGTAAATCGTTGATTGAACCGATCAGATCCCGATAGATTTCCTGTTTCCACTCGGTTTGGGTTTTGAGCGCCTGCTGGGCGTCGATCTTGCTCTGGGTGCCGGAAAGCATCTCTTTTACAAGAGATTCGGTATCCAGCCCGGAGGCAAGGCCGGACATGCCCTTGGAGCTGCTGCTGCCATAGGTGTAGGTGCTGCTGGTGTTGATGTTCATAAGGCGTTTCCTCCTGTTTTGGAAAGGGTAAGGCGGGCAAAGTTGCATCCGCCTGCGGCAGGACGGCAGGCCTGGCTTTGGGGCGGGCTCAGACGCTGCCGGTAAAGCTGCTGGATGGGGATGCGGGGGTGTAATAGCGCGCCGCGTGTGCGCCTGCGCTGCGCCCCACGGTACGGATCTTTTGCAAAACGCGCTGCTGCATATTCTGCAACCGCGCCACAGCCTGCTGATCCAACTGCGCAAGCCGGCAGGCTACCGCCCGGCACTGGCCGGCAGCCTCACGCACAGCCTCGGCCTCGGGCGAAGCATCGCTGCCGGGCGGCAGCTCTATTGGCCGGGGTTCGGGGCCCATCAGCGTACCCAGCTCGTCCATAAGGGCATCGCGGCGGCTAAGCAGCTCATCCAATTGCTCCTCGGGGCAGGTAAGCAACCCGGTGGTCAGCGTTTCCAATTCCAGCAGCCGGGCATGGGCTTTTTGCAGGGCCTCGGCGCGCGCTGCGGTGGCCTGGGTATCCTGGAACTCCTGCATAAAACCCCTCCTTCATCTTAGATAGACCAGCTCTTTGAAAAGGGCCGTTTTGCCGCTGCCGCACATCCGCGGCATTTTTGATAAAAAGGCCGGGCAGCCAAACCGCCCTGCGGGCCCTGGCGGGCAAAAGCGCAGGGCTGGTATTTTTTGGCCCGGTATGCTATGCTTGATACAAGAAATCCAATGCAAGGGGTGGAGCGTCCAATGCCTGCACAGGAATATTTCCACGAATATGAAAACATGGGCGTCAAATTTGATGCGGTGCTGAAAACCGAGTCCGGCAAGACCATTGAGATGGGCCGCGGGGTTTTTTCGGCCGAAAACCACAGCGTGGATTTTGAGAGCAGCTTTGTACCGCTTTTTTCCATGGGCACACGGCTACAGGTGTTCCGCATCCACGAGGGGGCCGAGGTGCATCGTTTCGAAGGCGAGGTGTATTTATCCTCGCCGCACATGCTGCGGCTGGTGGAGGTAAAGGATGAAATCCTGCCCGGCGCTGCGCTGGCTTTTTTATATTATGTGGACCTGGACGGTACCGGGCACGCGGTAATCAAAAAGCAGGAGCGGCATTTTTTGAAAACCCGTACCGTCGAAACCCCCATTGGCTTTGCCATCCGGGTGCACGCGCTCTCGGTGCGGGAGATCAAATTCAATGTAAACCTCAACATTGAGCTCAGCCCCGGCCAGCCCGTTACCCTGCACCTGCCGGGAGGGCCGCGCATCCAGAACCTCCCGGTTTTGGTGCGCCAGGCCATTGTGTTCGGTACCGAGGCCAACTGCTACCGCTGCCAGATTCGCCGCCTTGCGCCAGACAGCCAGCGCCGTTTGCAGGAATATGTAAAGGGGCTGAGCCTTGCGGCGGGCCAGCAGCAGAACCTATAAAGGCGGCCGGGGCCGCCCGCCGCCCTTTGCCGAAAAGCATCCCCTTGGCAAAATGCTTTGCCGGGCCAGCCGCCCGCAAAACGGCCCTTCTGCGCAAGGGCGGGGCCTTTGGAAGGGCCCCCGGCCGGCTGGCGTGTTTAAGGTTACTTGATATTTCGCGAAAGGTCCCGCAGCACGGCGGCGGCGGCAGTGCCCGCCGCCGACTTGTTCTCCTGTAGGGTCTCGTAAAGCTCCTTACGGTAAACCTTCATATCGGGCGGGGCCTCGATGCCAAGCTTGATCTTCTCGTCCGAAATATCCGTTACCTTGATTTCGATCCTGCCGTCAATTACCAGGGACTCCCCCCGTTTTCGTGTTAAAATCAGCACCTTAGGGCTCCTCCTTTTTGGGGGCAAGAGGCTGCCGGATGGAATACGGTTCCTCTAAAATAAGCTGCATTGCCTTGCCTGTGGTGCAGTTAACCACGATAGGGCTTTTGAGGTTGACGGTGGAATCATAATAGGGATCACGCAGGACCGTAAGCGCCCAATAGACATAATCGCCCTCGCCCAGCGCAGCCGCAGCGGACGGGGGCAGGGCTGCCGCGTAATCGGGCAGGATGTCGTAGGGATTGGCCAGCACAAAACAGACCATTGGCTCGGCCACCGACTGCAGCCAGATAAAATGAGGGTCAAACTCCGGCTGGCGGAGGAAGACAAATTCGCGGCAGTCCTCAAACCCAAAAATAGGCTCTACAAAGGTTACGATGTCAGCCTCGGCAATTTCCATGGGGCCAAAGTCCCTGGTAGAAATGGTCATAAAACGCCAAGCCCGCCTTTCTGCTCTCAAAAAGCGAATTTCTGTTGCACAATATTCCACACAGCAACGTCATGCTGCACGGTAAAAGCCGAACCGCCTTTTAAGCGGCCCCGCCGGCCGGGAATCAGGCGGTGGCGTCAAAGCCGGGCGCCGAGCTTGGCGGGACATACCGCGGCTCGCCCAGGTACTTGATCTCCACTTCCGGCTTTTGCAGGATGTTGATGCTGAAGCTGCCCGGCGTATACTCCATCAGGTTTTTTGCCACCTGCCAGTCAATTTCCACACTGGCCGGCTCAAAATCGAGGCTCTGCTCGTTGGGCTGCCAGGATATGTTGTAAGGGGCCGGGATGAACATGGTGTAGGTTTCGGGCTGTTCGAGCATCTTCTGCTGCACTAACTGCGGGATGGTGACGCCGTCCTCGATGTGGGCCATCCGGTTGCCAAACTCGGCGGCCTCACGGGTGGCACGCTGCGCCCCGGCACGGCCCTGGCGGGCAGCCTCGCGGGTGTATTCATCCATGGTGCGCTGGTTCAGGCTGGCGCGCAGCTCGGTACCATCCAGGCGGACCTCGATATTTTTGGAGTCGATCCGCAGGCTGGGGTCCGAAATGTCCAGTTTCCCAATCGGATTGTCCGACTGCTTCATCTGCAGCCGGGCCGGCTCGGTCTCAAATTCCCATTTGAGGGGCCGGCTGGTGATTTCCAATGCTTGACTGATCATAGTTTCACGCTCCTCATGGCGCGGCAGGTCGCCCGGCGTCCCGGACGCTGCCATTTGATCGGCTCTGACGGGCCGTCACGTCTTGCTCCGGCCCTTGGATTTGTCAGAACTTTGAAAGAGCCGCACCCCGCCCCGGGCATCAGGCCGAGGTGGGGAAAGCAAAGGCTCTGTTCAATAAAAGAGGGGGCTGCCGCCCTGCGGGACCTTACCGCAGGTAATCCAGCAACGAAGACGGCAGGATCTGGCTGCCCAAGGCCAAAACCGCCTGCCAGGAATACTCGATATCCTTGAGATTGATCGCCTCGTTGGCCGGGTCGGCGGTCATGAGGCTGTCCTCTAATTTTTCCATGCCGTCGATCTCGGTTTTTAACCGGGTAATCATATTTTCCAGCGAGCTTGCCCGGGTATCTACGTCGGTGCGGGCCATCCGCATGGTGTCGTTCATCTTGGTAAGCTGCATCTGCATGGCATCCAGCTCTTCCTCGGAGTAACCCGGCGCAAGCAGCCGCTCTACCTCGCTGATCATGTCATAGATGTTGTTGGATATGGTCTGCGGGCCGTACGCGCCGTTGTCCAGCGCGATACCGTTTACAAAGCCGGTGTGGCCGGCCAGCTCCAGCCCGATGACGTTTACCTGGAAAGCGGTGCGAGGATCCACGGCGGTCTGTGCGCCGCGGTCTACCGTGAGGCCCAGGCCGGTGTCGAGATAAATCGCGCTGCTGTAAGGCACCGGGGTGTTTGGGGTGGTTGCAAACTCCAGCCCCGCATCGTTGCCGGTAACGGCATCAACCGAGGCGGCATTGGCGCCGGGGGTAACCGAGACGCTCAGAGGGCCGCCGGGTGCTTGGGCCGCCTTTTGGGCGGCATCAGTGGTGTCCAGGGCGGCAGGATCGGTTGTGGCCGCGGCGGCGGTACCCTTCCAGACAAAGCTGAGCTTGCCTGTGCCGTCGTCGGTAAGGTCGTACACCTCATTGCCGATCCGTACGCCATTGCCGTTGCTTTGGGTAACCAGCGAGGCAGTGAGCTGCGCGCCGTTCATGGTAAAGTCGCCGGTTGCATTGCCGGTGGTGGGGTTGGCGTCCACCCAATTGGCGCCGTCCCAGATCTGGATGGGCTGGCCGCCCATCAGCAGCTTGCTGGTGACGTCGGTCGGGGCCCCCGCAGTTGTCGCCTTGACCTCAGCGCTGAAGCCCGAAAGGTCGGCGCCGAACTCGGGGGGCTGTTTATTGGCATCATAGTAATACTGGCCGTCGTTGTGGTAGTAGTTGACCCCGTCGGTGTAATAGCGGCTGTCGCTGGCATACTTTTCGTCATCGGCCGCAGTGCCCACCAGGCCCACCTTCTGGCCCTTGTAGATCTTGCTTACCTCCACCCCGTTAAAGAGCAAACGGTCCTGCTCGTTTACCGTAAAAGGGGCCTCCTTGTTGTTGGTGCCGCCAAACAGGTACTTGCCGCCGTACTGGGTGTTGAGCTGCTGGAGGTATTCCTCCTTGAGGTTGCCAACCTTTTTTTGGATAGCAGCCAGCTTTTCTTCGGTGCGCACGCCGGCGGCGCTCTTCATCTCCTCCAACACATCCTGGATGGTGCTGTCCATCGAGCCCATCACGCCCCAGCCGGCCTCCAGCTCCTTGAGCAGCTCCTCGGCGGTATTCTTTTGCTGGATGGCAGCGTACCGCATTTCCTGGGTGTTCATGGCCCGCGCGCCGGCTGCCACGTCCTCTGACAGATCCTTAAACCGCAGCCCGTCCTCCGAGCGGCGCAGCGCATCGGCGCGCTTGCCCAGCACCCGGTTCAGGCTTGCCTTATAATTGCGGCTTACCGTTCTCTGTGCAATTCTCATAACGGTGTCCCTCCGGTATCGTTCAGTATGGGTTTCTGCCGGTCCCTATACCGGCTGTGAGCAAAAAACCGCGCTGTATCACTGGGCGACAAGCTTATAGCCCAACCTTGCCGGTGCGGTTGATCAGTACGTCCAGCGCCTCGTCCAGGGTGGTCATCAAACGCGAGGCCGCCGAGAGCGACTTGTTGTAAAGCATCAGGTTGGAGGTTTCCTCATCGACGTTGACACCGGCCACCGAATCCCGCCGGTCCTCCAGGCTGGTAGCCATAGCGCTCGAAGCGGTGTGGCGGCCCTCCTGGTAGCTGATGTCGGTGCCAAGGGTGGTCCCGATCTGCTTGAAATAATCCAGGAAGGTGATTTCCTCGGCGCTCTTGGCCCCGCCCGGGGCGGTAAAGTCCATCTTGGCCTCGTTGAGCTTATCTTTAAGCGAGAGGATATAGGTGGTGTCCAGAATGCCGGGATCGGTCATGATATAGCTGGCGTTTCCGGCCCACTCCTCGCTCACCGAGATGTTGGCGGCAGTAACGGTGTCGCTGCCGTCGGTGGTGCCCACCAGCTTTTTGTACCCTTCCGAGAGGTCGGTAAACGAGTTGGGAATGCTGTTGTTGAGAACCTCGGCAAACTGCTGGGCAATGGCATCCAACTGGTCCTTGTAATAGCGTACGCCCTGGTTGGCGGTTTCGCCCTTGAGCAGCATGTTGTTGCCGCGGCCGTTGATGTAGTCGTTTGAGGCCTTGAGCGAGCCGGTAGTGATCTCGGAAGCCGGCTTGCCGGTGGACAGCCAGCGCAGCGAGACAATACCGGTCTCGTCATTGGCCGTAAAATCGAGGGTCTCGTATTTTTTGCCCTGCACCACCGTCTTGCCGTCCACATCCAGGGTAACGGTCCCGTCCACATTGTGGGTTACGCCGAGATTGGTCATCTTGGACAGCTCATCAATTAGCACGTTGCGTTCGTCGTACAGCTCGTTGGGGCCGTAGCGGGCGTCGTTGCCGATCACGCCGGAATCCTCCATGATGACCTTGTTGATCTGGGCCACCTTAGCCAGCTTCTCGTTGTACTCGTTGACCGCGACCTCCATGTCGTAGGTGTGCTGGGCGGCTACCTTGTTGAGCTTTTCGTCCAGTAGCTGCAGGGTTTGGGCCATGCCCTTCACCGCAGTGGAAACGATATTGGCATGGGTGGGGGAATCCGGCGACCCGGCAAAGGTGTCCAGCGCGTCGCGCAAAGCCATCAGCCGCCCGCGCAGCCCCTCGTCGCCCTCGGCGTTGAGGATGTCCAGGGATTTCTGGATGTCGGTGAGGATGTCGGCCGACTTTTCAAAGTAGCCCACATCGCCGTACTCCTCGCGGTAGCGCTTATCCAAAAAGCTGTCGCGCTGCTGGGAGATGCCCACAATGTCCACGCCCTGGCCGGCGATGCCCACCTTATTGTCCACAAAGCGGGAGGAATACCGGTCCTGCGAGAGGGCCACCTGCTCGATGCGCTGGCGGGTATAGCCCTCGGAATCCCAGTTAACCATATTCTGGCCGGCAATATCAATGCCCTTTTGGGCGGTGGTCAGGCCCTTTTTGGCGGTCTCAAATCCTAAAAAGGTAGGTCTGATCATTGGTTGTTCGCCTCTCTTTTTTGTTTTGCTGCCCCGTCCTGCGGCGTGCCGGCCACAGGGGGCGAAAGGTTTCAGTACTGCGCTTCAAACACGGCAGAAGCCCCGGCGCCCCGCTTTGCGCCGCCCTTGGCCGGGGGCGCGTAGAGGTTGGTCTGCGGGTCGATGCGCTCGGTGCGGATCGAGCTGATTCCCTCCTGCGCAAAGGACAGTGCCTTTTCGTTGAGGAATTTGATGTCCCACACCGCGATGCGGGTGCGGCGGAAGAGTGCTTCCATGGCCGGCCGGTCCTGCTCGTCAAGCTCGTGCAGGATGTCCGCAAAGGAGGCCTCTCCAAAGCCGGCCTTGCGTTGCAGCTCCATACGGCGCTGCTCCATCTGCTCCAACTGCATCACGCCGGACTGTAGCCCTGCCATCGCATGGGAAAGGCTCTCGGCGTCAAACGAGATCAGAGCGCTGTACCGGTCTTTCTGGTCCTGCGCCATAGATTCCAGGAAAGCGGCATACCCGTCCAGAAAGCCGGCATACTCCCGCAGGGCCGGGGTCATTATAAAATCCTCCAGCCCATCATGGCATCCACAAGGCGTTCGGTAGGGATGTGATAGCTGCCGCTCTGGACAGCGGCCCGCAGCTCCTCCAGCCGCCCGGCATCGGCCGGCTGGCTGAGGCTCTGGGCCTGCTGCGCAGCGGTCTTTTCAATTTCGGTGCGCGGGAAAGCGCCCGAAATCTGCAACTGGTCGGTGTTGCCGCTCCCCGCGCGCAGCTCGGCGGCGCTGGGATGCTCATCGGTTAAAAATGCGGCGGAAAACGCACTTTTCTCCACCGTGCCGGGGCGCGGCGAATAGGGGCGGTAAGAAGTAACTTTCATAACGAACCTCCTGAGCTTTGGGGCGCAGCCGGCAGGCATCCCCGCCAGGGCAGCCGAACCCCTTGTAGGCTCTCTTACCCTTTTATTCGCCCGCCGCAACAAAAACTAAACACAAAAAAGCCCTTGGGGCGAAGGGAAATAACGGCCTTTGCAAGCCTTCTGCAAAGGCCCTGCCTCGCGCATTTTACAGGCCTTGCCCTGCCGCCCGCGGCGCAAAAACGTCCGCTGCCCCTGCGCCGCGGGCGGGGATAATCTTTCTTTTATCGTTTTGCGTCATTGCCTTTGCGCGCACAAATCGGTATAATAAGAAATATAGCGTCGCCCATCGGGATATAAAAAAGCCCCCGGCGCATCCGGCAAGGGCCCCCGCGGCCCGCGGGGCAAAAGCCTCCGAATACAGGCCCCGGCTCGGCCAGGCTGTGGGCCCAAAAGGCGCCGGTTAATGCAGGCAGGCCAAACCCAGAGAGAGGAAGGCGGAACCGCTTTTATGGCAACTGTACTGTGCGTTTCCAATCAAAAAGGGGGGGTTGGCAAAACCACCACCAGCAACGCCCTCACGGTAGGCCTTGCGGCCCGTGGGCTGCGGGTGCTGGCGGTGGATTTTGACCCTCAGGGCAACCTTTCCTTTGGGCTGGGCGCCCAGCGCCCCCCCGAGGATCCCCGCACCATCTACCAGCTCATTAAAAAGGAATCCAGCTTTGAAGATGCCGTACAGCACATGGCTGGCGGCTATGACGTGCTGGCCTCCAACCTGCTGTTGAGCGCGTTGGACATTGAATTTACCGGCGCCGGGCGGGAATACCTGCTGCGGCAGGTGCTGACGCCCGTAGCGGCCGCCTATGATGTCATTTTGGTGGATACCCCGCCCGACCTTGGGCTGCTCACCATCAACGCCTATACCGCATCCGATTATATTATCATCCCCGTTTTGTGCGACCTTTACAGCCTGCAGGGGCTTATCCAGCTCAACAGCACCCTGCGGCAGGTGCGGATGCGCAGCAACCCAGGCATTCAGGTGGCAGGGGTTTTGCTCAACCGGTACAGCCGGCGCGAAACCATCAGCCGGGCGGTGAGCGAGACGGCCGGCAGCATCGCCCGGAGCTTGGGCATGCCGGTGTTTGACACCGTGATCCATTCCGGCGTGGCGGTAACCCAGGCGCAGGTGCAGCAGGAAAACATGCTGCGCGCCGGCAGGCGCAGCCGGGCGGTAAGCGATTACCGCCAGCTTGTAACCGAATTGTTCCGGCGGGAGGTGCTCAAGGCAGATGGCTAAAAAAGCGGCGAAAACCAATGAGGCGGTAAGCACCGAGCGGCTCTACAGCCTGCTGATGCCCTCGGGAGATTCCCAGCAATTTATCCCCTATAACGCCCAGCCCGAGCCGGAGCCCGAGCCGCCTGCCCCGGCGGGGGCCGAAAAGCTGGACGAGCTGCGCAAAAAGCTGGCCGGCGTGACCCAGGGCCCCCAGCCCGAGCCGGGCGACGGGATTGTGCTGGTAAGCCTGACCGAGGCGATGGTGGCCGAGCGGCTGGACCCGGCCCTGGAAAAGCTGGGCTGCTGCCGGTGCGACCGCTGCAAAAAGCGGGCCGCCGCCCTCGCTCTCAACGAGTTGCCTCCCAACTATGTAGCGGCCCGGATGGAGCAGATCGAGGCGCTGCTGCTGGTGGGGCCGGCCAAGGAGGTCTCGGCTGCGGTAACCCGTGCGGTCATGCGGGTCAAGGCCACTCCGGACCACGAGCGCAAATGACTGCCGCACATCCGCCGCGCTGCGCCTGTCCGGCCTGCTTAAGACGCCCGGTGCGCCGCGCTTTTCTCCCGCGCACGCTGGCGGCCGGGCTGGCCGCCCTGCTGCTGGCCGCTGCAACGCCCCTGTGCGCCCTTGCAGCAGGGGCGCACAGCCCGCCGGTTGCAGGGCCGCCCGAGCTTACGGCCGAGAGCTATATTTTAATGGACGCGGCCACCGGACAGGTGCTGGCCGAAAAAGATCCCGACTCGCTGCGGTATCCTGCCAGCACCACAAAGCTCATGACCCTTGCGCTGGTGCTGGAAGGGTGCGGCGGCGACCTTACGCCCCAGCTCACGGTAAGCGAGAGCGCGGTGACGGCGGTAGGGCCGGGCTCCTCCAGTATTTTTTTGCGGCCGGGCGAGACCCTGAGCTTGGAGGATGCGGTTTGGGCCGCCCTGCTTGAAAGTGCCAACGATGCGGCCAACGTTTTGGCCGAGCACGCCGCCGGCAGCATTGAAGCCTTTGTGGCCAGGATGAACCAAAAAGCCGCCGAGCTGGGGCTGCAAAGCACCCATTTTGCCAACCCCAGCGGCTACCACAGCGAGCAGCATTACACCACTGCCCGGGAACTTGCCCTTATCACACGCTGGGCGCTTACTGTCCCCGGCTTTGCCGAGCTGCTGGGCGGGGTGAGCCATACCATGCCGGGCAACCCGGTGCACCCGGCCGAGCGGCAGATGCTTACCGACAACCGGCTCCTGCTGGACGACCCGCCCTATCCCGGCCTTGTGGGAGGCAAGAGCGGCTGGACCCCCGAGGCCCATTTTACTATGGTGGAGGCTGCCGAGCGGGAGGGCCGCACCTTGATTGTGGTAACCCTTGCCTGCCCCCGCAAGGCCGACCGATTTGCCGGATGTGCCGCCCTGCTGGACTATGGCTTTGAGCATTTTGTGCCGGTGCAGGCCGACGCCGCTCGGCTGGGCCTGCCGCCCCTGCCGGTGGTATGCGGGGGCGAGCGGCTGGGCGAGGTGCCGCTGGAGGCATCGGCCGAGCTGCTTTTGCCGGAGGGCGATACCGGCCCGCTCTCGGCTCGGTACCTCGGCCCTCCGGAGTATGACCCGGACCTGCCTTTTGACGGGCAGGTTGCGGTGTACGCCGGCTCGGGCCGGCTTTTGGCGGTGCTGGACGCCGTGCCCCGGCAATCGGTGCTGGACAACCTGCTGCAAGCCCGCAAGCAGAAGCCCCCTTGGGACCGGCGCGGGCTGCAGCCCATTGTGCTTATGGCGTTTTTCATTGCGGCGGGCGCGGCGCTGCTGAGCCAAGGCGCGCTACGCTTTGATGCCTTGCGCCGCGATGCGGCCCGCCGCCGGCTTGGCCGGCTACGGGCGGGCGGCCTTGCCCGCATCGAGCAACTCGAGCGCGCCCACGGCGAGGAAACGTCAAAGGCCGGGCAAGAAAACAGCCCGGAGGACGCGTCCTATCCCACCCGCCTGCGCTGAGCCGGCGTTCCCCTTGGGCTATACC
>CAJTSP010000002.1 GCA_910578965.1 uncultured Oscillospiraceae bacterium
CTATAGATCTTTTTACATATTCCCCTTTGCTCCAAAATGCTTGC
Organism: uncultured Oscillospiraceae bacterium; assembly: GCA_910578965.1. Taxonomy (GTDB): domain Bacteria; phylum Bacillota; class Clostridia; order Oscillospirales; family Ruminococcaceae; genus UBA7177. The sequence goes on from CAJTSP010000002.1 coordinate 45, forward strand.
GGCCTTTTCATTTATCTCTACGGCAGAAATGTCTTGTAATTCCGGCATCAAATATTTTATTGCCACAAGATTCAGCCCAATGTTCGACCCAAGCTCCATAACGCTTCCAATTTTATCACACGCAGAAATAATCTTAGAAAACAGATTTATGTTCCCGCTGACCAATGCCTTATTTGCCTCGGAATTCCTGTCCACATAATCATCCCCAAACTTCCCGTGCCAAAAGCTCTCCTGTTCTGTTTTATACGTCATTTTGCCTACGCTCCTGTTCTTTCTGATAATATTTGATTACGCGCTTAACCGCGTGGATCACATCTTTTACGTCCTGGTCGGTCATCTTTGGGTAAAGCGGGATGCTCATAATGCCCTTGTATACTTCCTCCGCCTGGGGGCACAGTCCCCTTTGGTATCCGAGATGCTGATAATACGGGAACCAGTACACCGGCACATAATGGATCTGGCATTGCACATTTTCGGCGCTCATGGCATCAAAAAACTCCCTGCGCGTGCAGGCCAGCTTACCCAGGTCCAGGCGGATAATGTACAGGTGCCGGCAGGTATCGGATTGCGAAATTTCCTTTTGCACAATGAGTTCCGGAATCTTTGAAAACGCCTCGTCATACGCCTTGACAATCTCTTTCCTTCGGGCCGCAAAACGATCCAGCTTTTTCATTTGGCTCGCAATCAGGGCCGCCTGAAAATCGGTAAGCCGGTAGTTGTAGCCCAGCATCACCTGCTCATAGTACCAGGGGCCTTCGTGCGGCGCGCCTTCCATGTCCGCTTGGTCATGCGTAATGCCATGCGTGCGCACCAGCATCAGCTTTTTATAGTATTCTTCGCTGTTGGTGGTAATTGCGCCGCCCTCGCCGCCGGTAATCGTTTTAACCGGGTGGAAGCTGAAGCAGGTCATATCCGCCAGGCTGCCGATAGGTTTCCCGTCATAGCGGGTTGCAATGGCATGGGCGGCATCCTCAATAAAGACCAGATGGTATTGCTCGCAGATTTCCCGGATTTCTCTATGCTTTACTGCCTGTCCGGTAAAATCCACTGCGACAACGGCTTTTGTTTTAGGGGTAATGCAGGCCCGGATGCTTTCAGGGTCAATATTATAGGTATGGGGGTCAATATCTGCAAATACCGGCCTTGCGCCGCAGTACAGCGCACAGTTGGCGCTGGCAGCAAAGGTCAGGGGGGTGGTAATCACCTCGTCGCCCGGGCCAATGCCTGCCGCCATGCAGGCACAGTGCAGCGCCGCCGTCCCATTGCTTACGGCTACCGCAAACCTTGCGCCGGTATACCCTGCCAGCTCCTGCTCAAATTCATCCACCTTGGGCCCGCAGGTAATAAAATCGCTGCGTAGCACCTCCGCCGCCGCCTGTATGTCGTCCTCGTCAATCCATTGTCGGCCGTAAAATATCTTGCTGTTCCGTACCGGATACCCGCCTTTAATCGCCAGCTTTTCCATTTGCAAAGCGCCTCCCATCCTGTTTTTGCCGCGGCCTACCGCCGCCCCTGCTCGTTGACCAAATACCCGTGCATGTCAATCTCCGAGAGGACTTCTTTTTTTTGCGGCAATTGTTTTGCTATCGTTTCCAGCCGGTTTTCGTCCATATCGAGCCTGTCCACCTTTGCATATGCGGCAATCAGGTCCAACGGGCTGACGCCAAATTTCCCTGCACAGCGGTGGACGGCCTGTAAATAACTTGAATGGAAGCCCGCCAGCCCGCACACGGTGTCTATGGGGTCTGTAATGCCGGAGCCGACAAACCGGGCGACATATTTTTTCCCCAGCAGGAGCAGCTCGCTGACATCCACATCCTCCTTGCCTCTCATTTTCTGGGAAACCGCAATGAGGTGCTCTGTTACCGTGTTGCCCGCACTGCGCCCCAGCCCCTGCAGGGATGCGTCGATCAGAGAAAAGCCTATCTCAGCGGCGTACAGACTGTTGGACAGCGCAAGCCCCAAGTTATTATGCCCATGATACCCCAAAGGCAAGGCAGACACGGCCCGGATCTCCTCATAATACCGCAGGATGTCCGCCGGCAGCATGCTGCCGGCGGAATCCACAAGGTACACGGCGTCTGCACCGTAGCTTTCCGACTTTTTTACCTGCTGCGCAAACTGCGCCGGTTCCATCACATAGGATTTCATGTAATTTGCCATAACCATAACGCCCATCTTTTTGCACAGGCGGATGTACGGCTCGGATTTTTCTATCGCGTCCACATTGGTTCCCACGCGCACAAAATCCAGCCCGGCCGCACACAGGCGTTCCACCTGCTCCAGGCTTGCCACGCCCGGCACGCAAAACATCCCAACCTTTGCTTTGCAAACGGTTTCCTTTGCAGCCTGCAGGTATTCCATATCCGTATGCAGCGCGGCGCCATAGCGTGGGCCGCTGGCCCCAATCCCCATGCCGTGCCCGATCTCAATATAGGGGATGCCCAGGCGGTCCAGGCCGCCGCCAATACACTGCACATCCGTATTGGAAAATTGGAAATTGATCTTATAGCTGCCGTCCCGCAGCGTTACATCCATAATTTGAAAATCATTCATCATCTTCCTCCCGCGTTAAAAAACGGGGCCTTGCTTTCAGGGTTTCGGTAATCAGCTCCAGGTAAGCCGCTGCGGGGAAAGACACGATCTCCCCGCGCCCCAGCGGCGCAGCGCCAAAAAACGGCTGCCGGCGCACAAGCTTGTCCAGGCGGGTAAAGCAGGGGCCGTCCTGCGGGCGGTCGGTATCGTACACATAATGCACGGCATAATCGCGCACCCTTTGCCCGCCCGAGACATACACGCCGTTAAACGCCTTGTTGTACCGGTAAGAAACCTTGTTTTGATGCTCGGCATAATGCACGAAGGTAGAGCCGCAATCAAAATTAAAGCAGGCGATCCGGCCGTTTTTAGAGAGGAACTTTTCCCAGAAGCTGCCCGCCCCAAATGCTTCGTGGCTCCAGCTTTTGGTATAAAAGGCAGCGTTTTCCCCCTCCGCCACCACCGAAAAATTGGGGTCGCCGGAGCGCAGCGCCGCGGGCCTTGCCCGCAGGCCTTCCGGAAGCATGCCGCACTGCGAAGGCGTTGCGTCCGGGTCAAAAACCGTCCCATGGCAAAAGGAATAGGTAAACGACGGCGCAATCAGGGTCCCTTTGGGCCCAACCACCGTTAAAACCGCTTTAATAAAAAGGCTGCACAGCTCCTGCGGGCTGCGAGCCCCCTCCAAACGGCCAAAAAAGCCGAGATTGGAGTGGATAAACACATCCTCACCCGCGCACAGGCCGGCCCCGCGCAACGCCGCCAACAGCTCGTCATAGGTATATACTGCGGCCATCCCCTACTCCCCCTGCCTGCCGGCACAGATTTCTGCCAGGCCGTTGATGGTTGCAAAAGAGCGGTCCTCAAAGGCATCGCTCGGAAAGGCAACCTGATGCGTTTCCTCCAGCGCCTCAACCAGTTCGATAAAGCCAAATGAGTCAAGGTATCCGAGGTCAAAATAATTTTCGTCTGCATGCGCCTCAATTTCCGCCGGGGTGCGGCCCGTCTGCCCGCAAAACCATTCAATCAGCCACTTTTTTATCTTCTCTTTATAATTCATGCGAAAGCCTCCTTGCAATTACACGGCACGGGGAGCCGTCGCTCCCCTTCAGCTTTAAGGGCAGCGCAACGATCTCATAATTGCCGCCGTCCTCCAACTGCTCCGTATTGTTCAGATATTCCACAATAACAACCTGCTTGCCCAGCAGCAGCTTATGGCCCAAGGAATCCTCTTTTTTTCCGATGGCAGAGGCCGTATCAGGAGACGGCGTGTCAATGGCAAGCATCTCCAGGCCGTTGTCTGTAAGGTACCGCAGGGTCTCCAGCTCAAAATACGGATAATCCTGATAATAACGGGGAGTTTTCCAGTTGCGGTACCAGCCAAACTTGAACAGCATTTTAGGGGCCACGGCAATTCCCTCCAAGTCCCCCGGGCAAACGCAGCCACCCGGCGGGATATGGCTCAAATCCGTTACCCGGATGCTGCCGCACAGCTTTTCCAGCGGGATTTCATCCACCCCATAGGTCCCGTTATAAAAATGCAGCGGCGCGTCCAGATGCGTGGCCGAATGGCTGCCCAGGGTAATGACGGACGTGTTGCGGCCAACCTCCTCCAGCCTGCCCAGGCGGGCAATGGACGGCGCCGCATGCCAGGCGGTACCGCAGGTCATACAGGTGTTGTCAATCGTCAGCGTTAAATCAATCCAGCTCATTTTTCCTCCGCCCTTCTAACAATGCCTTGGCAACCAGCGCCAGGGCGCCCCACATATGCGGTGGCTGCATAAAAGCAAGGCCGCCAATCCCCAGCGCCCTTTTTTACTGCATACCGCCGGCCGGCACGGGCCTGCCGACCGAAATGATCTCAGCGATATCGCCATATCCGCTCGCGGCAAACGATATGCGCAGCGCTTTGCCGTTCACGGACAGGTCATCGGCCCCGCTCACGGCAAAGCCCTGCTGCAAAAGCTTTTTTTGCAGATCGGCATGGTGGGTCACAATAAACGCCAGCGCCACCGGGCCCTCCTGGTCCAGCCATGCCTTTTGCCCGCCGCGTCCCTCCAGCAGGCGTATTTTTACGGGCATCCTGTCCAGAGGGCCCTTGCCCGCCAGCAGGGCCGGGTCATCCTCTGCCGGGCAAAGGCCAAAGTTTTGCCAAAACGCGGCGCTGCCTGCGGCATCCTGAGTAGGTATCCAGATTTCCGCCTCATCCTGGCGGACCGAGAGCCCCGACAGGCCGCGGCAGGCGTCATATACAACCACCTCAAGCGGGTAGCCCGCCGGGCTGTCCAGCTTAATCAGCTCATGGCTTGCATGCGGCCTTTGAAACAGGGGCTGCTTTGCCGCAATATTGGGCAGCCCCTCCTCCGAAAAACGCACGCTGTACCCGCAAAGCCGCTCAAGCGTTTGCCGGCGCTTTTCTGCCGGGGTTGCAAGCGTGATATGGTCCAGCATAAGGATCATGGATGCGTCATCTCCCATTCCTGCCTCAGCCTTGGCTTATCAATTTTCCCGTTGAGGTTCCTGGGCAGCTCGGGCAGGTTTACCAGCGCATCCAGCCTATATTTACGGCCTAACCGCTGTTCTATGGCGGCGTTTAACGCGCTGCGCTCCAGCCCCGCCGTCTCGGCGCCCGCAGTCCAGCATACAATTTGCTCATCGCCCCGCCTTGACACGCCAAGCACAACGCACTGCGCAATGCCAAACACGCTTTGCAGGCATTGTTCGATATCGTTGGGGTTGATATTGAGGCCCCCCTTGATAATCAGGTCCTTTTTCCGCCCGCAGACGATTAGCTGCTCCGGGGTCCCGTCGATCAGGTCCCCGGTGTCGTACCATTCCGGCGGGCGGCAAAGCGGCCTGCCACCATTCCAGTACCCCAAAAACATCCACGGCACCCGGAAGCTGGCCTCGCCGTCCGGCAGGCGCTTCATTTCCACGCCGTTCAAAAGCCGCCCCACCGAATGGTCCCTTGCGGGGCCGGCCGCACACTGGCTGGTCAAAAACAGTGTTTCCGAAAGGCCGTAGCTCTGGTACAGCCGTATTCCATAGGCCTGTTCAAAATCCTCTCGAAGCCGCGCGTCCAGCGGCGCGGTCCCAACGCTAAAGGTAATTTTGCGGCCCGCAAGCGCGTCCCGCCCGCTCCTCTGCCGGTCTACGGTAAGGAGCATCCGCAGCATCGCGGGCGCCATCCAAAAGCAGTTTACCCGGTACTCCGCAACCCTTTTCCAAAAGGGTACTGCCTCCATCACCGAAAACCGGCGTCCCAATACAATGCGGCAGCCAAACAGGAACGGGAGGAAAATCGTATTCAGGATACCGGCCATATAGGTCATGGGCATAGCGTGATAGAAGATATCCCCCTGCGCATAGCCAAGCAGCTCCCCAAAGGACAGCGCGCTCGCAATGAGGCTGCGCAAGGAATGCACCACCCCCTTGGGCAGGCCCGTACTGCCGGAGGTATAGGTAATGAGATAGGGTTTTTCAAAATCCGTCTGCGCAAACAGCTCCTCCAGCGGCCGGCCGGCCGGCTTGCCGGGCTGCGCCGCCTGCTGCAGCGCTTTTTTGAGTGCGCAATCCGGCTCGGCGCCCACCAGCTCGGCGTCAGGATGGCAGGCGCGGATCCGTTCGATCTCCGCAGGGCTCTTTTGCGGGTCCAACGGGATAATCTCCTTGTTTTCCATCGCGCAGGCAAAATACAGCATGCAGAGGGCCGGCGAATTTTCCATACAGGCCATGAGCTGGCGCGCCCGCACCGCCCTAACCTGCTCCGCCATTGCCTGCACCCCGCCAAAAAAGTCCTGGTAGGTATAAACAAAGCCATCCTCCGCCCGGATCAGAAACGGCCCGTCCGCCGCAAGGGAGCGCATATGCCGCTGCCAATACTCTTTTTCTGTCATTGGCCCTTACCCCGCCCTTCGCAGATTTCCAGCAGCCCGGCTTCTGTCAGCCTGTCCACCAAGGGGATCAGGGTTTCCAGCGGCGCGTGGATCGTATCGCTGATGGCAATCAGGTCCATGCTCCCGTCTGCATAAGCAATCAGGTTCATCATGTCCCGCACCGCATCCGCCGACCCCTTATAGCTTTCCGTCGGGTACAGGCCCCTTTTCCCAAGCTGCGGCTCGCACAGGCAGCTTACCCGATAATACCGATTATATTCCAGCCCGCGCAGGCATTTCCGGTAAACGTCCAGCGCCCCCTGAAGCCCCTCGGGCGAAATCAGGGACAGGTCGTCCGCCGAGGTATGATATTCGGGATACTCACCAAACTTGCTGCGGCAGATGGAGCAAACCGGCAGGTCCACGCCGGGCGCGTTGTACTGCCGCTCATCCGACCCTCGCTTTAGGTAGGAGTAGGTGACGTACCCCGGCGCATGGGTGCGCAGTACGTTCCGGGCTACCCGGTCCGCCAGGGTATCCCCCTTGCGGGATTCGATATAACTGTATGCACGGTTATCGCCCACACAGGATAGGTTAAACCCGGCGGCCACCGCCCGTTTCAGATGTTCCAGGTTGCGGCTGATATAAACGATGGAGCCAAGCGTCTCCGGTACAAATACAAACCGGTAGGCATATCTCCTCACCGGCTGCTTTTCCAGCCAGCAGGCCAGCGCCGCAGCGACACACGGCCCGGAGAGCTCGTTGTTTGCCATGGACGGATGGCAGATATAGGTGGAAAGCAATATTTCCTGCCCCGCGCCGCCCAAAACCGTCGCCGGCAGGAGGTATTCGCCATAGGTAAGAAAACCGGGCTCGAGCGTACTGTCGATATACATACGGTACTGCCCTGCGCGCAGGCCGTCCCGCTGCCTTTTGCTCATGCAAAACCCAAAGCGGCGCTTATAATAGGACGTCACATACGGGATAACGTCCGGCTGATCCTCCTGCACATAGATGTGCCGTTTCAGCTCCTCAAGGCCAACAATCTGGTCCACCGGCTCGGAATATCCCATAATGTGCAGGTTATGGTCCTTGAAAGAAACCACCCGCTTGCCCTGCCCGTCTGCAATAAACCCATCCCGGATATTCCACTCGTCCGGCACCGTCCAATCGAACGCGCGGGTTCCGCTGGGCACCTCATAGATTTGCATATTGGGCATAGTTTCCTGTAAAATTTTCAGCGTTTCACGCACCCCGTTGCCTGTAAGGCTGCGGCATATGGGAAACAGCCGCTGTGCCAGCCGGTACATTTCCTTGCCTTCCATAACCGATACCCCCTCCCTTCGTTTTTCACCGCAGCAGCCCCTGTGCCGTCAAAATGCTACGGATTTCCCGCTCGCCCCTGCGAAACCTCCATGGGGGGACATAATGCTCTTGGGCCTTCATCTTGTCATGCCGGCGCTTTATAAGCTTATCCTCGTCGTACAGGTACCGGTGCAGCTCTGCATACAGCAAAAGGGTCTGTCTTTTTATGGCGGCTGCCTCCTGCCGGCGGGCGGCGTTTTGTTCCTGCCGTTCTTTGCGCCAATCGCCTGTTTCCGCCCGCAGGCCAAGAAGCTCGCCCCGCAGGGCGGCGCAGCGCGCAGGGTCCTTTTTCAGCAGTGCCGCCATGTATTGTATCTGCCGCTTTCCCCTGCGCAGCCTATGGCGCAGCCGGCGCGGCGCTATGTAGCGCAGCCACCCCCAAAAACGGTATCGAAGCCAGTAACGCAGCGGGTTTAACACATGGTTCTGCCAGATATGCTTGCGGAGCATATTGCCTATACGCCAGATCCCGCCCTTATAGTACAGCAGATGCGGCGGCACTTCCCAAATTGGGCTGCTGAAGCTGTTATCCTGCAAGGTGTCCTCCAAAAAATCACACACCCGCAGATAGGCGTGCCTGTCTGCGACATCGTAAAAGGAATTCAGCAGGGCCAGGTCCATCCCATAGCGCTTTTGCACGTCGGGGTCCTGCGCATGGCACAGGGTATACGCAAACTGCTCGTAGGTTTCAACAAAGCCTGTCCCGGTAAAGATCGGCATCTGGCAGCCATGGGGCATGGGGACCGGCCGCAGCACAAAGGTAGGGGTACCGCTGTATAAAGATTCTACTGCCGTTGTGCTGTTCCAGTTATAGACCACATCGCAGGCGCGCAGCCAATGCTTGATAGACTCCTGCGGCAGTACAAAAAAGCCCCGCAGCTCCTTTTGCATTTCCGCCAGCGCCGGATTCGCCATCTCGGAGGGGTGCGGCCTGTAAATGATCTGGACGGATTCGCCCCCCGGCTCGGACAGGACCCGCTTCGCCCAGGCCAAAAACATTTGCTGGCTGTCCTCGCTGGCCTGGCGGAACGCGTCGGCAGCAGAATCGCTCATCAAAGGGCTGCGGCTGTTCAGCCTGGGCATATTGACAAACACAAAGGAGGATATAAACAGCGCCGTTTTCTTGGCCGGGTCCAACCCATATTTTTCAAACAGCGTTTTCCTCGGGATAAAAAAGCCCCGAAATTCCGGCCTGTAAAAATCCAGCGTGACATAGCCCGCCACACAAATATTTTGGGGTTCCACGCCCACTATGTCCGTAAGGCGTGTACAATTTGCCCCCCCCCAGGCTACATATCGTACGTGGTGCTGCAACACCCCGGAGGCATTCCACTCCGCCTGCGCCCATTGCTCGGCAGATTCGCTTTCCAGCGTGCTGTTCAAAGGTATCTGTTCCCATTGCAGGTTGACAACCTTTTCAAACGAGCCGACAAAACCCGTAAAGGTCCTGTACACGGTATCCTTATAGCAGGTGGCAATTGCCGCCACGCGGGTTTTATACCGCGGGTACAGCAAATGGGTGTAGCTGTGCCAAAAGCTCTGATAGGCAACCCGATAGCCGCGGCGCTTTAATTCCGCTCCCAGCAGGCACAGGTTATCGTATTCCCTGTTTTTCACGTCGTACACAAACAAAAAATCTACTTCCCGCAAAGGTTTCCCGCCTCCCGCATATGCATAATATCCCCATGCCTTTATATTTCCAGCCGCCCCCGGCAGGCGCCGCTTTTTGCCTTATGGGGGGCAAAAGCGGATTGGTCCCGGTTCAAGTGGCTTCCAAGCACTCCCGCAGGCGGCTTTTTATCCGCCGGATCTCACGCTGCGACGCGCGATTCAGCCGGTATTTGGAAGCGTCGTACCTTCGTTTCTGCGCCGTATCCCGGTTTTGCTTTTCGCGGCGCAGCTCGCTGAGCAAACGCTGCTGCATCTGATCAACCTCTGCCTTATCGGCCTGCCAGCGCCTGTTCTCTTCCTGTAGCCTCTGCCCAAGCTGTTCGTGCTGCCACGCTGCCGCCCGACAGCGTTTTTCCCCTTTTTCACTGCGCCGCAGCCAGCGCCCCACAGGCGTATGCAGGATTGCCAGGCGGCCTACCCAACTGCCAAAGCGCCAAAAAACAGAATAGGCTTTATATAAGGCCCCGGGCATGCCTTTCGGCCTTGGCGGCCGGGCGGCGCGCAGCCAGACGATGGGCCAGTAGCACACACGGTAACGCAGCGTATGCACAAAACGATTTTTCCAGGGGTAGACAACCCGGTACTCCAGCCACATCCGCAGGTATGGTACGTCGGTATAGGGCGCCGCCGCCGGGCTTTTATAGGCGGGGTCGGCATGGGTTTCCTCCAGCCACCCGCAGATGTTTTGGTAAACGGGCGTTTCGCCGGTATCCGCATACCACGCGCGCAGGGCCTGCGGCCGGGCTGTGCCCGCCTTTTTTTCACTACCGGCAGCAGAGGCCCGAAAATCCTCGTAGCGGCAGACGGCCGCACAACCGGAAAAGATCGGCATATCGCAGGCCTCCGGTAATGCCACCGGCCGCAGCAGGAAGGTGGGCGTACCGCTCTGCCAGGCTTCCGCAGCCGTTGTGCTGTTCCAGATATACACACGGTCGCAGGCACAGATCCAATGCTTAACGGCCGGCTGCGCAATGCAGAAGAAGCGGGGGATGCGCCGCGCCATCGCCCGGAGCGCCGGGTTTTCCGCCTCGCTCGGATGCGGGCGGTAGATAAACTGCAGCCCCGGCTCCTCGCAAAGCAGCCGCTCGATCCACTCCAGCACAATCTGCTGCGTTTGGGCCGAAACGAGCTTTGTCATCTCCTTCCCGTCCTCGTCTGCAACCGCTTCCAGCTTGGGCGGCAGCTTTACATAGGCAAAGGAGGATATGAACAGGCAGGTTTTTTTGCCGGCGTCCAGCCCTTCCCTTTCAAACAGGCGGCGGCGTGAAACCAGCATCGGGCGGAACATGGGCCGGTAAAAATCCAGCGTGATATACCCGGTCACGCGGGTACAGTCCGGCGCTACCCCAAAGCTCTCCACAAGGCGTTTCTGCCCGGCTTCCCCCCAGCAGACATTCCGCACCTGCTTGGCCGGCCCCTGGTAGGTCCAGGAGGTTACCTGCCGGGAGCGGTAGGAGTAATTGACCGGCACCTGCTCCCACTGGAGGCAGAAAACCTTTTCGTAATGCGCCGCAAAGCCGGTAAAGAAGCGATAAACCTCCTCGTTATAACAGGCGGACACCACCAGCGTCGTGCAGGAATAGGCAGGCCTGCTCCGCTTTTTCAGCATGGCCCAGCTATTCAGGATCGCAGTGGAGTAGCCGCGGCGCTCCAGCTCACAGGCCAGCAGGCAGACATTTTCCAGCTCCCGCGCCTTTACCTCATATATAAACAGGAAATCCACCTTTTGCGGATGCACTGCGCCCCACCTCCTGCGTAACCTGCCCTTACCGTTTTTTCCGCGCCCGGTATGCCGCCCGGAGCCGGGCGTATGTTTTTGGCATACAGGCCTTGGCTGCGGAGGCCAGCAGCCCCCTGAGGCCGCCGTACAGCCTTCTGGCGGCCGTCCTTGCCTTGCGGAGGATCACCCGGGCGGCCTCCTGCGCCATGTAACAGCCTTTTATCCGGTAAAATCCCAGCGATACGGCAAGCGGGCCGCCCGGGCCGGGCCCCGCGCGCTGCCCCACAAGGGCCCTTAGGTCGCATAAGACCTCTTCCACAAATTTTTCGTAGCTGTATTTCCCGGAGGCTACCACATGTTCATAGCACTGTTCCGCGATTTTTTCACAATAGGCAGGATCCCGCTCTACCAGATCCATTACCTCGTCCAAATTGGAAAAGTCCTTTTTGATCGGGATATAATCCACATTTGGCTCCAAAACGCCAAAATAATCGCCCTCCACCAACAACTGGCAGGTATGCGTCATGGCGCATTCAAACACGCGAGGGCCCAATATCCTTGTTTGGATCACGCCTTCCCCGCCCTGGTAGCAGGCCTGTGCAATTTCCTCCCGCGATGCGCCGGGATGAGCGCGCACATACGCCAGCGTGCGGGCGCGTATCTCCCCATCCGGGTCGAGGATGCTGGAGCCGCCCAGGCACCCCAGGGCCGCCCGGCAGCGGAGCAGGAAATCAAACCAGGCGCTGCCCGTAATGGTATTGCGGAAGCTGTCCATATAGGTGAGCTTCACATCCTCCTTGAGGTGCGGATGCTGTGGCAGCCGGGCCCGGAAAGCATTGGCCAGATCGGTTTTTAGCTGGCCGTGGAAGCCAAAGATATAGTTGGCGCTGCCGGCGCGGTACCCCACGTCAATATCCTTGCGGGGGGATTTTGCCCGCCTTTTTTCCACCCACCTCAGGGTGGCAGGGTCGATGTATCCGGTAAACACCGGATGGCACAGGTTTTTTTGCCCCGTCTCCCCCGCAGGAAAGATGACGTCGCAATCGGGCGGGAAGCAACTGGAATATACCCGCTGTACGCCGCAGTCGCGGATAAGCGTCCAAAGGGAGCGGGTGTATACGTATTCGTCGTGCGGGATGATTACCTTGACCCCCTGCAGCCCTTGCAGCACCGGCTTGATTCGTTTGTACATCGCCCAAAAGGACGGCTGGTCAAAGCGCAGCGCAAGGAAGGTATAGTGGAAAATCACCGCGTCAAACGGGATATTGGCCAGGCCCGCCGGTAGCCTGCCCGTATTTTTGCAGTTGAAGTAGTAGAAGCGGTTCCCCTTGCCGTATCGCCGGAACGAAAACAGATGGTTGTCGTGGGTGCGCACAACGCTGCGCCGGGGCTTCCAGCAGAGAACCAGGATATTCATCGCCTGCTCATAATGCGGATTCAAACGATCCCCTCAGCTTTCTAAACAGCCGCAGCCCCATCAGCCAGAACAGGCAGATCCATAGCAGCAGGATCAGCACTCCAAGCAGGTCTGCGTTTTTTTGGTAATACAGGCTGCAGCGGTAAATCTGCACGATCTGATAAAAAGGGTTCAGTACAACCAGCGGCTGAAGGAACACGGGGAGCCTCTCGGGGTAATATAGGATCGGCGTAAAGAACATCGTGGTCATCAGCAGCACGCTAAGCACCTGTACAATGTCGCGCACAAATACCACAACGGCGCTGACACACAGCCCGATCCCCATAATGAGCAAAAAGGTCAGCGGCACGGCCAGCAGCAGCCACAAAACGTAAAAGGAAACGCCCAGCCCCGTGGCAACCAGCAGCACGGCGGAAAACACCAGCACAACGCAGATCGACGGAAGCCCCATCATCGAGGCAGCTATCGGGAAATAGTGCGATTTCACATCAAAGTTTTTCAAAATGGCCCTGTTTGCAACAAGGCTGTTTGCAGAGGACATGATCCCCTCGCTGATAGCCTGCCACGGCCCGTAACCGCAGATCAGCCACAGCACGTGCTCCAAAGGGTCCGCGCCGCTGCCGGCAAAAACGAACCCAAACGCAAAGATATACACCCCCATTTGCAGCATGGGGCTCAGCACTACCCAGGCCCGGCCAATCCGGGTACCGGTAAAGCGCGTGCGGTAGTTCAGCTTCCACAAATTCAAAATCTGTGCCAGCTCCCGCTGCGCAATCGCTTTCAAACCACTCATATGCTTTCCTCTCTGTGCAGCTTTTTCAGCTTAGCGCGGTTATGGTAATACACCTGCGGGCAATCCAGGTAATTGTAATATTGGTCGTTTACCACCCGGAACAGCGCCGCCCGCTTGGCAAGAAGCACGCCCTTTTGGCGGGCCGCAAGGCTTATCTGATAAGCGCCTGTATTAAAGTTGCAGTCCTCTATGCGGGTTTCCAGCATTGCGGTGCGTCCCGGCTCCAGTACCAGCCATTGCCCGGTGCTTTCGTGATAGCTGCTTGCAAACAGCAGATACCCCCGGAGGCTGTAGCAGCTTATCTGCAGGTCGACCTGGTCCAGCGGGGCCTCAGATTGGATTTCCGCTTTCACCCGGATTGCCTGATGGATGCGGATTTCCGCGCCGGGCTCCCCGTCTTCCCGCAAAACCTGCAGCAGGCCGATACGGACCCGCTCGCCGAAGACGCTGTTTTCGGTTGCTTTTTCCATCTGTGCCAGCATCTGGCTTTCCTGCTCTTTTTTAACGGAAAGCTCAAACGCCTCGGTCACCCTTGCAGAAGGCCCGTCCATGCGGATACGCCCCTTATCCAGCCAGATGCATCGGTCCGTGTACTTCCGAATCGTGGACATGGAATGCGACACCATCAGCAGGATTTTCCCCTTCTCGCACAGCTCGCGTGTTTTTGCCTCCGATTTTGCCTTGAACGCTGCATCCCCCACGCCCAGCACCTCGTCGATCACAAGGATCTCCGGCATCGTAAACAGGATGCAGGCAAAGGACACCTTGGCGATCATGCCGGAGGAATAAATCTTCATCGGCTGGTCGATGTACTCGCCCAGATCGACAAAATCGATTACCTCCTGGACCCTCCCTGCCAATTCGCTTTCCGGGATACCGGAAAGGCGGCCGGCCGTCCGGATATTTTCGCGGCCGGTTTCCTCCTGGTTAATGCTGCTGCCTATTTCCATAACCGGCGTTACCTTTCCAGTAACGGCCAACTCACCCTCCGTGGCATGGCTGTACCCCGAGAGGATGTTGAGCAGGGTGGATTTTCCCGCGCCGTTGCGCCCGATAATGCCGACACGCTCCCCCTCTTCTATCCGAAAGCTAATATCCTTGAGGGCCCAGAAATCCGCGCTGCCTTCCTCCTGCCTCCCGAGCCTTAAATACTCTATCGGCGAGGCAAAATAGCGCTTGGAAAGCCCCCTGCACTCTATATACATACAACGCTCCACCTTACCTGCTTTTCCAGCAGGGGTTTTTCCTGTTCAAGCATGGCCGGCAGTTCGCCGGCCACATCCAAACGCATCCAACGCTTTTCGTCATAAATCTTTACAAAAGGGCCCTCCCCGTTTTCCGGCGGGTCCCCAAGGGTCAGCGTGCAAAAATACTCGCCGGGCACAAGGTCCGGGTTTTCAAGGGTAATCTGGTAATCATACACGCCCCTGTAGGCAGTAGAAACATTGTTGTCCACCTTGCATATATGGACAATGCCGCCGTGCTTCTGCCTGCTTTCGATGGAAAAGGCGATGGTCATAATGCGGCTGGGGGGCACGTCGTCTACCCGGAAAGAAAACTCAAAGGTAAAGTTCCCGCCTTTTGTGTGGGAATAGACGCGCTCGCCCATCCCCTTTTTGTCCAAAAGGGAAATCTGCTGGGCCTTTTGCGCCACGAGGCCCAGATATTCGTTGATCGCCTGATAGCTTTTCCCGCAGTAGGTAATGCGCCCGTCCTTGAGATAAAGGCTGTTTTCGCACAGCTTGACAACCGAATCCATATCATGGGTAACAATCACGCCGCTGGCGCCGTGGCTCAGCAGATGGAACAGGCGTTTCCATGCCTTTCCCTGAAAATATTCATCGCCCACCACCAGTGCCTCGTCGATCAAATAAATATCGGCCTTCCGGGCGGTGGCCACCGCAAACAGCAGCCGCGCTTTCATGCCCGAGGAATACTCCCGCACCGATTTTTCAAAAAACGGCCCTATCTCGATAAAATCCTCTATTTCCTCGGTCAGCCGCCGGATTTCGGCCTTTGGCACCTGGAGAAATTCAAAATAATCCCGGCAATATTTGCGTCCCGTAGCATTTGCATCCAAAAACACCCCCATCTCAAACAGGGTGGACGGCGTGCTCAGCACCTGCAAAGTGCCTCCCGTAGGCTTATATACGCCGGCCAAAAGCCGCAGCAGCGTGGATTTCCCCGCACCGTTATGCCCGATAACGCCCAGCAGTTCCCCTTTTTTCACCTGAAAGGTAAGCTCCCGCAAAACCTCGATCTGGCGTGCCTGCCCGCCAAGTAGCTGCCGCAGCGTTGCGTGCCGCACGTCTGTAAAGCTTTTGCTGAGCCGAACCGCCTGCAGCACCGCGTCCTGCTGCGCCGGCAAAGAAAGGTCTGCTTTTTGATCCATATTGCCCTCCTTCATCTTCCCCTCCAAAAGCTATAGGTTTCCCGGGTGGCGCCTTTGCCAGAGCTTTTGGTAGAGTGCGGGCGCCGCTTTCGCCAGCAAAACGGCCAGCCGGTGCCGAAGGTACCGTACCGCCAATACCGCCGTACACCTGCCGTTATTCCACAACAGGGCGGCCTGCAGCGCCAGGCGCCTCGCCGCGGGCGCCGTCCCGCCGTCCGGGCAGGCGCCCAAAAGGTCTTTGCATATCTTTTGCGCAAAGATACGGTAAGAATACCTGCCCGAGGCCACAAGATGCTCATGGCACTGCTCCGCAATCCGTTCGCAGGCCTCTTTATCGCGGATCCGGCCTATAACCTCCTGCAAATTGGAAAAATCCTTTCGTATCGGGATATAATCGATCCCTGCGGTTAGGATACCCTGGTAATCGTCCTCAACCAAAATCTGGCAGGTACGTGTCATGGCGCATTCAAAAATTTTGGGGCCAAAGAGATGAGATTGTATCCTGCCGTCCTGCCCCGGATAGCAGGCCTGCTCCACCTCGTGATAGGAGGCATCCGGATGGGTCAGCATATATTCCGCGGCGCGCCGCCGCAGCTCCCCGTCGGGATCCATGAGGCTGGAGCCTCCCAGGCAGCCGATGGCCGTCCTGCAGTTGCACAGGTAGCGAAGCCAGCGGCTGCCCACAATGGTATTTACATAGCCGGCGCCGGTCATCTGGATGTCGGTTACCAGGTCCGGGCAGGCGTCAAGCGCCCTGCGCATTTCCAGCGCGACCCGCGTTTTGAGATAGCCGTGCAGCCCAAAGGCGTAATCCGACCGGAGCGCCCGGTACCCCACATCGATCCGCCGCCTGCCGTAGCTTTTGCGGCGCAGCTTTTTCTCCTGCGTTTCCTCCACATAGCCCGGCAGCACGGTGCTGCACAGGTTATGCTTGCCGGTTTGGGCATAGGGGAACAGCGTTTCATAATCTTTGGGATAGCAGGTGGCGTATACATGCGCGACATCCAAATCCCGGATCATACGCCAAAGCGCTCTTGTAAACACATATTCATCATGCACAAGAAACACTTTATACCCGCACAGGCGTCTCAGGGCGGGGAGCAGCCGCTCATACTGCTCCTGGAAATCCCGGTCAAAGCGCGTTGCCAAAAAAGTATAATGAAAAATCACCGCATCAAAGGGATATTGCAGCACGGGCCCTCCCAGCGAGGCCGGCCCCTGCACATCCAAATAAGTAAACCGGCAGTTTTCCCCATATCGCTTAAAGGCATACAGGTGATCCCGGATGGTGGCCCGGTCTATCAGCCTAAACCTGCGGTAGATTATCAATACGTCCATCAAGCCAAGCTCTCACAATCTGCGTCGTCCTTATACAGCCTGCACAACGCTTTCCCCATAGTCTCCACATCCGCCGCCCCAATCAGGCGGCGAAAAGCCTCCTGCCGTTTTTGCTGCGCGCGCGCAGCCTCCCCAAAAGCGTCCGCCCATGCTTTGCAGCCGGCCTTCAGCGCAAGCCGCGTTACATTGCCAAAGCGGCAGGACTCGGGCGGGACGCCGTCTGATACCACACACGGCAGCCCGCTGCACTGTGCCTCCAGCAGCGCCATCGGCATCCCCTCGTATCTGGACGGCATCACAAACAGATCCATCGCGCAAAAATAGTCCTCCACGTTTTGTACCCGCCCAGTAAAGGCTACCCTTGGCCCCAGGCCCAGCTCCCGCGCCTTTTGCTCAAGCTTGCCGCGCAGGCTGCCCTCCCCCACAAGCAGCAAAAGGGCGTCGGGGCAGGCCTTTTGAAAAACCGCAAAGCAGCAAAGCAGGTATTCCAGGTTTTTTTCTTCTTCCAGCCGCCCTACGGCCCCGATTATCCACGCATCCCCTTTGCCCAGCTTTTGCCTTTGCACGGCACGGCGGGACTGGTCAAATGCAAAGCGCTCCAGCTCGATGCCGTTGGAAAGGATCGTGACACGGCCGGCCTCGATCTGTTTTTGCGGGAAAAGGAAATATGCCGCAGCCTTAGAGCAGGCAACCATTTTTGTCGCCGTTTTTTGGGCATATTGGCGCACCGCAGCGTATCGCAGCCTGCGAAGCAGGCTTAGGTTTTCGGCCGGGGAGGTGTGGGAATGAAGAATCCTTACGCGGCACCCCAACGCTTTCAGGCAATGCAGCACGATTACCACCGAATGCGAACAGGTGTTCATATGTGTAATCAGCCCCGGTTCTGCACGCAGAAAACGCTTTAGGGCAGGATATTGAAAAAGCAGCGAAAAAAACGTGTCTTTTTTTGTGCCGTCTGTAAAGCAGCTCACCGCAATCCCGCATTTGCGGTGGCGTTGGACGAGACTGCTGTCGTACCGGCCCAAAACGGCAAGCTCCACTGTCCAGCCTGCCCGCATCAATTGGGCCGCCGCATTCTCAAAAAAGCTTTCGACCCCGCCGCCATCACACATGGTGGAAAGGATATACCGCACGCTTTTCAATTCTGGGTCTCCTCTCCTCCGGGCGAAAGCCGCCGTATGGCCGGAAAAAAGAACACGCCCCTAAAAAAGCCGCTCCATATAATCCCCAGCTTTTTTAGGCGCTGGCGCCCCGACCAAAGGACCTGCAGCGAATGCCATAAATCCTTTACAACCAGATAAGCCCATCCCACCGGCCCCTCGCGCCGGAACAGTACAACGTCGTTCCGGTAAAAATACCGGTACCTGTCCAGCCTGCCGGGCGCATCTGTTGCAATATTGACGGGCGTATTGCTCTGCATGGCATGGATCACGATACTGTCCGGCACCAGGTAACAGGGGTATCGCAGCGAAATGCGCCGCGTATATTCCCAATCGTCGCACCAGATAAAAAAATCCTCTATAGGCAGCCCGAGCTCCCTCACACGCGCAGCATCCAAAAACAGCGACACAAAAGAGGACATCACTACCGGCGTCAACCCCTGCGCAGTATCCGGCACATCACGAAAAATCGTATCCCGCTGGCGGTTCATCACGCAGGGCTGCCCATCCTTCCATAAAACCCGGCTTCCCAAAAAGCCATATGCGCCCTCCTGCGCCGAATCTGCAGCCAAAAGGCGCTGCAACGCAGCCTGCTGCGGCAGCGTATCGTCATCCATAATCCACAGCTTCTTATAGCCAAGCGACACCGCCATCTCGATTGCCCTGCAAAACCCGCCGGCCCCGCCTAAATTTTTTTCCGAGCGATAATACCGTATGAACGACTCCGTATATTTTTGCTGCATCATCTGCTGCGTCCCGTCGGAACTGGCATTGTCAAAAACCAAAATATCCGGCGCAACCGGCTTTTGCTGAACCACCGCCTGCAAGCACTGCTCCAGCAGCGCTTGCCGATTGTAGGTTACGATTACCGCCGCAATTTCCACTGCTTCCTTCCCACCTTCGTTTCATTGACAAGCCCGCCATAAAAGATTATGATGTTTCCAGATCAGGCTGCCGCCGCATTTATCATAAAGGAGCAAGCCATGAAGGTCCTTTTTTTAATTCATCGGTTCTTCCCCTGCGGGGACGCCGCGACAAAATGTGTAGCCGGGCTGCTCGCCCCCCTGCAGGCGCAGGGAATCGCCGCGGATGTCCTTTGCGTCACCCCGTATCCGTCTGCGCCTGTATCGGACATCGGCGGCGGCAGGGGGCAGGTCTTTCGTAGCTGGGCCCCCGGGTGTGCGGATCGGGAAGAATTTCGGCTGCTGCTAAAAAGCTCCCCTGCGGCTGCGGCGGCATGCATAGTGCAAAAGCTCTGGTTTCGGGCTATGCGGCGGCTCATTGCCGCCTTCCGGCAGAGCGGAATGGACTGGGGGCTCTACCATGCCTTCCGCACCAGGCTAAAAAAGATTTTGCGTACCCGCCGCTATGACGCCGTTATCGCAACGGTCTGCTGTATCGAGAGCGCATGGGCCGTATATATGCTTTGCCCCGAGGCCCCGTGGTACCTGTACCAGCTTGACCCTTACAGCGAAAACGAGGAAATGGCCCCGGCATCCCGCGCCGCCCGGCGCCGCATAGAGCAGCGGCTGTATCAAAAGGCTGCCGCGGTGTTTACTACCGGGCCGGTCTATCGGCAAAAGCAGGCGGCAGGTTTCCCCTTTTTAGAAAAATGCAGCGTCCTGGAGTTCCCGCTCATCCAGCCGCAGCCCGCTCAAAGCGGCCCGGGACATCCCGAAGGCAACATTGTGTGTGCCTTTACGGGGACCCTGTATCCGGGGATACGCCCGCCCGAAGAGTTTGTGCGGCTGGTATCCAGGCTGAAAATGCCAAAGGCTGTTTTTTGCTGTGCCGGCAGCAGGCAGCACCTGATAACGCAGGCCCCGGACTACCCGGCCGCCGCACCCTATTTGCGCTGCCTTGGCCGGGTTCCCACCGAAACCGCCGACGCCCTCGTGGATGCCGCAGATTTCCTTATCAATATCGACAACCGCGCCTCCAATCAGGTGCCCAGCAAGATTTTTGAATATATCAGCACCGGAAAGCCCGTAATCAACCTTCACTCCGGCGATACCTGCCCTTCCGGGGCCTACCTCCGGCGTTATCCCCTTGCGCTGGACATAGATTGCACAAGGGACGCGGCCGAAAACGCCCTATTGCTGGAGCGGTTTTTGACCGATTCGCTGGGGCAGCGCGTCCCCCCTGCCGTTATCCGGGCCAATTTTGCCGAATGCACGCCCGCTTACGTTGCGCAAAAGATGGCTGCGGTGCTGCTGCACCCAAAACATACGGCTGTCCCGGCCAAAACATAGCAAAGTATGCGATTGCGGCCGGCGCAGCGGCCCGGCAGAAGGCGGGGCGCAGGCAGGGGCCTTGCGCATGCGGGCAATATCCGGCGGCCATTTTATTTCTTAGGCACAGCGTCCCTTTTGCGGAACCGCCTCCCGCCCGGCCGCTTTGCGGCGCCCTGTCACCTGCCGTTGGTTGAAAGCGCCGTTTGGACATAGTCGGTAGTCAAAAGCTTTTCAACAACCCCGCCTACATCCAAACGGTTTGTATTATGGCTCGTATAGGCTTCGTCGGCCATAGTCCGCACCTCGCCCTTTACCACAAATTTATCATAGTTCAGGTCACGGCTGTCTGCCGTAACACGATAATACCTCCCCATGTCCTCACTGCGCAGGCGCTCCTCACAGGTCATCAGCGTTTCATATAGCTTTTCGCCATGGCGAGTGCCGATAACGCGGGTACCCGTATCCCCAAACAGCCGCTGCACGGCTTTGGCAAGGTCGCCGATTGTAGAGGCGTCGGCCTTTTGGATGAACAGATCGCCCGGCCTGGCATTTTGGAACGCAAACAAAACCAACTGAACGGCCTCATCCAGGCTCATTAAAAAACGGGTCATATCGGGATTGGTAATGGTAATCTCGTGGCCTGCGCGGATCTGGTCGATAAACAGCGGGATCACGCTTCCCCTGCTGCACATAACATTGCCGTAGCGGGTGCAGCAAAGTATCGTGCCGCGCTCGGCAGCAGCACGTGCATTGGCGTATACAATATGCTCCATCAGGGCTTTTGTGATCCCCATTGTATTGATGGGATAAGCCGCCTTGTCTGTAGAAAGGAAAACAACGTTTTTTACATGGTTTTCCATGGCGGCATGGATGACATTATCCGTACCGATGACATTCGAGCGGACCGCCTCCATCGGGAAAAACTCACAACTCGGAACCTCCTTTAATGCCGCGGCATGAAACACATAGTCCACCCCCGGCATGGCATCGCATAGGCTGCGCTCGTTGCGTATATCGCCAATGTAAAATTTCACCTTGCCAAAGCATTCCGGGTACAAAGCCTGCAGCTCATGGCGCATATCGTCCTGTTTTTTTTCGTCGCGGGAGAAAATACGGATTTCCCCAATATCGCCAACAAGAAAATGGCGCAGGACCGTATTTCCAAAGCTGCCTGTGCCGCCTGTAATCATCAGGCACTTATCTCGAAACACAGATTTTTCCATAAAACTCCTATCCTCCCAAGGGGTATTGCCCTTTTTATAAATTCAGCTTTACCCTGCAATTTGCACCGGAAGTAACCTTTCGCATAACAAAAGCCGTCCCCTTTTTTAGCCAATGCTGGTTTTCCATATTGATAACCGGCAGCTCGGTGTAGGGGCAGCGGTTTTCCTCAATCCAGACATCCAGCAAGCGCTCGGCCACAAAGCCAAAAACACGCTGGTCATAGGGCGTATAGCCCCGAATGTCCAGCCGGCGCTCCAGCTCAAACAAAATGTCAAAAAGCCAGTTGCAGTATTCATCCAAAAGGTCACGGCGCATAACGAACATATTAAAACGATGCCCGGTAGTTTTTTTCATGTAAGCATCATAAAAGGGGATATATGCGCCGTACCTTTCCTGCAGGATCCCTCTTGTTTTATCCAAATTCTCCGCATGGTGGGCGTGGACATACTGGCTGTAATTGGTTTCAATGACATAATCCCGTTTGCACGGCAAAAGCACGGGCGCGCTTTCCAAACATGCGGCGGCCTTTTCGTATCGCAATATGTGCTGCCGCGCCGGGGTAAGCAGCGGCCTTTTTTCACCAAAATAGCGCCGGTAATGGCATAAGCCAATATAGGAATCATCCAGGTTTTTCCATGCCCAGTACAGCCCTGTGAGCTCGCAAAAATAAGGGTTCCTTTCGCTGATATTGTCGCCCGTATCGTCCCCTATATAAGGCAACGGCGGGTTTAGGGCAGACCCAACCTGGACCGGGATATACATCGGATCATCCGGCATTGGGTATTCCTTATGGGTCGCCACAACGATCCGGATTGTCTTGTCAGCCACACGTATCCTCCAAAATCGCTTTCCTTCGGTTCGCCAGCCTGCCAAGGGCGGTTTTCAACGAGGATGCCGGCGGCCGGCCAAAGGCCTCCGCTCGCAAAGCGCCGGGCGCCGCTATTCCCCTGCAGGCCCTGCGCCCCGGCCCCCAATGCCGAGCCGCGCCCGGCGGCGCGCCATGCAAGGCGGCGCCTGCCTGAAAGCAGGACCCGGCGCGCCCCTCTGTGCACGGCTTTGGCCGGCCCTATGCAGCAACCGCCTCCTCAAAAGCGCGCCGCTCCCAAAACCGCTCTGCCTGCGCATAGCCGGCAAAGCCGGGGCAGGCGTTTTGCAGGGTGTCGCCGCTATATACACAGTAACATGTATTATGTTGTAGTATAAACCAGAAAAGCGCGCATTTACCCTGTAAAATTATACTCTGTTCGATTTTTTCTGTCAACCACGCCCCCTCTGTTTTTCGCCTTTTACCGCACATTCCCATTTCCGGTACGAAAAAAGCGCACAAAATATCCCGATTCTGTGCGTTTTCCTCAAAGCAGGTACGATCTGTCCGTTTTTTATTTTATAAACAATGGGCAGCCAGAATTTTCATGCCAAAAACGCGAAAGCCTCAGATTATTTATTCTGTTGTGTCTCATGTTTTTCCTTGCAGGGGGAGCTTCATCACGGCCAAATCCGCCGCCCCGCACTTTCGCCATGCCTTTTTGCCCCGGCTCCCCCTGTACCGTCTCCCTTCAAAATAGCTGATCCCATTTTTCCGCATTTGCTTTTGACAGCTCGCGTATCATATTATTCTGCTTGTCAACTTCTTGCTTAGCGTTCCCGCAAAAGAAGTCTTGGATATCGTAATAATTACGCAGTACAAACAATATGCCTAACGTCTTTTCGCTTGAGCTTGCATTGATCTGTAGGATTTCATCCTCTATGATAGTGCGGATTTTACCCGAACAATCCAAAAGGGAAGCAACCTTATCAGCAACATTCAGCCGGCGCATTACTGCATCTAAGGAGGCAAGCATGATTGTTTCGAGCGAGCAAAGCTTTTGCTTGCTGACAGCGTATCCCAAAGCGAGAAAATAGCACAAAAGCTGTATTTTTTTATAATGGACATTCGGAAATGTCGGGCACAGTTCTTTTGCACGTTCTAAATAAACCAAGGCCTCTTGTACACAATGTAAAATTTTTATCAGTTCTACTTCCGTAAGGGTAAGAACCGTTTCATCTATTGTTTTCCCCACACGGATAGGATCCTGCTCAACCTTCAAAAGGGCCCGAATTTCATACATTTCGATATCCGCCAAATTTACATAGGTCAAATGGCGATGAGGGTTTTTCTTAAGCGCCATGTTCAGATTCTGTTTAGCCAGCTCCATCTCCTTGTTTTTCGAATAAGCGTTATCATTTAGATATGCCTTTTGCATATATGAAACGCCAAGATCATTGTATACGTTGTATTCATAAACCGAAAAATACTTTAACTCGATTGAATTTATATATTCGTTGATTGATTCCCTTAAACGAGACTCGCAAGCAGCTTTATCTTCGCCCAAAAAGGTCCCGCATTTATATAGCCAAAAATAGGTTAATCCCTTATAATAGTAATAGGCGCCCTGCATTTCGACACTTTTGATCAGCGGCCTCGCCTTCTCAAAATATTGAATGGCCGATTTCAGGTTTTTTTGGGACTCTTCGGGATTTTTTGAGCAAAGGTATTGGCCAAGCACTACATATGCTCTTGCTTCATGATAGTAAATCGTATATTTTTCTTCGTCGGAGGATTCATAGGTTGCGTCCAGCCAAAGTTGTTCCATCTTTTTTCCAAACTGAATTACTTGATTTAACAAATCAATGCATTCTGTAGAATCCGGCAAAAGCTCAGAATAATCCCAGCAAGACTGCATTAAAAGCCGGATAATATAGCCATTTCTTTGTTCACGTTTATGAAGGTCTTCAAGTTGTTGCTTTTTAAACCTAAAAAACGCGTTGTTATCTAAAAAATAAATCGCGCTTATTTCTTCGTTCAAATGGAGGGTTTCCAGCGCTTCCTCTGCTTCAAGGAGCTTTTCTTCCAGCTCTTTAAGCTTTTGCTCCCGGTTGATTCCAATAAGTGTTGAAATAATGCTGACAAAGGCAATGGCTGCCGCTGTTATGGTTAAGGTTATCTCCTGCAAAGACTCCAAACGGCTTATGTCGGGAGCACGGCCAAACATAATAACGTATAAAACGCAAAGCGAAAACACAATAACAAGGCCCGATATAACAAACAGCAATATTTTTATTCCATTCAATGCGCTCATTGAACCCTTTTGCGTATTGTTTTTGCTTTTCATTCGGCATCACCTTTACGTATAACTTCCTGTCCCTTTTGCAAGAAACGCCATGTCGTTTTATAATCCACGCCAGCCCATGCTTTTGAGCAATCCTATATAAAACGCCTTAACCGCTTTATTCGGGGCGAAAACAGCCGGTTTTTGCTCCGAATCCAGTTTTTTGCACCATCAAAATCTTTTTCAGGCTGCGCAGATATGCCAGCCACCGGCCTTATGGTGGACATTTTCTCTAGGCAAAAAGAAGCCGGGCAGGTAAAGCGCCTGCCCGGCTCCCTTTTGCATCTGCATATCTTTGCACACCGGCAAGACCGACGCACAGGATTTTAACGGATCAGACGGGGTCGCTCTCGTCCGGCTGCTCGGCTGCAGGGGCCGTCTCTTCGTCCACGGGGGCCTCGGCGCCCTCAACCTCTCCTTCTCCGTCTCCTTCTGCCGCAAAGCGGGCAGCCACAGCGTTTACGGCGTCCCGGCCTTTCTGCATTACAACCGGCGCTTCTTCACGCACCTTGTCGGCCACCGTGCTGGCCACCGCGCCGGCCGCATCGGCCACCGCCTTGCCCGCGCCCGCCAGAGCGGCGCCAAGGCCCTCGGTATCCACCCCTGCCTTTTGGGCCGCGTCGGCCACGGCATCCTTTACGCGGATACCGGCCTCCTTAGCCTTTTCGCCCGCGCTGGCCAGCGCACTGCCGGCCGCCTCCAAAACGGCGGCAGCCCGATCCGCCGGCTCTTCGGCCTCTGCGGACTCTTCGGCCCCGTCGGCCTCCTCCGTTTCGCCGGGCGAGACCACTCGCAGGTCGGGATGTTCCCCTTCAGCCAGGGGTTCTTGCTCATTCAGGGCTTCGTCGGCCGGGTCGAGCAGTTCTTCCTCATCCTGGGAAAGCTTTTTTTCAATAGCCTTTGCTGCAACGGCGGCAGCACCGGCCGCCACACCGATCCCCAGCAGTTTTGACCAAAAACTCATGGTTGCATTTCTCCTTTCAGTGTGCGGCCGCCCAGTAATGGGCCGCCGCTCTGTGCCCGCCGTACGCTGACGCAAGGCGCGCGCCGCCGGATTTTCTTTATCATACTACCATCCGGCGCAAAAATCCAGTGGCTTTAGCATTATTTACAATTTGTTCTTGACAAATTCGACACTCGTCGCTATGATAGGGATAATATCCTCAAAACCGACGTAGAAGAGAAGAGTAGGTTTTCGGCATTGGCCCCTGCAAGAGAGCCCGGCAGGTGGAAACGGGCGGGGTACAGGAAACCGAACATGGCCTCTGAGTTGCGTGGGCGAGGGGCAGGAGCCCTAAGCCCGCGACGGGTGCGCCCGTTACCGCGCCGGGCTGTAACCGCCGCGTTTTTTGGCGCGGCGCCGCAGCCACAAAGGCCGTTTCCGCGAGGGTGCGGCAAACCAAGGTGGTACCGCGGGTTTTTTCGCCCGCCCTTGTTTTTGCGAGCAAGGGCGGGCTTTTTGTTTTACGCCGTACCCGCCCGGCAGGGCGGCACCCTTTGGAGGCGCTGTTTTCTGGCATTACCGCCTGGCCGCAGCTTTTGAAATAAGGAGCGCTGAATACAGTATATGATCGAGATCAAACACCTGACCAAGATTTTCCGCGACGCCTCCGGCGAGGTGGTTGCCTTGCGGGATGCGTCGGCCGTGATTGGAGACGGGGACATCTTTGGCATCATCGGCATGAGCGGCGCGGGCAAAAGCACCCTGCTGCGCTGTTTGTGCCTGTTGGAGGAGCCCACCGAGGGCGAGGTGCTGCTGGACGGCCAGAGCCTTTCGAGCCTGAAAGGCGAGGCCCGCCGGGCCGCCCACCGCCAGATGGGGGTGGTGTTCCAGGGGTACAACCTGCTGATGCAGAAGACGGTGGCCGAAAACGTGGCCTTTCCCCTAAAACTGGAGCGCGGATACGACAAGGCCGCGGCGGCCGCCCGGGTGGCCGAGCTTTTGGAGCTGGTAGGCCTTGCCGACAAGGCGGCCAGCTACCCCAGCCAGCTTTCGGGCGGGCAGAAGCAGCGGGTGGCGATTGCCCGGGCGCTGGCTGCACGGCCAAGGGTATTGCTGTGCGACGAGCCCACCAGCGCGCTGGACCCCCTCACCACCCGCGCCATGTTGCGGCTGCTCAAGGACATCAACGCAAAATTAGGGGTCACCATCGTCATCATCACCCACGAGCTGGCGGTGGTGCGCAGCATCTGCAACCGGGTAACCGTGATCGATGCAAGCCGGTTTGTGGAGACCGGCGACGTGTACGAGGTATTCAACAACCCACGCAGCGAGATCACCCGGATGCTGCTGGGCGGCGTTTTGGAAAACGAACAGGGAGAACGGGAGGTCATGCAGGATGGCTGAGTTTTTTGCAAAATATGCGGTGCTGCTGGGCGAGGGCATTTTGGAGACCCTGTACATGACCCTGGTGCCCACCCTGTTTGCCTACCTGCTGGGGCTGCCCATGGGGGTGCTGCTGACCGTGACCAAAGCCGGCGGGATACGCCCCGCGCCCCGGTTTAACGCATTGTTCGGCTGGGTGGTAAACATCCTGCGCAGCCTGCCGTTTATGATCCTGATGATCTTTATCATCCCCTTTACCCGGCTGATCGCGGGCACCAGCATCGGGGCCACCGCCGCCTGCGTGCCGCTGACCATTGCCGCCGCCCCCTTTGTAGCCCGGATGGTGGAGCAGAGCCTGGAGGAGATCGACGCGGGGGTGATTGAGGCCGCCCGCTGCATGGGGGCCGCCGACCTGCAGATCGTGACCCGGGTGCTGCTGGTGGAAAGCGTGCCCAGCCTTTTGCGCGGGCTTTCGATCAGCACCATCACCCTTTTGGGATACACCGCCATTACCGGCGCGGTGGGCGCGGGGGGGCTGGGCAACATCGCTTTCCGGTTTGGATACCAGCGTTACCAGGACGATGTGATGTATGTGACGGTGGCGCTGCTGATTTTGCTGGTCTGCGTGATCCAGGCCATCTTTAACCGGCTGGCCTCCCGCGCCGACAAGCGCAACCGGTAAATGCGGCGCGGCCTTTACCGTACCTCTTAAGGCTGTCCCTTTAGGGCGGCTTTTAGGCAGCGGCCTTTCACCGCTGAATAAAAACGGGCGTAGAACGCCCAGGAAAGTATGGAGGGAACAAGCATGAAGAAGGTATTGACATTGGTTCTGGCCCTGGCGCTGCTGCTGGCGCTGGCAGGCTGCGGCGGCGGCACGGGCTACAAGATCGGCATCCCTGCCGACGCCACCAACGGCGCAAGGGCGCTGCTGCTGCTGGAGGCGCAGGGCATTTTGACCATGAAGGAAGGCGTTGGGCTTGCCGCCACCGAGCAGGACATTGCCGAAAACCCCTACAATGTGGAAATTGTGGCCATGGAGGCGGCCAACCTGCCGGCCAGCCTGCCCGACCTTGACCTTGCGGTGATCAACGGCAACTACGCCAGCGGCGCGGGCATTGGGGATTCGGTGCTGGTCACCGAGGATGCCGAGAGCGTGGCCGCCCAGACCTACGGCAACATCCTGGCCGTAAAGGAGGGGCGCGAAAACGAGCCGGCCATCCAGGCGCTGCTGGCCGTGCTGATGAGCAAGGACGTGCAGGACTGGATCGCCGCCAACTACAACGGCATCGTGATGCCGATGG
Organism: uncultured Oscillospiraceae bacterium; assembly: GCA_910578965.1. Taxonomy (GTDB): domain Bacteria; phylum Bacillota; class Clostridia; order Oscillospirales; family Ruminococcaceae; genus UBA7177. The sequence continues at coordinate 28,542 of CAJTSP010000002.1, forward strand.
GCGCCCAGGACCTGACCATCCCCCCCATCAGCTCGCCGGTCACGATCAAGGTGGGCGCTTCGCCCAGCCCCCACGCTGAAATCCTGGAGTATGTCAAGCCGATCCTGGGCCAGCACAACGTGACCCTGGACATTGTAGAGTTTGACGATTACGTGATGCCCAACACCGGCGTGGAGGACGGCTCGCTCGACGCCAACTACTTCCAGCACCAGCCGTATCTGGACGACTTTAACGCCGAACAGGGCACCCACATCGCCAGCGTAGGGGTGGTGCACTACGAGCCGATGGGCCTTTACCCCGGCAAGACCGACAGCCTTGATTTTGTAAAGTAACCCCGGCATCGCTTTGGCCGCCCCCGTATTTTGCAGGGGCGGCCTTCCTGTGCTTTGGGCCCGGCAGCAAGAGCACGACCCGGGCTTGACAGGAGCCGGAAAAGAGGGTATCATATGAGCGAGTATTCATATGATTGACGGCACGGCCTACGCGGCCTGCGGATGAGGAGGGGACGACCCGAGTGCTGGAGCTTATGCATATCGCCTGGGGGCTGCCGGGCGGCGAGGAGATCATTAAGGACGTGAGCTTTATCGCGCCTACCGGCAGGCTGGTGGTGGTAACCGGGCCGAACGGCGGCGGCAAAACCAGCCTTGCCAAGCTGATTGCGGGGCTGGAAACCCCCTCGGCCGGGCATATTTTGCTGGATGGACAGGACATTACCGGGCTGGACATTACCGCCCGTGCGCGGGCCGGGGTGGGCTATGCCTTCCAGCAGCCGGTGCGTTTTAAGGGGCTGACCGTGCGGGACCTGCTGGAGCTGGCCGCCGGCCGCCCCATGGACGAAACAGCCCTGTGCGAGGTGCTGGGCAAGGTGGGGCTGTGCGCCAACGAATACATTGGCCGGGAGCTGAACGCCAGCCTCTCGGGTGGGGAGATCAAGCGGATCGAGATTGCCAGCGTGTTGGCCCGCAAAGCAAAGCTCTCCATTTTTGACGAGCCGGAGGCCGGTATCGACTTGTGGAGCTTTGCCAGGCTGGTGGATACCTTTGAGGAGCTGCGCAAAAACGCCGAGGGTACCCTGATGATCATCAGCCACCAGGAGCGCATCCTTGCCATTGCGGACGAGATCGTGGTGATTGCCGAGGGCCGGGTGCGTGCGGCCGGCCCCCGTGAGGAGATCCTGCCCACCCTGCTGGGCAACGAGCGGGCGGCCCGCTGCCCGCTGGGGAAAGGGAGTGCGGTAGTATGAGCGATATAAACCCCATCGCCAAAAACCTTTTGCGGATGGTCTCAGACCTTGACGGGGCCTTTACCGGCGCCTACAACATCCGGCAGGACGGCGAGTGCGCGGGGCGGCAATCCAGCCCCAACATCCGGCTGGAAAGCAAGGCCGACGGGCCGGGGCTGGTGATCCAGGTGCTGCCCGGCGCCAGGGGCGAAACAGTGTATATCCCCGCCTGCGTGACCCACAGTAAGGTGAATGACCTTGTGTACAACGACTTTTTTATCGGCGAGGGGGCCGACGTGACTATTGTGGCCGGCTGCGGGGTACATGCCGACGGCGAGGAGGACGCGCGCCACAACGGCATCCACCGGTTTTTTGTGGGCCGGGGGGCACATGTGTTGTATAAAGAAAAGCATGTGGGCACCGGCAACGGGGCCGGTGCGCGCCGGATCGATCCGGTAACCGACATCACCCTGGCCGAAGACGCCTTTCTGGAAATGGATACCGTGCAATTAGGCGGGGTGGACACCACGATGCGCAAAACCACCGCCAGCCTCGCCGCGCGGGCAAGGCTGATTGTACGGGAGCGGCTTTTGACCGAGGGAGGCCAACAGGCCGAGAGCGATTTTACCGTGACCCTTACCGGCGAGGACTCCGGGGTAGACCTTATCTCCCGCTCGGTGGCAAAGGGGCGCTCGCGGCAGGTTTTCCGCTCCAACCTGCGGGGGCTTGCGCGCTGTGCCGGCCATTCGGAGTGCGACGCCATCCTGGCCGACGAGGGCAGCGTGCTGGCCCTGCCGGGGCTGGAGGCGGAGCATCTGGATGCCGCCCTGATCCACGAGGCCGCCATCGGCAAGATTGCAGGCGAACAGCTTCTCAAGCTGCGCACCCTGGGCCTAACCGAGCAGGAGGCCGAGGAGCGGATTGTGGCGGGATTTCTAAAATGAGCCTTCCTGCGCTGCGCGGCAAAGCCCTTTCGGGGATCCCGCAGCCGGGCAAAAATGCCCTACCGCATCAAGGGGCTGTGCTGGCGCCGCCTTTTACGGCAAAAAACAACCGGGCAGAAAGCGAACGCTTCCTGCCCGGCATTTTTTCGCCCTGCTTATCTGCTACAGGCCGGGCGGGGATGGAACCCGTTGTTATTTGGAACGGAACAGCAGCTTGTTGATTGCCTCGTCCGGCTTGCCGGCCAGCCGTCTTACTACCACCGTAAGCAGAATATTCAGTACCCGGCAGGGGGTGCCGATGGAAAAGATGTACATGGTGTTGCAAAAGACCAGCAGCAGGCCGCATAGGCAATGCGGCCCTTATCCACCGCAGCCGCCCTCTGCCGGATCGGCTCGCCCCCATTCCCGTCGATAGCCTGCCCTCACAATACCTTCATGGCCTTGCTCACTCTTTTCCGATTGCTGCAATCAGGCCGATCTCAACATCCAGGCCATCGTATAGCTGTACGCTCGATACACACAGCCTGGCCGGGAACCCGTATCCACAACTGTTGGACGACACCCGGGCAGTTTTTTACCTGCTCGGCATCCCTCGGTTACACATACAGGTTTTTACTTCTTTTTGCCCTTGCCAAACTTACTGAGGTCAAATTTGTACTCGGTGCCATTGCGGATACGCTGGATGTTGGAGCGGTGCATCCAGATCACCAGCCCGCCCATAACGGCGGCACAGAGGGTGGTAAAAAAAACGTCCCCCCCGCGGTACCAGGCGTACAGGGCGGTAAACACCGGATAGAGCGCCGCCGCCGTGATGCTGCACAGGCTCATCATGCGGAAGGCAAAAAATTCGATGGCGAAAACCACCGCCAGCGCCAGCACCACCGGCGGTGCGGTAGCAAGGATGGCGCCCGCCGCGGTGGCCACCCCCTTGCCTCCTTTAAAGTGGAACCAGATGGGCCAGAGATGCCCCAGCACCGCGCAAAAGGCCGAGATGTAAGCGCCTACCAGCGCCGCCTCGGGGTTCAGGTTAACCAAGGTAACCAAAAACCGCCCCAGTAGGGTGGCAACGGCCCCTTTGCCAAGGTCGCCAAGGATGGTAAGGCCGGCTGCCTTGCCGCCAAAGGTGCGCAGCATGTTGGTGGTGCCGGCGTTGCCGCTGCCGTGAGCACGGATGTCATCCCTATACATCCGCCTGCTCACCATAATGCCAAAGTCCAGGCTGCCGATGAGGTAGGCCAGCACCGCACCCAACGCCCACATGCCAACGGTCGGCCAGGATACCTGGGTGGTGATAAAAATGGCGGTTGGGCCGTCCGCCCCGCCAATGATCCCAATGCTGCCCTGGGCAAAAGACGGCCGTGTGATTGCGTTTAACATTGCTATTCCCTCCTTTGCAGCCGCTGCTGCTCTGCCGGGCCGGCCCACGTTCCCCTGTCCCGCGGCCGGCTTTTGTGCGGCGCGGCGGCATGCCAGCCCTGTATTGATTCCCCGCCGAACATTTTTTCGTCCGGCAAAATGGGGGGGGGCTGGGGGACGTGTCCCCCAGATCGGCCCTTTTACGCCGTTGCCCGGGCTCGCCCCTTTTGCGCCCCTACGGCCTGCCCTTTGCGCCGCCGTCGCCCCGCTCGCGCACCAGCATACGTATTGGCGTGCCCTCAAGGCCAAAGCTCTCCCGGACCTGGTTTTCGAGATAACGCTGGTACGAAAAATGGAAAAGCTCCCTGCGGTTTACAAAACACACAAAGGTGGGCGGGCGGGTAGACGCCTGGGTCATATAGAAAATCTTGAGGCGGCGGCCCTTGTCGCTGGGGGGCTGTACCCGCGCGGTGGCCCGGGCAAGCAGCTCGTTGAGCACCCCGGTGCGCACCCGTAGCGCATTGTTGGCATCCACCGTCTTAATCATTTCAAACAGCTTATCCACACGCTGGCCGGTTTTGGCGCTAATGAACAGGATGGGCGCGTAGGCCATAAAGCTAAAATCGTTCTCCAGCTTTTTGCGCATATTTTCCATTGTTTTATCGTCTTTTTCTACCGCGTCCCACTTGTTGACCGCAATGATGCAGGCCTTGCCCTGCTCGTGCGCGTAGCCGGCCACCTTGCTGTCCTGCTCGGTAAAGCCCTGGGTGGCGTCGATCAGGACAACGCACACCCGGCTGCGCTCCACCGCCGCCAGGCTGCGCAGCACGCTGTACCGTTCCACTCCGTCCTCCACCCGGCCCTTTTTGCGCAGGCCGGCGGTATCGGTAAACACAAAGCTGCCAAAGGCATTGTCCACCGGGCTGTCTATTGCGTCCCGGGTGGTGCCGGCCACATCGGCCACGATCATCCGCTCCTCGCCCAGGATATAGTTGACCAGGCTGGATTTGCCCACGTTGGGCCGGCCGATCACCGCCACCGGGATGCGCTCTCCCTCCTCCCGGCCCTCCTCGGGCCAGGCAAGGTGACTGCATACCGCGTCCAGCAAATCGCCGGTGCCGTGCCCGTGCACGCTGGACACCGCCACCAGCTCGCCCAAACCCAGCGAATAAAAATCGTACAGCTCGAGCGGCGGCTCGCCCACCCGGTCGCACTTGTTTACCGCCAGCACCACCGGCTTGCCGCTGCGCTGCAAAAGGGCCGCGATCTCCTGGTCCTGGGCGGTGACCCCGGCCATGAGGTCGGCAACCATAATGATGCAGTCGGCCGAGTCGATGGCAAGCTGGGCCTGCCGGCGGATGTGCGCCAGGATGCCGTCGTCAACGCCCGGCTCGATGCCGCCGGTGTCGGCCAGCAAAAAGCGGCGGTTCTGCCACTCGCACTCGGCAAAAATGCGATCCCGGGTGATGCCGGGGGTGTCCTCCACAATAGCCAGCCGCTGGCCGATGAGCTTGTTGAACAGGGTGGATTTGCCCACGTTGGGCCGGCCCACCACCGCTACAATGGGTTTTGCCATACCTTGCTTCCCTTTCCCCTATATGGCTGCCCGGGCGGTGCGGGCCGGGTTGTGCATCCCATGCCAGGCCCCTGCCCGCCTGGGCAGCCATATTGTATATTATACCAACAAAATACTATTTGGATATTAGCGCATCCGCAAAAGGGCCTATGGCCGGGCGGCAATCAGCGCCCGCAGGCAGCCGCCGCCGCCGCTGGGCAGGATCAGCACCCGCACCCCCAAGGCGCGCTCCAACTGCTGCACCGTGATGTCGTCCAAAAAGCGGTCGCGCTCATCCCGCAGCATGTTTTCGGGCACGCCTAGCAGCCGGCTGTGCAGCCTGCCCCTGCACTGGGCGATGATGTCGGTTGCGGTAACCAGCCCCGCAACGGCCACGTTGCCGCCAAAAAAATCGTTGCGGATGGGATGCACCCAAAGCGAGACGCCCCGGTGGATGCGGTGGACCGCCGCGGCAAGCTCATGGATCAGCGGCGCGGCCATAGTGCCGGTGACAAGGTCGATCCGGCGGGGCACAAGCGGCGTTTTGCGCCGGGCCACAGCCAGCGCGGTTAAAAACTCCTCCCGGAAGCAGCGCCACATGCCCACCCCGTTTTCCAACTGGGGATACCCCTCGTAAAAAACCGCCGGCGGTATCGGCCGCCCGGCCAGCAGGTACCATTCGTCCCCTGGGTAGACCAGCCGGCTACCGCAGCGCCGTTTGCATGCATCGCCAGCCTCTTCCAGTATGTCCAGCACCGCACCCGCGCTGGCCGCATCGTATGGGGTAAGGGGGTAAAGCCCTTTGCGGTAGGCGGTAAGCCCGCTGGGCACCGCCGCAATGCTCTGCACCGCCGGGTACAGCCCGGCAAGGTCCCCAAGGGTACGCCGCAGCGCCTCACCATCGTTGATGCCGCGGCAGAGCACCAACTGGCAGTTGAGCGCAATGCCTGCATCGGCAAACTCCTGCAGGTAGCCCAGCACCTCGCCCGCACGCTTGTTGGCCATCATCCGCACCCGTAGCGCAGGGTCGGTGGTGTGCACCGATACATTGATGGGGCTGATGTGCATCGCCTTGATGCGGTCTACCTCGCGCCGGTTCAGGTTGGTCAGGGTGATGTAGTTGCCAAACAAAAAGGATAGCCGTTCGTCATCGTCCTTAAAATACAGGCTCTCGCGCAGGCCGGGAGGCAACTGGTCGATAAAGCAGAACATGCAGTGGTTGGCACAGGAGTGCTTTTGGTCGATGAGGTAGGTGGCAAAGCTGCAGCCCAGCGGCTCGTACTCGGCCTTTTGCACTGCCAGATAACGCAGCTTGCCCCCCATTGAGACGGCCAGAGAAAAATCGGCCGCAGCGGTGTAAAACTGGTAGTCCAGCATATCGTTGAGCTCATGCCCGTCTGCCGAGAGCAATACCGCCCCGGCCGAAAGGCCCAGCCTCTCGGCCACCGAGCCTTTGTCTACCGACTGTACGCGTACCGCCATGGCCTCCTCCTTCTCCTATAGTTGGCCGCCCGGGCAGGCTTTTTATGCGCGTGGCTACGCAGAAGCCCACGCCGCCCTGCCCCCAAAAATACCGGTCCTGCGCAGCGGTTCTATAAAGGGGGCAAACCCGCAAATTTCTCTTGGGCGGCCTCTGCCGCCCCGCCAAAACCATCGCAATGCCAAAAGCCGCCCACGCCTGCCGTGATAAGAAAAAAGAGGAAGGCAAAGCGCCCTCCCCCCTTTTTTGGCCCTGCTCAGGCCTCTTTTTTGACGATTTCCTTGCCCTTGTAGTAGCCGCAGTTGCCGCATACCTGGTGGGGAAGTTTATACTCGCCGCACTGGCTGCATTTTACCAGCGCAGGAGCCTCCAGCTTCCACACAGAGGAGCGGCGTTTGTCGCGCCGTGCCTTGGAAACCTTTCTCTTGGGTACTGCCATGTTAGCACCTCCTCATATGGGAATCAATCGAGCAGTCTTTTCAAACCGGCCAGCCGCGGATCCGGGCTAGGGCCCTCCTGCGCAACGGCACAGCCGCAACCGGCCAGCCTGGGCCTGCCGCAAACCGGGCACAGGCCCTCGCAGCCCGGCCGGCAGAGCAACAGCGTCTCGGCCTCAAGCACAAGCTCCTGGTAAACCAGCTCGTCCAGCGGCAAAAGGCCACCAGGCAAAAGCGGGAGTTCCAGCTCGCCGCCGGCAAGGTCTGCCGGGCGCACCTGCCACTCACGGCAAAAGGCATATGGCCGCCTTGCGGGCGCAAGGCAGCGGGCACACTCCCCTGCCGTTTCGGCCTCGATCTCGCAGGTAAGGCGCGCACCCTCGGCGGTGGGCAAGGCGCAAAACCGCACCCGTGCCGGCGCCTCGACGCGATAGCCCGGGAAATCCCGCCCGGACAGGTCCAGCGAAAAAGCTGTTTGGTAAGGCGTACGGCCGCGTTCCAAAAAAGCTTTTAGGTCAAACTGCATGATCCACCTCTTGGGAGGGCATAACATCCCCCTGAAACGGCCGCCTACTCAGTATACCGAAACCGGCGCGCTTTGTCAACACAAAACCGGCAAGAAAAGTGCGAAAAAGCCGCCGATACGGGCCGTTTTACGGCCCGTATCGGCAAAAGCGCAAAATCGAAGGTTACAGGTGCTTTTTAACCGAGTCCGGCAGTTCCTCCTCGCTGGCCGAAACGGTCACGGTGACCTTTACCGAATCGCCGGCCTTAAGCTCGATAGCATCCAGTAGCTGGGCCAGCTTGTCAAAATCGCGCCCGACAATCTTGAGGATGCCGTCGATGTACAGCTCGGTAATGTCGTAATTGCCGGCCAGCACACCGCACACAAAGCCGTAAAACATCTCACCGCCAGCAATATTGTACTCGTCCACGTCGATCAGGCGGGCCTTATGAACAATGTCATAGGTAAGCTTCATGGATTTCTCGATGACCACCACGTTGCCAGACGTCGTTTTGGCGGCGTGGTTGATCTGCTCGATGATCGTTTTGGTTTTACCAGAGCCTTTGGTACCAACTACCAGTTTGATCATGGGGTTACCTCCTTTAATTTTGCGCGTATTTCGCACCGCGGGCGCTCCCGCCGCGGCAGGGCTCTTTTAAGAGGATATGCACCGCCCGGGCTCAGCGCAGCTTTGCCTCAAGCTCGGCCTTTTGGGCCTCATAGCCAGGCTTGCCCAGCAGGGCAAACATGTTCTTTTTATAGCTTTCTACCCCGGGCTGGTCAAAGGGGTTAACCCCCAGCAGATAGCCGCTGACGGCGCAGGCACGCTCAAAGAAATAGATCAGCCGGCCAAGGTTTTCTTCGTCCAGCCTGTCCACCTCTAAGAGGATATTGGGCACGCCGCCGTCGGTATGGGCCAGGATGGTGCCCTCCATTGCTTTGCGGTTCACCACGCTCATATCCTGATCGGCCAGGAAGTTGAGGCCGTCAAAGTTTTCGGCGCTCTTTTCGATAAAGAGATCCTGCGCCGGCTCCCGGATATCCACCACCGTCTCAAACATCAGCCGGGCGCCATCCTGCACAAACTGGCCCATCGAATGAAGATCGGTAGAAAAAATCACGCTGGCAGGCATCAAGCCCTTATGATCCTTGCCCTCGCTCTCGCCAAAGAGCTGCTTGTACCACTCGTTCATCAGGGTGAAGTTGGGCTCGTAGCAGGCCATCAGCTCCACCGATTTGCCCTTGCGGTAAAGGATGTTGCGGGCCGCGGCGTAACGGTAGCAGTCGTTTTCCGGCGAAAGGCGGCTGTAATCGGCCATAGCGGCGGCAGCGCCGGCCATGAGGCTGTCGATGTCGCAGCCCGCGCAGGCAATGGGCAAAAGGCCCACCGCGGTGAGCACCGAATAGCGGCCGCCCACATCGTCCGGCACCACAAAGGTCTGCCAGCCCTCGGCGTCAGCCAACTGCTTGAGGGTGCCGCGGGCTTTGTCGGTGGTGGCATAGATACGGCCCCTTGCCTCCTCCTTGCCCACCGTGTCCTCCAGATATTTCTTAAAGATGCGGAAAGCCAACGCCGGCTCGGTGGTGGTGCCGGATTTCGAGATAACATTAACGCTCACCCGCTTACCCTCGCAGCAGGCCAGGATGTCCCGCAGGTAGGCCGGCGAGATCGAGTTGCCCACAAAAAAGATCTGCGGGGTGGTTTTGGCGGTGCAGTTGTACATGCAGCCGCGCAGCGCCTCAATGGCCGCCCGCGCGCCCAGATAGCTACCGCCGATGCCAATGACCACCAGCACGTCGCTGTCGGCCATAATCTTGGCGGCAGCGGACTTGATGCGGCCAAACTCTTCCTTATCGTAGTCCCTGGGCAGGCTCGCCCAACCCAAAAAATCGTTGCCGGGACCGTTTTTTGCCTCCAGCAGCGCATGGGCCACCTCTACCTGCGGGTAAATGGCAGAAAACTCTTCTTCCCGGATGAAACCCGCCAGATGCTTGCCGTTGAATCGGACACCCATTGACAATTCCTCCAATTGTACTGCGGGGCCTCCCAAAAGCCCCCCGCGCGCCCGGCAAAACCAAAGGCGGGCGGGCACGGGCCCCTTTTGTTTTGTTATTATAACTATACCTTTTTGCAGGGTTGCTGTCAAGGCGAAAGCGGGCGGCAAAAAAGCACGCCCAAAAGGGCGTTTGCGGGCAAAGGCAGCCCTTTTTAGCTGTACCTGCGCCATTATTTTGACCGGCACTTAGGCCGTGCGCGGCAAAAAAAGCAGCGCGGTACGCGCTGCTTTTTTTGCCGCGGAATACTTTATTGAGCCGCCCTGACGCGCCCTGCAGATCAGAGCACCAAAAGGGCCTCAATCAGCCGGCGCAGGCTAAGGGCAAAATCCATGCGGGCCACCCCTTCGGCCGCGGTAACCGGGTATTCGCCCAGCAGTGTCCCGCCGGCCAGCACCCGAACGCTGCCAACCGGCTGGCCGGCCTCTATGGGCGCCTCCAGTGTTTCGGGCAGTTGCATCTCAACGGTCAGCGACGCCCCCTCCCCTTTTTTGAGAAGCAGCCGGCCGGGTAGCTGGTAAGAGAGGCCGACCTGCTCGGCCCCGCCCCGGCGCACCGGCAGGGCCTGGGGCGCTGAGTCCGGCAGGCTGGCCGCGCCGCTCTCAAAATTGGCAAAGCCGTAATCGAGCAGGGCGGTGGCGGCGGCAAACCGATCCTCGCTGGAGGGGCTGCCCAGCACCACCGCAATCAGCGAAAGTCCGTCCCGGGTGGCACTGGCCGAAATGCAGACCCCGGCCCCGCTGGTGGTGCCGGTTTTTAGGCCGGTAATACCCGCGTAGCGCCGTAGCAGCTTGTTGGTGTTGATAATCTGGGTCTGCCCGCCGCGCAGGGAATCCATCCAGATGGTGGTGTACTGGGTAACCTCGCTGTGGTGGGTGAGCATCTCTCGGCTCATCACGGCCACGTCCCGCGCGGTGGACACATGGCCTGCCCGGTCCAGCCCGCAGGCATTCTCAAAATGGGTGGAACTCATGCCCAGCTCCTGCGCCTTCTGGTTCATCATTTCCACAAACACCGGCTCGGAACCGCCGATCATCTCGGCAACCGCCACCGCCGCATCGTTGGCGCTGGACACGCAGATGGCCTTAAGCATCTCGTCGAGGGTAAACTGCTCGCCCGGCTCCAGCCAAATCTGGCTGCCACCCATATTGTAAGCATGCTCGGACACCGGTACCGTGTCGGACAGACTGACCCTGCCGGCCTCCAACGCCTCGAAGGTCAGCAGCAGGGTCATCACCTTGGTAATGGAGGCGATGGGCACCGGCATATCCGGTTCCTTTTCGTACAGGACGGCGCCGGTCGCCTGGTCGATAAGAATCGCGGCACGGCAGGGCACGTCAAAGGCGGGCAGTTCAAAGCGGGAGGTCTGCACCGCGCCGTCCTCGGCATAAACAGACAGGGCCAGCGCCGCCGCCAGCGCCAGGATAAGCGCCAGCGCCGCCGCGCGGCGGGCGGAATGTCGCTTTTGCATCGGGATTCCTTCCTTCCACGAGATACTATTTGTCCAAAGTATATGCCGCCGCACGGGGAAATATTTTTTCAAAAAACGAAAGCCCGCCAAGCGCCTGCCCTGCCGGCCGCCCCGGCTGGACATGCGCCGCGCCGGCATGGTATACTCAAAGCAAGGCCCACGGCCTCCGCGCGGGGCTGCCTCCCTCTTTACCCGCCCGCTTTTTGCAACCTGACCTGAAAGGAAGGGACCCCCTTTTATGCGCGTCCGTTTTTACACCCTGGGCTGCAAGGTAAACCAGCATGAGACCGGCGCGCTGGCCCGGCTTTTTTGCGCCAGCGGCTATGTCCTGGCCGGGCAACACGAGCCGGCCGACGTGTATGTGGTAAATAGCTGTACCGTAACGGCCGGCGGCGACAAAAAAAGCCGGCAGTGGCTACGCCGCGCCCGGCGGGAAAACCCCGGCGCGGTAACCGTGTTGGCCGGATGCTACCCGCAGGCGTTTCCCGGGGAGGCCGCCGCAGTGGCCGAAGCGGATGTAGTAACGGGCAACGCCGACCGGGCGGGGCTTTTGCGGGCGGTGCAAAGGGCGCTGGACACCGGCGAGCGGGTGGTGGATATCCGCCCGCATACCAGGGGCGAAGCCTTTGAGGAGCTGCCCATCGACCGGCCGCTGGGCCACACCCGGGCCTTTATTAAGGTGGAGGACGGCTGCAACCGGCAGTGCGCCTATTGCGTGATACCCCGCGCGCGCGGGCTTGTGCGCAGCCGCAGCCGCCAAAACGTGCTGGAGGAGCTGCGCGCCCTCGCCCAAAACGGCTGCCGTGAGGTCGTGTTCTCCGGCATCAACCTGCCCAGCTACGGGCTGGACACCGGCGACGACCTGGCCGGGCTGGTGGAGGCCGCCGCCGGCGTGGAGGGCATTTGTCGTATCCGGCTGAGCAGCCTGGAGCCGGACCTCCTGCCGCCGGACACCATTGCCCGGCTGGCTGCGGTACAAAAGCTCTGCCCCCAGTTCCACCTCTCGCTGCAAAGCGGCTGTACCGCCACCCTGCGCCGGATGCGCCGGGTGTACACGGCCGAAGAGTACGCTGCGGTGGCCGGGGCCCTGCGCAGCGCCTTTGGCGGGCATGCCAGCCTGACCACCGACGTGATCGTGGGCTTCCCCGGTGAAAATGAGGAGGAGTTTTGTGAAAGCCTTGCCTTTGTGCGGGCGATGCGCTTTTTGAAGGTACACGTCTTTCCCTATTCGGCCCGGCCGGGTACTCCGGCGGCAGCGTTTCCTCAGCAGGTGCCAGAGGCCGAAAAGGCTGCCCGGGTGCACCGGATGCAGCAGGCGGCAGACGAGGTGCGGGCAGAGCTCATCCGCGGCATGGCGGGCGAGAGGGCCGAGGTTTTGCTGGAGGCTTCTTTTTCCGGCACCCTGTTTACCGGCTATACCCGCCGGTACGTACCGGTGGCGGTAAACGCACCGGGCTGCAAAAAGGGCGAGATTGTACAGGCGGTGCTCGGCGAATGGGACGGCGAGCGCTGCCGCGCCCGGTTTGAAAAGCCTTTGCAGCCGCACCGCCCCAAAAATTGACCCGGCCGCGCGGAAGGCTTTGCTGCCGTACCCTCCTTGCCCTCCTGCGGCAAAGGCGCTGTACGGCCGTAATGCCCCCACGGTAAACGGGCCGGGCGACCATATCGCCCGCAGCCCGCAAACCGCCTTGCCTCGTTGGGGGCGCCTGCCGGCATTTTTTGCTGCTTTTGGCGGCAGGCTGCCGTTTTTGCCACATTTCGCGGTGGTTTTTTTACTCTGCCATATTGCTCTTTTGCGGTAAGTATGTTATTGTTTTGACAGGCAGCGCGGCATTGCCGGACGGCCCGCGGGGGGTCTTTGCAATCCGCCGTACAGACACAGGACCAATGGGGCACGCGCCCGGGCGGGGCGTCCCCGGAAGGGAGCGCATTGATTTATGAGAGGGATCTATACATCGGTAACCGACATCCGCCGCAAGGTGTTTACCGAGGTAGCGCGGATGTCCTACGAGGGCGGCGATTACGCCGATTACGCCAAGCAGATCAGTAAGCTGCCCTTTAAGATCATCCCGGGCGAGGTGAGCCGCCTGCGTGAGAGCATTTTTTTGGAGCGGGCTATCGTGTCCGAGCGCATCCGGCTGGCCATGGGCCTCTCGCTGCGGCCCATCAACGAGCAGGCCCCGGCCACCGAGGGCCTGGAGCACAGCGTAATTGCGGATAAATACTATGACCCGCCGCTGATCAACATCATCAAATTTGCCTGCAACCGCTGCCCCGAAAAGCTGGTAAAGGTAACCCCCATGTGCCAGCGGTGCCTGGCCCACCCCTGTGTGGAGGTCTGCCCCAAAAAGGCGGTGGATTTCCGCAACGGGCGCAGCCACATCGACCAGGACAAGTGCATCAAGTGCGGCAAATGCGTAGACGCTTGCCCCTACCACGCCATTGTTAAGATGGAACGGCCCTGTGCCGCCGCCTGTGGCATGAACGCCATCCACTCGGACGATCTGGGCCGTGCCGAAATCGATTACGACCGCTGTGTTTCCTGCGGGATGTGCCTGGTAAACTGCCCGTTTGGCGCCATTGTGGACAAGGGGCAGATTTTCCAATTGATCCAGTCGATCAAGCGGGGAGACCAGGTATACGCCATTGTGGCCCCTGCCTTTGTGGGGCAGTTCCCCGGCCTGACGCCGGACAAGCTGCGGGCCGCGATGCAGCAACTGGGCTTTGCCAATACGGTAGAGGTGGCGGTGGGCGCCGATCTGTGCACCATCGAGGAAGCCAAGGACTTTTTGCGCGAGGTCCCCGAGCACCAGCCCTTTATGGCCACTAGCTGCTGCCCAAGCTGGAGCGTGATGGCCAAAAAGCTTTTCCCCGAGATGGCAAGCTATATCAGCATGGCGCTGACCCCCATGGTGCTCACCGCGCGGCTGGTAAAAAAGAAATATCCCGGCTGCCGGGTGGCCTTTATTGGGCCCTGTGCCGCCAAAAAGCTGGAGGCCAGCCGCCGCACCATCCGCAGCGACGTGGATTTTGTTTTGACCTTTGAGGAACTGATGGGCCTGTTTGAGGCACGCGAGGTCAACTTTGACGACCTTGAGGTGACCACCGAGATGAAGGAAGGCACCGCCGCGGGCCGCGGCTTTGCCGTAAGCGGCGGGGTAGCCCAGGCTGTGGCCGACACCATCCACCAGTGGGAGCCGGACCGTGAGGTAAAGATCGCCAGCGCCCAGGGCCTTGCCGAGTGCAAAAAAATGCTCACCCTGGCCCGTGCCGGCAAGTACAACGGTTACCTGCTGGAGGGAATGGGCTGCCCCGGCGGATGCATGGGCGGCGCGGGCACCCTGGCCGACCCGGCCCGGGCCGCGGCCGAGCTGGCCAAGTACAAGAAGACCGCCCCGATGCAGAACGCCACCGAGAGCCCCTACGAAATCAGTCTTTCGATGCTGAGCGAGTAACCTGTACCCTGCCTGTAAGGACGCGGCGCCCCCGACCGGTTTCACCGGCCGGGGGCGCCCTTTCCTTTTGATTTGCGGCCCCGCCGCGGGCCTTCAGTAAGCAGGCAGGGCCACAGGGGCGGAAACGCCGTTTTTTGCACACCTATGCCCGCTTATTTTGCCGCGCACAGAGCAACACATACCCGGCAAACCATACAATCCCATGAACCGTTAAAATACCCGCGGCCTTTGCCGCCTCTGCCGTATCCCCCCAAGATAGGGCCAGAATCCCTGCAAAGGCGGGCTGAGAAGGGACGATATTGCAAAGGACCGCCAGCGGCCCGCTCACCCCGGCCAGGGTGCATACGATCGGTACTGCGATAAACACAAGCATAACGATCTTGATACAGGCCACGCCGGTCATCAGCCCCTCAGAGAGCCTGCCGATGAACAGGCCAATCAGCGCCGCCACAAAGGAGGACGGAACGACCAGCGCCAATATAATCCCAAAGCCCCGCCAGGACCATTGGAAGCAGATGCACGCCGTCACAACAGACGACAGGCCCCCAAAGAAAAATCCCACCGCGATTTTCTGCAAAACATACCGCCCGGGCGTCATGGGCAAAATCTCGTTGATAAAGGCCACACCGTCCTCTTTTTCGGATATGATATTCATGGCGTTGAAGGTACAGCCCATGAACATGGCCACCATCAGTACAGCGGGGATAAAAATGCCTTGGAGGCTTTTTAAAATGTCCGGGCGCTCCAGTGTCAACACTTCCGCCCGCCCCGCCGCTTCCCGCCGCTCATAGAGGGCAGGGAGAGTGGCTGCCGCCTGCCGGAAAATTTCCAGCTCATCCCCGCTGACCGAAGTTTTGAGGCTGTCCCCGTCCGCCTGCACGCCAATGACATTGGTAGATGGCTCTTTGACCGCATCGGCCAGTTCCTTCTGGGTCGCATACGCTGTTACCGGGCCGTATCGCTCCAGCCATGCAACCGCCTGCGGGGGCAGGTCGTTTTCCAGCACGCCAAAGTGCAGCTCGCCCAGGCTGGACAGATCAATGGAACCCATAAAATTCAATGCCACGGCAACCAGGATGGGCAGCAGGAAGGTCATCAGGCAGAACTTATCCCGCAGGACACTTTTTAGCTGATATTGTAAGCCCTTCACGCCTTATCCCTCCTTCCCGATTTCCCGGCGAAAGGCATGCCGCACCGCCAGAAACAACAGCACGATCACACCGGCAGCGCCAGCATAATAGGCCGACGAAACAGCCTCCCCAAAATAGGCGTTTTTCAGGCCTATATAGACATGATAGAACGGATGATATCCGATCCAGTCAAATTTGATTGACGTATTGGCAGATAAAAACACGGGGGTCGCAGCGAAAACAGCGATGGCCAAATAGGCCAGCGTAAATTGCCGGAAGCTTTTCAGCAGCAGGGCGCAGAGCAGACCTACCAGCGCCATCACAAGCGAGAGGAACGCTGTCTGAAGCAGTACCGCGGGCAGCACCGCCGCCCCGTCGGCAGGCCCTATGTTCAGCAGGGTAAGCAGCACCGCAAAGGCAAGGTCACAGAGCAGGAACACCGCCAGCTTGGACAGCAGGAACAGCTCTTTTTGCAGCGGCAGGATGGCGTGTACACGGATGACCCCCATGCCTTTTTCCTTAAACAGGACAGCAGCAATCCCCAAAAAGCCCACGGCGGCCAGCTCAAAAAACAGCAGCTCGCAGGTGATCTCTTTGCGTGCCTTTTGCTCCGGCGTATTTGTGCCAAGCACCTCCGGGGTACGGCCGGCCGGGGGCCGCAGCAGGGACAGGGCATAGTCCGCCCGATGTTGGTCGATATGTTCCGCCCCCGCATAAAGCACCACCCGCACGGCCCCGGTACCGGCGTCCAGCCCCACGCCGTTGGCATCAGCCAGCAGGGCGGCGTTCATAGCCTCCAACGAGGGCACCTCCTGTACTATGGGCTGCTTTTCCTCCTGTGTTCCGGCCGGGTCATACAGATATACCCGGTAGGGCTCCATCTGCATAAAGCGGACATAACCCAGGTTCACATAGGCTGTATAAAGGATCAAAAAGCCCATCGCCATAAGGAAAAACCTGCCTGACGCCAGCATCCGGCAGTCCTTTTTAAGCAGGGCGCAAAAGCCTGTCCCCATCATCCCAGCCCCCTGCCTGTATACCGGATAAACATATCCTCTAAGGTCGGCTCCTGGGAGTGGATACTGATGATCTCGTCGTGGGCAAAGGGGATACCCGCCTCCAACTCCGGCGCCCCGATGGTTTTTGTTTTCCGCTGTCCCCCGACCAGATAGTCGATCACCACCCGGTGGTTGCTGTTTTTCTCTTTCAGACGTTTAGGCGTATCCAGGGCCGCCAGCCTCCCTCCCGAGATGAAGGCCACACGGTCGCACAAAAGATCGGCGTCCGCCATGTTGTGGGTGGTGATAAAAACCGTCGTGCCCTTTTTGCGCTCCTGCTCAATGATTTTTCGGAACAGCACCGCGCCGGAGGGGTCAAGGCCGCTGGTGGGCTCGTCCAGGAACAGCAGCCTTGGATTGCTGACAAGAGCCCGGGCCATACTCACCCGCTGGCGCATCCCCTTGGAGTAGGAGGACACCGGCTTTTTCCAAAAATTCGGTTCCAGGCCCAGCATATGCAGCAGCTCCCCCACGTCCCGCCGCTGCCCTTTGGGATAGAACGAGGCAAAATAATGCAGGTTATCTACGGCGCTCAGATTGGCGTAGAGGTAAGGGAACTCAAATAGGACGCCAATCTTCTCCAAAAACCCCTGCCCATGGGCGGCAGAAGCGTCCTGCCCAAACAGGGACACCTTTCCGCCGTAGCCTTTCAAAATCCCGGTGAGGATTTTTTGTGTCGTAGACTTCCCCGAGCCGTTCGGCCCCAGAAAGCCAAAAATTTCCCCGTCCTCCACGGTGAAGCTCAGGCCGTGGAGGGCCTGCTTGCCCTTGCCATAAGAAAACGTCAGGTCTTTGGCCTCGATCATTTGTCATCGCCCCACCTTCCGCACCGGCCTTTTTCCTGCTTTCGCCGGCGCCTGCCCCACCATTTCATAAGCCCGACCTTTAAGGGGATGGCTATGGCCAGTGCCGCAGCCAGCCACCCGTACCGCGCTAAGCCCGAAAACATAAAAACCCTCCTTATCGAAAATGATAGGGATAGTTTATACGGGCAACGTGAAATTGGCGTGAGGCCGCTGTGAAGCTCGGGTGAATTTATGCCTCCGCCTGCTGTTTTTTCTGTTTCCAGACGGTGGCCAAAATGTCCTTCAGCACCAGGAAAGCATCCAGCTCGCTATAACCGGTTTCCTGCCTTAACTCCTTAAGCAGCACCTCCAGCCTTTTGGCATAGTATTCCACATCCACCTTCTGACGATAGGCCAGCAAAACAGGGAACCTTTTACCCCAAGCCTTTGCCCAATCAATCTTATCCTCCAGGTCGGCAGGGGTCCGCTCGATGGCCTGCTGAATTTCCTGAACATCCATGTCAAAGTCGATCAGCTCGTCTAAGGACAGACGGTACAGCAGGGCCATTTGTTTGGACTGCCGTATATCCGGGAGCGTTTCACCGGTTTCCCACTTGGAAACGGTCTGCCGGCTTACCCCCAGCTTTTCCGCTGCCTGTTCCTGAGAAAGGCCGCACCTTTTCCGCGCCTGAAACAGGCTGTTTCCCAAATTCATAAGCCGCACCTCTTTCTTTTTGGAATGTCTCCAGTATAGGCAATCCCAAAGAGGAAATCCACCAACACAAGCTTGCAGTTCCGCACGGTTTTTTAACAAGGGCAGGCTTCGCACCCCTCAAAGGGAAGGGAGAACCAAAACCGGACCCCGTCGCCCAGGTTTTCTGATCCGTACGCAAAATTCTGCATGGACAGGATCTGCGCCACAATCGACAGCCCCAGCCCGGAACCGCCGTACCCTGCATCGCTGCCCCGGTAAAATTTTGCCCATATTTTGGATAGGTCTTTTTCCGGAATCGCCCGGCCCTGATTAAAAACGGAAAAATGCAGCATCCGGGCCCCTGCCGCCAGCTCCAGCCGCAGGATACCGCCGGGGACTACATTGTTCTTGGCGTTGACGAGAAGGTTCTCTAAAACCTGCTCCATGCGCCGCCGGTCGGTACACACAAAAGCCTTTTGCTCCGGCAGCTCATATTGCAGCTCAAAACGGGTGCCCGGGGCATCGGCCAAGAGCCGCCCAGCCACGGTTTCCACCAGCTCCACGAGGTCGAACCGGGTAATATGCAGGCCTGCGGCCCCGCTTTCCAGCGCCGATAAATCCAATAGGGTCACAAGCAAACCGTTCATGCGCTCCGCCTCGCAAACAATCACCCGGGCGTATTTCTGCTTTTTTGCCTCCTCTGTTTCATCCTGCAGGCCCTCGGCATAAGCCCGGATAATGCCCAGCGGGGTTTTCATCTCGTGGGACAGGCTGTCTACCAGCTCCCTGCGCTCGGACAGCAAAAGGCGCTCCCTTTCCACATCCCTTTCAAGCTGCGCATTTGCGGCCTCAAGGCGGGCAAGCGCCTGCTGCAGGCTCTGCGCCATCGTGTTCAGGCTGGCGGCCAGTTCCCCAAACTCGTCTGCCGACGCCAGGCCGCAGGGGGCCGAAAAGTCCAAAGCAGCCATACGCTTTGCGCAGGCGTTCAGCGTAAAAACCGGCTTTGTAATAAAACGGCCCATAAAAAAGTCGACCCCTAAAACCAGCGCAAGCAAAAAGGCTGCCCAGATCAAAAAGGATACATCCTCGCCAACGGGCAGGCTGTTGCACAGTACATAGGAGGCTACCAGGGCGGCCCCTGCCAGCTTGGACAGCATGAGGAGCTTTTTGCGCACGGTAGAAAGCGAAAGCCATTTCTTCATACGGCCGCCTCGAATTTGTAGCCGGAACGGATCAGCGTAACAATATGCCTTCCCTCATCCCCCAACTTATGCCGCAGGGTTTTGACATGGGTGTCTACGGTGCGAGTCGTTCCCTCAAAATCGTAGCCCCAGACCCGGTCTAAGAGCTGCTGACGGCTGAAAACCCGCCCGGGGTTTGCCATAAAAAAGGCAAGCAGTTCATATTCCTTATGGGTCAGCGTAAGCTCCAGGCCATCCAGGCAGGCCGTGCGGGCATCGGGCCAGAGCGTGATCTTGCCGGCGCTAATCCCAGGAAACACGGCGGCGGAACGGCGCAGCAAAGCATTTACCTTTGCCAGCAGCAGCCTAAGGCTAAAGGGCTTTGTGATATAGTCGTCTGCACCGTAGTCATAGCCTTTCAGCTTATCATCCTCCGCGCTTTTAGCGGTCAGCATAATGATCGGCATACTGCTCTTTTCCCGGGCCATCCTACAAACCGAAAAGCCGTCCAGGTAGGGCATCATGACATCGAGGATCATCAAATCCACGGGGCTGTTTTTGAGAACGGCCAGGGCATCCACCCCATCGTCGGCCGTAAGGCAGGTATGGCCGCCTTTTTGTATATAATCCGCAAGAATATCCTGCAGGGCCTTTTCGTCTTCGACAACAAGAATATTTGCCATTGTATCCGTCCTTTCAGCGGCTGCCTTGTCCCGATGTTTTCGTATTGGGCGCCCTTGTCAAGCGATGTTTGCAAAGAAACAGCAAAAACGCCGGGCCAAACGCAGAGGTTCAGCCCGGCGCTCTTTTCCCTTTTGCGCCTCGCCGCATTTGAGGGGCGCCGCCGTTTCGGAGGCTTTGGGCTGCCTGCCCGCCGCACCCGGCCCGCCAATACTTTGAGCCGGCGGCCCGGACAGACTTAACAGTATTTTGCGACGGCGGCCCCGATCATGGCCGCGGCCTCGTCCACAATGGCCGAATCGGCTGGGGCAAGGTTCGGCAGCGGGGCGCGCACCCCGCCCGCGTCCGGCCCGCCGGTGCGCCGCAAAATTTCCTTCATCACGGCGTAAAGGTTGCCCTTGGCCTCGCACATCTTGTAGATGATGCGGCAGCAGTCGTTTTGGATAGCACGGCCCTTTTCCATCTCGCCGGCTTTATAAGCGGCAAAGATGGCCAGATACAGCTCGGGCATGACGGCATAGGTGCCGCCGATGCCGCCGCCCGCGCCGGCCGCAAGCCCGGAAAAGAGCTGCTCGTCCGGCCCGTTGAACACAAACACGCCGGCGTCCCGCCACATCTGGATGTCCTGCACCGGCATTGAGGAGTTTTTCACGGCGACAACCCGGGGGTTTTTAAGCATCTCGGCGAGCAGCGGCCCCGAGAGGGCCACCCCCGCTAACTGCGGGATGTTGTAGATGACAAAATCGGTGTTTGGCGCGGCGGCCGAAATGTCGTTCCAGTACTGGGCGATGGCCGCCGGCGGCAGGTGGAAGTAGATGGGCGGGATGGCGGCAATAGCGTCCACCCCAAGGTCTTCGGCATGGGCGGCCAGCTCGCGGCTGTCGGCCGTATTATTGCAGGCCACATGGGCGATGACGGTAAGCTTGCCGCCTACCTCGGCCATTACGTTTTCGAGCACGGCCTTACGCTCGGCCACGCCCTGGTAGATGCACTCGCCAGAGGAGCCGCCCACATATAGGCCCTTGACCCCCTTTTGCAGCAGCCAGCGCGCCATAGCGCGCACCGCCGCAGGGCTGATCTCGCCGGCCTCATTATAGCAGGCATAAAACGCGGGGATAATCCCCTCAAATTTCGACAGTTCTTTTGCCAAGCATAACCCTCCTTTTGCAATCATCCGACGGCCGCCCCGCACCCGGCAGGGCATTGGGCAGGACGGCCGCCCGGGTTTTGGTTTTCCGATTTTGCGCGGGCCTTAGCGAAAGCGCACCTTGAACACCGCCTTGCGCACGGCCTGGGGCCCATCAAGGCAGATTTTGATCCGGTGGGCGTCCTCGGGGAATACCACCAGGAAATTGCCGGGCAAAAGCACCAGGCTTTGGGCCGCCGTGCCGCGGTAGGCATAAAAATCCGCATTTTCCTTGCGGTCAAACTCGGCCAGGGTATCCGGCGGGGCAAGCTCCACCCGCTCGCAGCCCTCGAGCATGATATGGATGTCGAGGTAGTTTTTGTGCGCCTCAAAAAAGGTATCCTCCAGCGGCAGGGTCTCGTAGGCAAAGCCGGTGACGTACACATCGCTGCCGGCAAGCTCCTGCCTTTGGCCGATAACCGCTGCAAGAAACTCCGGAGTAATCCTGGACAGCGCAAGGTCGAGGTTTGGGTGAATGCCCCGGTAGTTTGCGGCGGCAGCGTTGGGAGCAAAGATCATACGGCCGCCCCCTTATCCCTTGACCGCGCCCATGGTGATACCCTGGGTGAAGTATTTCTGGAAGATCAAAAAGACGATGATAATGGGCACCGAGGCCAGCGCCGCGCCGGCCATCAAAAGGCCAAGATCGATGCTGGTTTCGGCCTGCAGGGTGGCGATGCCGAGCGGGATGGTAAAAAACTCGCCGCTGGCCAGCATAATCAACTGCATAAAGTAGTCGTTCCAGGAGTTGATAAAGGTAAAGATGGCCAGCGCGCCGATGCCGGGCTTAATCATGGGCACCACAACGGTGGTAAAGGTTTTGAGCTCGCTGGCGCCGTCGATGCGGGTGGCCTCCAAAATTTCGCCCGGGATGCCCTCACTGAACTGTTTCATTAAAAAGACGCCAAACGGCCAGCCCACCGTAGGGAATATGACCGCCCAGAGGGTATCATAGAGCTTGAGGGCCGACATTTCCTTAAGCAGCGGGATGAGGATAACCTGCTTGGGCAGGGCCATGGCGCAGATGATGAGCGAGAACATGAACACCCGCCCGTTGAACCGCTTTTTAGCCAGGGCGTAGCCGGCCATGGAGGCGGTGGCGCAGGTGAGGATCATAGCCATGACCGACATGAAAACCGTGTTGATAAGCCAGCGGATGGCTGCGGGTGCGTTGGGCCCGGCAGCCCCGAAAATGCGGAAGAGCGGGGCCGAACGCTTGGCAAACAGCTTGGCAAAGTTGT
This sequence comes from uncultured Oscillospiraceae bacterium, assembly GCA_910578965.1. Classification (GTDB taxonomy): domain Bacteria; phylum Bacillota; class Clostridia; order Oscillospirales; family Ruminococcaceae; genus UBA7177. The sequence goes on from CAJTSP010000002.1 coordinate 50,978, forward strand.
TAAGGGTCAGCTCGGTGGGGATGAACACCGGGGTAACCGAGTTGATGTCCTGCCCCGTCTTAAAGGCGCCGGTAACGATCCAGTAGAGCGGGAACAGGAATAAAAAGGCCAGGATGATGAGGATCACCGTTGAGACGATACGGTAGGCGCTGATGTTTTTCTTTTTCATACGGCGCACCCCCTTACTTTTCTTCGGCCAGCTTAAATTGCAGTGCGCTCAACGCGCCAATAAAGATGGCAAGGATAACCCCCATCGCATTGGCATAGCCAAAGTGGCCGGACTGCTCGGTAAGCTTAAAGGCCGTGTAGTAGATGTAGTACATCACCGTGTTGGTACCCGAGCCGCCCGAGGTGAGCAGTTGGATGAGCGCAAAGCACTGGAAGGAGTTGATGGTGGTGATGACCAGGATGTACAGGGTGGTGGGCATCATCTGGGGCCATTTGACCCGCCAGAAAGCCTGCATGTCGGTAGCGCCGTCCACCTCGGCGGCCTCGATAAGGGTCTGATCGACATTGCCCAGCGCCGAGACGTAGAGCACGATGGGCTGGCCCACCGAGGTAGTAAAGAGGATGAGGATAATACACCAGAGGGCGGTTTTGCTGTCGCCCAGCCAGTTGATGTTTTTGTCAATGACGCCAACACCCTTGAGCACATAGTTAAAGATGCCGTAGTAGTTGTTGTACATCCATTTCCAAACAACCGTAACGGCCACCGAGCCGGTGACCACCGGCAGATAAAAGATACACCGGAAGGCCGAGAGAGCCGCGCTGTGCATCTTGTAGATAGCCGAACCGACCCAGAGCGAAAAGGCGCAGACGGCCGGCACGCTGACAATCACGATCAAAAAGGTGTTGCGCAGCGCCTCAAGGAAGGTAGCGTCCTGCCAGAGCTCCACAAAGTTTTTCAGCCCGATAAAGCTGCCCAGCACCGACTTGTCGTGCATATTGGCATCGGTAAGGCTGGTAAGGATGCAGATAACCATGGGGATGATAACAAACCCCGCAAAAAAGATAAGGCTGGGCAGCATAAACAGGTAACCGGCAATGTTCTCCCGGCGCTGTAGCGCCCGGCTCATCTTGGTGCCAGATTGTGTTGCCAAAGATAACACCCCTTTCGACGAAAAGCGGTTTTGCAGCAAAGCCACCCCATAAAGCGCCCTGCGGCCCCCAAAGCAGACGTAAAGCGGCCTTTAGGGCGAGCAGAGGAGGTTGCTTTTATGTGGCGCTTCTGCAAAAAAGCGCGCCCCTCCCCGCGCAGCGCGGGGAGGGGCGCGTTCCCTTTTTTAGAAAAGCCTGTAGCCTAAAGGCTGCGCAATCAGCCGGCCGCAGCGGTATTGGCGTTGGCAGCGTACTCGGCCACAACGGTGGCTACGTCGGCGCCCTCGCCGACCTTCTGGAGCATGTTCCACCACTCGGTACGCGCGCCGGCCCAGCCGGTGGTAACCTGGTAGTAGTCGCCCAGATGAGGCATAAGTACCTGGTACTCGTCCATGATCTCGTTGTCGGCCCAGATGGTGGAAAGATCGGTGCCCTCGGCCGCAGAACGAACCGGGAAGTAGTTGGCGGTCTTAACAGCCTCTACGGTGTGCTCGCTATCGCACATGTACTTAATGAACTGCTTGGCAGCCTCGATGCGGCCCTCGTCGCCGTTATCAAACACGCCGAAGCCCCAGATGCCGCCCTGCAGCTTGGGCTTGCCATCCTCAGAGGGGAAGCCCATAAAGACGATTTCCTCGCCGTTCATGGTGAGCCCCGCGCCGGTATCGGCCGCGTTGGGGTTGAGCTGCTGGGCAATGTTCCAGCAGAAGGCCATCTTGAGGATGCCCTGGTAGAAGAGCGCGATCTCATCGCCGCCGGCCAGCGAAGCGTCAAAGTTGATGCCGGCCATGCTGGCAAGCTGCTCGAGGGCCTGCACGTTCTTGGGGTCGTCCCAGGTGTACTTGCTGTGGGCAGCGTCGGTAAAGGTGCCGCCGTACAGGTTGTTCACCAGCGCGCGGGTGCCCTGGTCGCCGCCCTGGCCTGCGCAGTAAACCGCAGCCACATCGCCAAACTTGGCGTTCAGCAGCTTGACCGCCTCGATGAAGTCCTCGGTAGTCCAGGTGTGGTTCTCAAGGTCCAGCAGGCCATCGGCCCCGGCCTCCTTAAAAGCATCCAGGTTGACGGCCATGCAGTGGGCGGTCATAACCAGCGGATACTCGTAGCACTCGCCGGCGGCGTTAACGCAGGCGCTCATAACCGCCTCGTTGATCTCGCCCTTGTCGGTAGCGTCCAGCATATCGCTCAGATCAACCATGTAGCCGTTGGCGCCCCAGTTGGCAACCAGGCGCTCGGGGCCTTCCATGACCAGGTCGGGCGCATTGCCGGCCGTGATGGCGGCATTGACCTTGTCGTCGCCGTCCGCGTAGGCCAGGTACTCGACCTTCACGGCAATGCCGGTTTCGGCGGTAAAGGCATCGGTCAGGGCCTTGACGGCATCCTCCTTGCCCCAGTCGCCGATGGGATAGGTCCACAGGGTGATCTCAGAGGCGGCAGCAGGGCTGCCGCCTTCCGCAGGTTCCTGCGGGGTGCTGGCTGCCGGGGTGCTGGCCGCCGGGGTAGAGCTTGCGCCGCCGCCGCAGGCTGCCAAAGACAGCACCATGACGGCTGCCAGCAAAAATGCGAGAATCTTTTTCATGTGTTTTCCTCCTTTGTTTCATTCGCCTGTTTGGTGTTGTAAGAAATAGCGTGTTCCCATGAACAGATAGTACTAAATTGTGTGCAAAAAGTCAACACTTTTATGAAAGAAATTTTCAACAAAAGGGTTACAGGATTTTTATTTGCGGACATGTTCTTTTTTGAAGCTTTTTTCCAGCGCCGGGGCCGGCTCCCAAAAGGGCGCTGGAGCGTATGGACCCCGGCGGCAAATCGGGCCGCAGGCCGGGCGCGGGCGCGCCTGCAAAGGGGGCCGCAGGCGCGCTTGTAAAAGGCTGTAACGGCGGCCAGGGGCATCCATTCCAGCGTTGGGGCCGGGGCCATCCGCTGGGCGCGCATCCAACAAAAGGCCCCGGCCGGCTGCAAGGAAAACCGGCCCGGGGCCGCCAAAAGGTTACAGGTGTTTTTCGGCCAAAGCGTCGCTTACCAGCCGGCGGCGGGCGCGGCAGCTCTCGATGTCCTTGCGGCAGACTTCCGAAAAAAGGATGTCCAGCACAAAGATCATGGCCACCCGCGCGGCTACCGAGCCCTGCTGGATGGGGGTCTCGTTGGCGCCGCACTGCAATACCACGTCGGCCATGGCCGCGCCGGGGGATTTGGGGAACCGGGTGATCAAAATCAGCTTTGCCCGGCGGCGGTGCACCAGGCTGGCCGCCTGGATGAGGTCCCGGGTGGAGCCGGAGTAGGAAAAATAGAGCACCACGTCCCCCGGCGAAAGCTGGGCCGCCGCCACCGCCTGCATGTGGGAATCGGTGACCGCAAAATACTTGCTGAAGGCGGTGGAAAACAGGTGCGCCGCCTCCTGCGCCATCACCATCGAGCCGCCCTGCCCCATGCACAGCACCTTGTCGGCCCCGTCCAGCAGCCGGCCGGCGGCCGCGATGGCCTCGGGGCGGATGAGGCTTAGGGTCTCCTCCATGGCGGCAAGGTCGGCCGAAAAGACCTTTTGGCACATATCGGGGATGCTGTCCTCGGCCAGCACCTCGCCCGAGAGGGGGTTGCCCGTGCCCCGGGCAGCGGCCGCGTTTGCCACCGCCAGCCGGAAGGCGTTGTAGCCCTTGCAGGCCAGCCGCTTTACAAACCGGCTGATGGTGGCCTCGGCCACCCCGCAGGCCTCCGCCAGCTCGGAGATGGAAAAATACTGGGTCTTGCCCTGGTGGATCATCACATAGTCCGCCACCTTTTTTTCGGCGGCGGTCAGCCCGTAATAGCTGCTGCTGATCCGTTCAAAAATATCCTCGGACGGCATGGGTTCCCCTCCTTTCACCGGGTGTTTTGGGAAATGCCTGTTTTTTGCGCGGGCCGCGGGGTTGCGTCAGGCGCGCGGGCCGCGGGGTTGGGCCGGCGGGGCGCAGCGTCCCGCCAACGCGCAGCGCCCCGCCGGCGCACGGCGTGCCCGTTACCCCAGCAGTCCGCCCAGCATCTGGTCCACCATCGATAGCGAGCGGGGCAGGTGGAAGGGGCCCTTGAAGGTGGAGCCCTTGGTGGAGGGCATGGTGGGCTTGCCGTCCCGCCTCAGGTACCCGTACCACTCGCCGTACTCGGGGTCGGCAAAATGCTGCCGGCAGTAGTCCACCGTTTTATAGAACCAGTCAAGATACTTCTCCTCGCCGGTATCCCGGTAGAGCATCAGCGAGGCGATCAGGATCTCGTTGTGGGGCCACCAGAGCTTCATATCGTGCTCGTAGGCCTCGGGCGGCTTGCCCAAACAGTCGGTAAAATACAGCAGGCCGCCGTACTCCTTGTCCCAGCCGGCCTCGATGGCCCAGTCAAAGATCTGCGCCGCCTTTTGTACCAGCGCCGCATCGCCGGTGCGCTTTGCGTGCTCCAGCAAAAACCAGACCCCCTCGATGTCGTGCCCGGGGTTCACGGTGCGGCCCTCGGTGTAATAAAGGCGGGGGGTGCCGTCCAGGTCCACGTTTTCCAGCAGGCATTTCAGTTCGGGCTTTACATGGTAGCGGAAAATTTCGTCCACACACTGGGCGGCGCGCTCCTCGTACAGCGCCGCGCGCTCGGGGTCCACCCGCTGCAAAACGCTGGTGACGTTCAGGATGATCATGGGGGTGCCAAAGGCGCGGCCGGAGCGGGTTTCGGGGATGGTTTTGGGCCCCAGGCCGGTGGGGTCGGGCATGCCGTGGGCAAGGTCCCAGTAAAGGTCGTAGGCGCGGCGGGCGCGGGCAAGGCAGTCGGCCTCGCCGGTAACGCCGTAGTATTCGGCGTTGGCCAGCGCGTAAAACGCCTCGGAAAAATAATACCGGCGCTGGCGCAGCGGCCGCCCCTCGGCTGTTACGGTAAAGTACATCCGGCCGCCCGCTTCGCGGTTGATGCAGTGGGCCTCCATAAAATCAAGGCAGCTCTTGCTGGCGGCCAGCCACTCGGGCTTTTTGCCGTACAAATGGCACAGGTAGGCAAAGATCCAGCCGCACCGCCCCTGCATCCAGACGCTCTTGTCGATGGAATATACCTCGCCGGTGCGGTCCAGGCAGGTGTACACGCCGCCGTGCTCGGCGTCCATGCCGTGGGCAAGCCAGAACCTGGTGCAGCGTTCCAGCTCGGTTTGCACCCATGTCCGCACTTTTTGCATTTTCTCACGATCCATTTTTGCCTGCTCCTTTCGTTTTTTCAAAAAGTGGAAAACTCTCGTTGAACTTTCACAGTTTGTTTTCTTAGTATAGCATCGATAAAAGTATTTTTCAACAAAAAAGTGTTCAGAAAATTGTTTTCTCTGATTTGGCAAAAAGGGATGACAGCCGCGCCGGGCCGTGGTATGATACAGCTAAACAGGGGCCGCGCGGCAAGGCGGCCATCACAAGCAAGGCGCTGCCCGGCAAAGCAGCCCGGCAGCCAAAACAGGGGCCGCGCGGCCGGCCCTTTCCATCCCCCATCCCCCGCAGCAGCAGGAGGCCCCTGCTTTTGCGCCCAACAAAACGGAGGTAGAAACAGATGAACCACCTTGGCATTGAAGTAAACCCCAAGCACTCCCCCAAGCTGGACCCCAATTACCTGCCCCTTTACCAGTTTAACCACGCCTTTTTGAAGGGCGCGTCCCATCCGGTGGGCATCGCAGTGGAACGGGCGGACGGCCAGATGGCGGTGTGCGAGACCTTTATCCACGGCACCCCCGAGATGCAGGAGGCCGACTGCTACTACATCAATCGGCTGGTCAAGACCATCCTGTGGATGAAGGGCGGCTTCAAGATTTATGTGCGCGGCAGCCGGATGATCTGCGAGTACCTGCAAAAGGCCTATTCGGCCGAGGGCTGCCAGGCCTTTGACTGGGACTATATGGCAAATGTGTTTGAGCACCCGTTTGAGGTGGTGGCCTGCGAAGCGCTGCCCGAGGCCAAGGACAGCCCCAAGGCGATCGGCCGGCATCTGGACGGCTGCCGCATCGGGTTTGACGCCGGCGGCTCGGACCGCAAGGTCTCGGCGGTGATCGACGGCGAGAGCGTCTTTTCCGAGGAGGTGGTCTGGTTCCCCAAGACCAACTCCGACCCGGACTACCATTACAACGGCATCGTGGCGGCCCTCAAGGCGGCCGCGGCCAAGATGCCCCGGGTGGACGCGGTGGGCGTTTCGAGCGCGGGGGTGTACATCAACAACCGCACCATGAACGCCTCGCTGTTTTTGCAGGTGCCCAAGGACCTGTTTGACCAGAAGGTCAAGGACATCTACATCCGCGCCATCACCGACACCTTTGGCGATGTGCCCTATGCGGTGGTAAACGACGGGGACGTCTCGGCACTGGCCGGGGCGATGAGCCTGGAGGACGATAACGTGCTGGGCATCGCCATGGGCACCAGCGAGGCGGTGGGCTATGTGGACCCGCAGGGCCGCATCACCGGCTGGCTGAACGAGCTGGCCTTTGTGCCGGTGGACGCCGCGCCCGGCGCCATGCGGGACGAGTGGAGCGGCGACATTGGCTGCGGGGTCAAGTATTTCAGCCAGGATTCGGTCATCAAGCTGGCGCCGGCCGCCGGCATTGAGCTGGACGAGGCCCTCTCCCCCGCCGAAAAGCTCAAGGTGGTGCAGGGGCTGATGGCCCAGGACGATGCGCGCGCCGCCGACATCTACGCCTCGATCGGCGTTTACCTGGCCCACGCGCTGGCCCTTTACTACGACCTGTACCAGTATAAGCATGTGCTGCTGCTGGGCCGGGTGATGTCCGGCAAGGGAGGCGATCTGATCCTGAGCACCTGCAAGGAGGTGCTGGCGGACGAGTACCCCGAGATCGCCGCCGTCATCAACCCCACCCTGCCGGACGAGAAGTTCCGCCGGGTGGGCCAGTCGGCCGCGGCCGCCTCGCTGCCCGAGATCGTAAAATAAGTTTTGCCTGCGCCGGCCCGCTTTGCGGGCCGGCCTATGGTGTTTTAGGGCGCAAACGCGCTAAACCAAGCCATGGCCGGGCGGGGTCCGGCCCCTGCCGGTTTCTGATTTATTGTGATTGATTGAAAGAAAGGCCGCTTGGCCCGGCGCGCCCGCGCGCGGCCGGGGGCGGCGGCGCAACACGCGCAAAAGGGGTTTTGTTGTATGAAAAAACACATCGTCTGCCTGGGCGATTCCAACACCCACGGCTACTGCGCCGACCCGGCCGACTGCGCCGACCCCCAGCTTGCCCGCTTTAACGAGGACGAACGCTGGACCAAACGGCTGCAAAAGGCGCTGGGGGAGGATTACCTGGTGCTGGAGGAGGGGCTTTCGGGCCGCACCACCGTCTTCAGCGACCCGCTGTACGAGGGGCTGGACGCCTTGAGCTACCTTTGGCCCTGCCTGAAAAGCCACGAGCCGGTAAGCCTTTTGGTGATCATGCTGGGCACCAACGACACCAAGGAGCGTTTTGGCATGAACGCCTTTGCCATCGGCCTTGGCATGCGCCGGCTGGTACAGAAGGCGCAGACCATCGACTGCTGGGGCCCCGGCGGCCGGCCCAACATCCTGATCGTGGCCCCGCCCATCATCGGCGAGGGGGTGCTTACCAGCCCGGTGGCGGACGAGATGGGCACCATGGGCCCCGGCTGCGTGGAAAAATCCCGCAGGGTGCCGGCCGAGTTCCGGCGCATCGCGGCCGAAAACGGCTGCCATTTTTTGGATGCCAACGAGCTGGGCTGCGAATTTAACCAGATCGACTTTATGCACCTGACCAAAAAGGGCCATGCCCGGCTGGCCGAGGCGCTGGCCGGGCGGATCCCCGCGCTGTTGGCCGATGTTTAACCCGGAGGCGTTTTTTTGGCGCTGGTGCAGCCATCTTTTGGACCTGATGGTGCTGAGCCTTTTCTGGTTTTTTGCCAGCCTGCCGCTGTTTACCATCGGCGCGGCCAGCACCGCCCTGTACGACGCGGCGGTGCACGGCGTGCGCCGGGGCGAAGCGGGCGGCTACCGCCGCTTTTGGCGCACCTTTGCCGCCGAGTTCAAAACCGCCCTGCCCGCCACCCTGCTGTTTGGGGCGCTGCTGGCGGCGGTGTGGGCGGGCTACAACCTGATGGGCTTTTTGATGGCCCGGCAGCCCGCCGCCCAGGCCGGCCTTGCGGCCTACGCGGTGCTGGGCCTTGTGCTGATGGGCTACCTTTGCTGGCTGTTTGCGCTGCTTTCCCGGTACGAGTTCCGCTTTGCCGCGCTCTGCCGTACGGCCTGGCAGTTCTGCATCCTTCACCTGCCCCGCACCGCCGCGCTGGCTTTGAGCCTTGCGGGCAGCGTCTGGCTGTGCACCCGGTTTATTGTGCCGCTCTTTTTTGTCCCCTGCATGCAGGCGCTGCTGGCGGCCATGCTCATCGAGCCGGCCTTTGAAAAACACACCCCGGCCCCGGACGGGCCGGACAGCGGGCCGGGCGGGGAATAGCCCGCCGCGCGGGGCCGGAATATGCGCTTTGCGCAAGCATCAAGGACGCCCTTACCATCCAGCATTAAAAACGCAAGCAAAGCGGCTCGGGCATGTTTGCCCGAGCCGCTTTGCTTTATGTCATAGCTCCCTCATAATTTCTACAAACTGCTCAAGCTTATAGGCCCCGTCAATCCCAAAATCCTTGTCCTTAAATACCATAAAATAGCGATAGTTCGGCCCCGCCTGCGCCTGCCACTGGCGGCCAAGCTCCAGCTTCATCTTGCTGTCGCTGTTATCCCGGTCATCGCCCTTAAACTCAATCAGCACCAGCTTCCCGGCCTTTGTCATGACCATGAAATCAGGATAATGGTTGATGTTCCCATTAAGTCGGAAGCCCTTGCGCTCAATGATCCGGTGCCACCACCTGATGTTGCCCAGCCCCACCACAATGTCAATCAGGTTTCGCTCCTCCTGGTTCATATCGTCCTTCTCGGCATCGTATAGGGAATACGGGATCGTATCAATCGTCTCAGCGGGGGTAATAACCTGCGGCAAAGTATAGGACTCCCTGCATACCACCTTCCCGCTGTCCAGCCACTTCTTGAATTGAGCCGTCCGGTAAACCCGCTCCAGCCCGTCAATCTTGTGCTGGATTTTTCGCGCATAGGTGGCAATCGCCGTTTCCATCGCCGCCAGCTCGTCCTCCGTCATGTTCTCCACTACGCGATGGACATATGCGCTGATCTCCTGGGCGGCATAGCGGTCATTCCGGTTGAGGTTTCCGCAAATCAGATCAACACATTTCTGTACCTTCTTCTCCGGCGGCAGTTTCGCCAATCGTTCTCGGATATACTCGCTTTCCTCCTTGGAGGCCCGCATATACTTGGGGATTGCCTCGCCCTTCTCCTGGATATCCACCCGGTACATCTCGCCGGTGGCCAGTTCAAAACTGATCTGCGCGTCCTGGCCGCTGAGAGAAAACCCCTCCGACAGATTTTCCGCCTCCAGCAACTCATACTCCCCGCCGAACAAATCAGGTGTACCTTTGAGGAAAAACTGCGGAATACGCAAAGCGGAAGCTTCCGCTGCAAACGGAGGCTGCATGGCGTTTTGGTTCAACATCTCTCCCAGCTCTCCTCCCCAAAAGCCTGAGCTGCCGTTCTTCTTCATCTCCGCATCGTAGCTGTCCGCCTGACGCTGCGCGTTCTGGAGCATCTCTCTGAGGGGAGAATCAGGCTGCTCGGTTCCGCCCTTTAGGGCCTTTTTTACTGCCTCCGTATCAACATCATCAAACGAATCTGTTTCTGCGGCGGGAGCGTTGCCGCCGAGTTCCATCTGTGCCGCTTCATCCGGCTTAGGCGCGGGAGCGGGATCGGGGGCTTCGCCCACCCGGAAGTCCTTCCGGCTGAATCCCGCCATATTCAAACCGCTCACAATACTGTCCAGAGTATTCCTGAAATCGTTGGAGCAGGTAAACACATAGGACATATTCAGCAGCGGAGAATTGTGCCGTTTTGCATAGGGCTGGCGGAGGATACGGCCCAAAATCTGCTCCACATCCACCTTGGAGGTCTTATTCGCCAATGACGCCAGAATGTACGCAAAGGGGCAGTCCCACCCTTCCTTGAGGGCGTTGACCGTGATAATGTACCGGATCGGACAATCCCGGCTCATGAGGTCCGTGTTCCCCAGCTCGTCCACCTTGGAGGTTTTGACCGCGATCTCCTCTTTTGGAATCCCCATATCCACCAGCATGGCTTTGATCTTATCAAAGGTTTCGCTGTCCTCGTTGATCTTGGGCTGGGCCTGGAACAGAACAATAGGGCGTATGTATTCCCCGCCCGCTTCATTCTCCGCTATCGCCTGACGCTCAATGCTGCCCCGAAAATGAATGGCGTCCTGGATCACGCTCTGGCGGGAGGTGCGGTTATACACCACCACCGGGAGCTTCACCATGTTCTCTTTTTTCAGCTCCCGCGCGTCTACATAGGATAGAATATTGCTGTTCTTTCTGGGGGTGGCGGTCAAGTCCAGTACAAAGGACGGGTTCAGATTGTTCAGCATTTCCACGCTTAAATCAGACCCGGCGTTGTGGCCCTCGTCCACCACTACCACAGGGGACAACTGCCGCAGTACCTGGATCAGCGCCGTGTCCGGCGTATCGGCCAGCAGTACGGTGTCATCCTTGAAATACTGGGCAAATTTCAGCAGGTTCCCATTCTCCTGATAGACCTTGCGTACATCCTTCTTCTTGCTGTCAATGCGCAGAGAGGCGTAACTCAGCACACAGACCGTAAGCATCTCCCGGACGGTATCGGGAGAAAACTGCTGGCCGCTCAGGAGCATTTCCTTCGTATACACGTCCACCCGCCCGGCAAAGTCCGAATTAAGCCGCAGGCGGTATTCGTGGTCCGGGTTGGACAGGTTCCGAATGGTCTGCGTCAGAATGGAATCCGACGGTACCAGCCACACCACCACCTGGGGCTTGTCCAGAGGCATGGTGTCAAAAATGCGCTTGAGGGCGGCGCAGGCCATAAAGGTTTTCCCGCCGCCGGTGGGGACTTTCGTACAGACGTGGGGAACGCCGGGAATGGCGGACCTGTAGGCCGGGACGCCGCCCAGCCCCACGGGGATGTCCTTGTCCATCCAGTAGCCTTTCCAGGCGGCGAACAGTTCGCGGTCCTGGTTCAGATGGCCCAGGTAGGCGGACAGATCGTCCATAACCTGCTTTTGATAGGTTTTCAGCTCCATAACGCCGCCTCCTCACAGCTTCGAGATGTCCCGTGGGATTTTTTTGAAGGTGATGTGCCACCGCTCCAACTCTGCTTGACTCAGGGTGCATTGGTCGGCGTAAATCGTGTACCGGCCCGCCTTGGTTTTGATGCTCCCCAGAAAGTCGCGGCCCAAGGTGGTGAGGCTGTCACGCTCATAATAGAAATAATAGGCGCTGTCCAGGTGGACGCCCATATAATAGGGCTCGTCCTCTTTACC
>CAJTSP010000003.1 GCA_910578965.1 uncultured Oscillospiraceae bacterium
CAAAAAGGAGTGTCTACCATGGCAAACAACCGCATTCTCAAAAAGGTCCTCTGCCTGCTGATCTGCGTTCTTTTGCTGACCGCCTGCGCCGCATGCGGGTCCGCCAGCAACGTCCCGCCGGCCCCTTCGGCGGGCAGCGCGCCTTCCGCCTCGGCGCCGGGCCAGCCTTCGGCCGAGCCGATTGAGATCCGCTGGGGAAATGTTTTTGCGCCGGATCTCCCGTTTAACCAGGGCACTGCCAAATTTAAGGAGCTGGTGGAGAGCCGGTCGGGCGGGCGGATCACGGTAAGCCTGTTCCCCAGTTCACAGCTCGGGAACAACAATGAGATCATGGGCATGCTGGTGGAAGGCACCAACCAGATGGGCAACGAAGGCGGCGGGTTCCTGGCGCAGTGGGCCCCCAAATTTATGGTAAGCGAGGCCGTGTACGCTTTCAGGGACATTGACCACATGATGGCCGTGATGACCGGTGAGATCGGGCAGGAGATGTTTGACGAACTGCTGGCCGCCCGCGGGGTGCGGGTGATCGATGTGTGGTATTATGGCACCCGCCACATCAGCGCCAACAAGCTGATCGATACCCCGGCCGACCTGAACGGGGTAAAAATGCGGGTGCCGGACGGCCCGCTGTATATTGCAAACGGCAACGCTTTGGGCGCAAGCCCTACCCCCATCAGCCTGTCGGAGGTATACCTGTCGCTTAAAACCGGCGTGATTGACGCCCAGGAAAACCCGCTGCCCACCATCTATCAAAATAAGTTCCAGGAGGTGCAGGATTATATTATCCTCACCGGCCACAACTACAACTTTAATACGGTAATGGTAAACGAGGAGTTTTGGCAGGGCCTGTCGGCAGAGGACCAGGAGCTGATCCTTGCCTGCGCGCACGAGGCCGGCGAATACGAAAAGGAGATTGCCCTGAGCCAGGAAGCAGAACTGGTGGACCAGTTTAAGGCCGAAGGGCTTACCGTGCATACCCCGGACCTGGAAGCTTTCAGGACTGCGGCCGCCGCGTATATGACCGAGCATCTGGACTCGGAATGGGGCGAAGGTTTTTACGAAAAGGTGCAGTCTTACGGAAAATGAGGTGGTAGCATGAACCAGCTTCTCCGATTTTTGGAATCTGCCGCTTTTTGGGTTGACCGGGTTTGCCGTGCGGTATGCTGCCTGCTGGTGGTTGGCATTGTTGGCGCCACCTTTGCCCAGATCATCTGCCGCAAGGTTTTTTCGAGCCCGCTGTCCTGGACGGAAGAATTTACCCGGCTGTTGTTTGTATGGCTGTGCTGCCTGGGGAGCGTTCTTGCCATTCGGATGAAAAACCAGATTCAGTTTGACTTTTTGGTTTCCAGCCTGCTGTCTGCCCGGATGCAAAACCTGGTACGCATCCTGATCGACCTTTTTATCGCCGCCTTTTTCATCTTTTTGACCCCGCCCACCCTTGCGCTGGTGCGCAGCATGAACTCCATCCCTTCCGCTGCGCTGTCCTGGCCTTCGGGGCTGTCTCATCTGGGGTACCTGACCGGCTGCCTTTTTATGGTGGTTGCCTTTTTGGGCGACTGCGCACAGGCTGTGCGGGAACTGCTTGCTTTAGGAGGTGCCAACCAATGAATCTTCCGCTGTTTGCGTTTGCCGCTGTCCTGATCCTGCTGTTTCTGCTAAAGGCCCCCATCTGGGCTTCGCTGCTGTTTTCGTCGGCCAGCTACCTTGTTTTGTCCGGCGAACAGCTTACCCTTGTAGCCCGCAAATGCGTTGCCGGGATGGACAATTTTTTGTTGATGGCCATCCCAATGTTTATCCTTGCGGCCGAGCTGATGAACCACTGCGGCATCACCACCTATTTGTTCCGCTTTGCCGATTCTCTTGTGGGATGGATCCCCGGCGGCATGGCGCACACCAATGTTCTTTCCAGCATGCTTTTTGCGGGGATGTCCGGCTCCTCGGCAGCGGACGCCGCCGGCCTTGGCACCATGGAGATCAAGGCCATGACCGATCAGGGATACGACAAGCCCTTTTCGGCCGCCGTAACCGCCGCATCCTCCATTATTGGGCCGATCATCCCGCCCAGCATCCCCATGGTGGTCTACTCCTCCATTGCGGGCGCCTCCATTGGCAAGCTCTTTTTGGGCGGGGCCATCCCCGGCGTACTGATGGGCGGCTCGATGATCGCGATCTGCTATGCAACGGCCAAACGGCGCGGATACCCGCGCAGTGAGCGGCTGGAACTGCGGGCGGTCTGCAAGAGCTTTGTGCAGGCCATTCCCGGGCTGATGGCGCCGGCCATTTTGCTGGGAGGCATCTACACCGGCATTTTCACCCCCACCGAGGCCGCCTCGGTGGCCGCCGTATACGCCCTGCTGCTTGGCGCTTTGTTTTACCGCTCGATCCGCCTTTCCGACCTGGGGCGGATCCTCATCAGCACTGCCGTAAACACGGCCATCGTCTGCTTTGTGATCGGGGCAGCCACCCTGTTTGGCTTTGTGCTTACCGCCGAGCAGATTCCCCTGCGGCTGACCGAGGGGCTGCTTTCGATCAGCCGCAGCCCCTATGTGATGCTGCTGATCTTTAACATCCTGTTTTTGATCCTGGGGTGCTTCATGGAGCTGAACGCGACCATGCTGATCTTTTTGCCCATCATCCTGCCGGTGGCCCAGGGCCTGGGCATCGACCTGGTGCATCTGGGGGTGGTGATGGTGGCAAACCTGATGATCGGCACCCTTACCCCGCCGTTTGGCATGATGACCTATGTGGCGGCGGGCATTGCCAAGGTGCCGCTGCACGCCGTATTTCGGGAGCTGCTCCCCTTTTTGCTTGCCCTTGCGGCCGTGCTTGTGCTGATTACCTATGTCCCTGGCCTGGTGCTCTGGCTGCCCGGCCTGCTGGGATAATCCGCCTGCATCTTACAAAAGGAGGAAAACGTTTTTGAACATCCAAAATCTGCTTCAACCCAACCAGAGCCGCATGCAGAAGCTGCATGTGGATGAGATCGAGCTTGCCCCTCAGGAGGCCGGGAGCGAGTTGTCGGTGGGGGATATGGACGTCTGCTATTTTGTGGTTTCCGGCTATGGAACGCTTCGGGTGGACGAATACCTGTATTCGCTCTCGCCGCAATCCAGCGTTTTTATCCCCGCCTGCAACCCGCACTGGTTCAGCAACTCCGGCAAGGATGCGCTGCGGCTGGTGCGCTATTACACGCAACGCTAAGGAGGAAAAAATGGGCGCGAACATTAAACATCTAAAGCTGCACCAAACCAGGCGCGAGGATGAATCCGGGCGCATTTCCTGCAACTATGTAAAGGGAAGTGAGTTTGGCAGCAGCTCCTTTAACAGCGGCGATTACGGCATCTACTACAACGGCGGGTTTGTTCCCGTGCATCTTCATCAAAACATCGAGGAGGCCTTTTACATTGTAAGGGGCTGCGGGGTGATGACCCTTGGCAGCGAGGAACGGCCGGTAAAGGCCGGGGACCTTATCCCCATCCCCTGCGGCGTACGGCATGGGCTGCGCAACACCGGCGAAGACCTGCTGGAACACATTGTTTGTTCCGCAAAACTGTAAAAGGGAGGCGCTTGCATGGCACTGCACATCCAGATCCTGGCGGTTTCCGAAATGGCTGTGCCGCCCAGCGCGGTCTACTGCAACGTGGGCGCCCACGGCGAAATGCTTGGCACCATCCAGGATCTTACCGAAATCCCGTGGAGCGACGGCACGGTAAGCACCGGCGTAAAGCACTGCGGCTGTGCGTTTTATATTGAGGACGACGGCCACAAGGTACTGGTGGACACCGGGGTGGGCGATTTTGACCGGATCCACCGCATCCGCAGCGCCCGGGGAGACCGTTATTATCTCAAGGCCCTTACACCCATCACCCAGCAGCTTGAGGCGCTGGGGGTACGCCCGGAGCAGGTCGATCTTGTTGTAAATACCCACCTGCACTGGGATCACATTGGCGGGAACCTGCTGTTTCCCAATGCCGAGCTTATCCTTCCGGCAAAGGACCTGCCGTACTTCCTTGCAGCGCCGGCCTGGGCCCCGCACTTCTTCCCCGGCCTGAGCGACTGCGTGACCGGGATGCGCAGGGTCCGGCCGGTAGACGGCGAAGGCCAGATCACCCCGCACCTGCGCTTTTTGACCCTGGGCGGGCACACGCCGGGCAGCCTTGCCGTTTTGGCCGAGGCAGGCTCCCATACCATCGCCCTGCCGGGAGATATTGTGCCCAAGTACGAAAACTGGGAGAACCACTGGCCCGGTCCGGGCGGGAACGTTTGGAACCTGGGCGAACTTGCCGCAGCCTACGACACCCTGCGCAGCCGGGCGGATATTGTGGTACCCGCGCACGACTGGAAGGTCTTTACAAAATATCCGGACGGCCGGGTGCTTTAAGCCAAATAAAAACCGCCGGCCGGCGGCGCAGGGAGAACATCCCCACACCGCCGGCCGGCAGTTTTTTGTTTGGCAGCGGGCAAAAGGCCCCGCGCCCGTTTGGCGCTTTTATGCGGGGGGCCGGATGCCCGGCTCCCCGCCCCCGGCCGGCTTACGCCTTGGCCTTTTCGCTTTTGTCGATGGCCTCCCACAGGCCGTTGAGGTAGGCGATGCCCAGGGCCCGGTCGTAGAGGCCGTAGCCCGGCCGGCCCACCTCGTCCCAGATCATCCGGCCGTGGTCGGGGCGGATGTAGGTGTCCGGGCAGGTGTCGTAGATGGCTTTCATGATGGCGTACATATCAAGGTCGCCGTCACTGGAGAGGTGGCTGGCCTCCCTAAAGCAGCGGGGGGAGCCCAGGTGCTTGACGTTGCGCACATGCACCGCGCCGATGCGGTCCATTTCGCCAAAATGCCGGATCATGGCCGGGATGTCGTTTTCGACATTGCTGCCCAGGCTGCCGGTGCACAAGCACAGGGTGTTGCAGGGGCTGTTGTGCAGCTTTACCATCCGGTCGTAGCCGGCCTGGTCGTGGGTGATGCGGGGCAGCCCGAAGATGGGCCAGCCCGGGTCGTCCGGGTGGCAGGCCATCTTAACCCCTACCTCCTCGCAGACCGGGATCACCGCGTCCAAAAAGTACTTGAAGTTCTGGTACAGCTTTTCTTCGTCCACGTTTTTATACAGCTCGAGGGTGTGCTCCAGCTCGGCCAGCCGGGCCGGCTCCCAGCCGGGCAGGGTGAAGCCGTTGGAGTTTTCGGCCGTCTTTTTGACGATCTCAAGCGGGGTCATCTCGCCCAGCTCCTTTTCGTCAAAATAGAGGCTGTTGCTGCCGTCCTCGGGGATCTCGCGGGCAAGGTCGGTGCGCAGCCAGTCCAGCACCGGCATAAAGTTGTACACGATCACCTTGACCCCGTATTTGGCCAGGTTGCGGATGGTGGCCTTGTAGTTTTCGATGTACCCGTCGCGGCTGGGCAGGCCAAGCTTGATGTCCTCGTGGATGTTGACGCTCTCGATGACCTCGCACTCGAGGCCGGCGGCGTGCACCTCGTCCATGTAGGCGCGGATCTCCTCCTCGGTCCAGACCTCGCCGGCGGCCTTATAATCCAAAACGCCCATCAGGCCGGAACAGTTGGGAATCTGCCGAATCTGCTTTAGGGTGATCTTGTCGCTGTCGGAGCCATACCAGCGGAATGTCATCTTCATAAAACGATTCTCCTTTTGCAGGCCTAACGGCCTTGTTTTTACCCTTTACACGCGTCCAAGCGCAGGCGGGCAGAGTTACAGCGAAAGATACCGTTTGGCGTTGTTAAAGCAGATGTCCTCCACCATGGCGCCGAGGGCGGCCATGTCGGCCGGGTATTCGCCGTCTTCCACCCAACCGCCGATCAGGTTGCAGAGGATCCGGCGGAAGTATTCGTGCCGGGTGTAGGAAAGGAAGCTGCGGCTGTCGGTAAGCATGCCGATGAAGTTGCCCAAAAGGCCAAGGTTGGCAAGGCTGGTCATCTGGGCGACCATGCCGGTTTTGGTGTCGTTGTACCACCAGCCGCTGCCCAGTTGGACCTTGCCCGGCACCTCGGTGCCCTGGAAAGCCCCCAGGATGGTGGCCAGCAGGTCGTTTTCGGCTCCGTTGAGGCTGTACAGGATGGTGCGGGGCAGCTCGCCCGTCTGCTCCAGGGCGTCTAAAAAGCCGCAGATGGCCTTGCCGCAGCTATAGGTGGCGATGGTGTCAAAGCCGGTGTCCGGCCCAAGCTGCTTAAACATTTTGGTGTTGACGCTGCGCAGGCAGTTGTAGTGGATCTGCATAGCCCAGCCGTGCTTTGCGTACTCGCGGCCCAGGTGCAGCAGCACCGCGGTCTGGTATTTTTCGGCCTCCTCGGTGGTAACGGCCTCGCCGGCCATCGCCTTTTTGAAGACGGCGGTCACCTCCTCGTCCGGCGCGGGGCGGTAGGGCACATAGTCGATGCCCTGGTCGGACGCGCGGCAGCCCAGCGCGTCAAAAACCTCGATGCGGGCCGAGAGGGCTTTGCGCACGCAGTTGATGCAGCCCATGGCGCTGCCGGTGACCTCGCCCAGCTTTTTGATGTACTCGGCAAAGCCGGGCTTGTGGATGTTGATGGCCTTGTCCGGCCGGAAGGAGGGGCAGACCTTGACCGCAAAGGAATCATCCGCCGCCAGCTTTTTGTGCCATTCCAGATCGTCGCAGGGGTCGTCGGTGGTGCCGATCATGGCCACGTTGCTTTGGAGGATCAGCCCGCGCACGGTCATATTGGGGTCGTTTTGCAGCTTGTCGTTGCAGAGGTTCCAGACCTCCTCGGCGGTGTCACCGTTCAAAACGCCGGTGTAGCCAAAAAATCGCTGCAATTCCAGATGGCACCAGTGGTACATGGGGTTGCCGATGGCCTTAGGCAGCGCCTCGGCAAATTTCTGGAACTTCTCGCGGTCGGAGGCGTCGCCGGTGATATAGTGCTCGTCCACCCCGTTCGAGCGCATGACCCGCCATTTGTAGTGGTCGCCCCCCAGCCAGACCTGGGTGATGTTCTCGAACCGGCGGTCCTCAAAAATCTCCTTGGGGCTTACATGGCAGTGGTAGTCGGCAATGGGCATGCCGGCGGCGTGCTGGTGGTAGAGGGTTTTGGCGGTCTCGGTTTCCAGCAGGAAGTCCTTGTCCATAAACGGTTTCATTGTGCTGCACTCTCCTTTTTTGGCGGCCGCGGCCGGGGTTACAGGTTTGCGGGGGCGAATTGGCTCATAATTGGCCAATATGGGGGCCGCGGCCCCCATGCCCCCATTTATGGGCTGGGAATCTATCGCCCGGCGCACCGCGCTGCGGGCTTGCGGGGGCGCGGTTCAGGCGTTTGCCAGGCGACGGTGCAAAGTCTCGCGCACCGCGCCGGGGCCGGCCAGTTCCTCCACAAAGATGGCCTCGATGGTGTCGGCAAGGCCGGCGGCCACAAGGTCGGTGCCAAAGATCACCGGGTTTGCCAAAATTTCCTTAAGCTGGCCGGTATAGCTCTC
This sequence comes from uncultured Oscillospiraceae bacterium, assembly GCA_910578965.1. Taxonomy (GTDB): domain Bacteria; phylum Bacillota; class Clostridia; order Oscillospirales; family Ruminococcaceae; genus UBA7177. The sequence continues at coordinate 7,434 of CAJTSP010000003.1, forward strand.
GGGCCTGCCAAGCTCGATGCCCGCAAGCTTTGCCTGCAGGTCCTCCTTCATGGGGTCGGCCGAGACCTCCATCGGCTGGCCGGCGTCGTCCACCGCCAGCAGGTAGCGCAGCCAGCCGGCCAGGGCCAGCGGCAGGGCCACGAGGGTGTCCAGGCTCTTGCCGGCGGCAAGGTAGCTCTTGACCGTCTCGCCAAACCGGATGCCCACCTTCTGGCTGGTGTCGGTGGCGATGCGCTGGGGGGCGTCCGGCATGAAGGGGTTGGGCAGCCGCTCGCCCACCACCTCGTCGATAAAGGCTTTAGGGCTGAGGATGCCGGGGTCCACCACCACCGGCAGCCCCTCCTTGTAGCCGAGGGTTTTGACCAGCTTTACAAGGTCCTCGTCCTCCATCTCCTTGCAGATGAGGGTGTAGCCTAGCATGCAGCCGTAAACGCTCATGGCGGTGTGTAGCGGGTTTAAGCAGGTGGTGACCTTCATGCGTTCGGTGTTGTTGACCGTCTCGCGGTCGGTGAGGTAGACGCCGGCTTTCTCGAGCGGGGGGCGGCCGTTCGGGAACTTGTCTTCCACCACCAGATACTGGGGCTTTTCGGCGTTGACAAAGGGGGCGATGAAGGTGTTTTTGCCGGTAACGATGGGGGCCATGTCGGCAATGCCGTCAGCCGCGAGGCTCTCCTCCACCACCTTGGCGGGGCGGGGGGTGATCTTGTCGATCATGCTCCAGGGGAAGCTCACCCGGCCCTCATCCTGCAAATAGGCCAAAAAGCCCTCGTCTACAAAGCCGTTTTTCAGCCAGGCTTTGGCGATGGCCAAAACGCTCGTTTGCAGCTTTTCGCCGTTGTGGCTGCAGTTGTCCATGCTGACCATGGCCACTGGCAGCCGGCCGGCTTTATACCGCTCGTGCAGCAGGGCGGTGACAAGGCTCATGGCGTGGCGGGCCTTGGCCGGCCCCTCGGCCATGTCGGCCTCGACCACCGGCATCAGGCTGCCGTCCACCCGGTAGAGGGCGTAGCCCTTTTCGGTGATGGTAAAGCTGACCATCTGCAAGGCGGGGTCGGTAAAGATCTGCTTAAAGCGCGCCATCATGGCGGCGTCCGAGCTGTCGGCCCGCAAAGCCTCGGCCACGCTGCCGATGATCTCGCGGCTGGTAGTGGCGTTGGCGTTGAGGGTGACGTTAAGGGTGAGGTTGTCAAAGGGCAGGTAGATTTTGTCGATGATATCGTAGTCGAAGGTATCTGCCGCGACAATGCCCTTTTGGGCGAGGCCCTGGTTCAGCAGCTCCTGCTGCAGCTTGGCAATAAAGCCGCGGAAGATATTGCCCGCCCCAAAATGCACCCAGATGGGGTGCGCCTTGGTGGCGGCGCACATGGCCGCGTGGTCAAAGGCGGGCAGGGCCACCCCGGCGGCCGCCCAGCCGGCCCGGCCCTCCTCGCTTACAAGGGACGCCGCGTTGAGTTTCAGCATGCAAAATCCTCTCTTTCCGGCGGGAGATGCCGCCCCCGCCCCTTGCTTTGGGCCCCGCTCCCTTGGCAGGCGTCTGCGCCGCTGCGCGGCAGGGTCCGGCCTATGCTTAGGGTATAAAAGGGAAAGCAGTATTCCCCCACCTTCACTTTACGGTGCGGGCCCATGTTTGTCAAGCGCGAAAGGCCCAAAAAATCGCTCGGATTTTCGTTAGAAATCCCCCTATCCAACTGCCGCCCAATGTGTTATACTACATTCTGTATCATCAAATTGTATACTACCACCCCAGTTTACAGCGATAAAGCGTGGTTTCCGGTTTTGGACCCTTTTTGCCGCGCGCCGTAACGGGCTGATGCAAAAGCGGGCGGCTCCAAGGCCGCCCGCTTTTGCACTGCGTTCATTTTTTTAAAGCTGCTTTTTACAGCGTATATTTTGAGGCTGCGGCCCGCAGGCCCGGGGCGGGCTATCTGGCTGCGCAGCTCCCGAATGGCCGCCGAACGCCCTTTTCAAGGGAGCCGGGCCGGAACGGCTGCCCTATCCCAGCGCCCAAAAGCCCACCCAGCCAAAGGCCGCGCCAAGGGCTGCGCCGGCGGCCACATCCCGCACAAAGTGCACCCCGGCCAGCACCCGGGCCGGGGCCAGCAGGGCGGTGGCAAGCGCCATGGCCAGGCCAAGGGGCGGGCTGGCCCACCGGCAGGCCGCCGCAATCACGGCCGCGCTCAGCAGATGCCGGCTGGGGAAGGAGCGGCCCTTCGTCTGCTTATTGATCAGCGGTTCAAGGCCGTACACCTCATAAGGGCGGGGCCTGTTTAATGCCGCCCGCAGGGCACTGCCCAGCGCAAACGCCGCCGCCGGCACCGCCATCGCGCGCCAGAGCCGTGCGTCCCGCCCCAGCGCCAGGCAGCCCAGCAGCCCAAGGTAGGCAAGGCAAACCAGCGCGGGCAGCAGCCGGTTGGCTGCCCGCAGCGCCCACAGCGCCGCCGGCCGGGCCAAAAACCAGCCGCGCACCGCCCGGTACCGCCGCTCGCCCATCCGATACCGCCCCCTTTGCTTTTTGGGTATTGTAGCACATCCGCGCGCCGCGGCGCAAATACCGGGAGTGGGAAAAGGGCAGACGCCGCCCGGCCCGCATCTGCCTGCCCGATACAAGCAGGCCCGGGGAGCCGGAGCGCCGGCCAGAGGGCGCCACGGCCCGCTTCCACCCGGCCCAACAGCCGGCAAAAAAGATGCGGCAAACCGCCGCCGGGCGTTGAAAACGCCGCCCGGGTATGATACCCTAAAAAGTGTGGACGGGCATTGCACCGGCGGCCGGGGCAACGCGGCAGCCTTGCCGAAGGCCTTGTTTTTGAGCCGCGCCGCCGGGCTACAGTGGAGGAGGAGCATCTATGCAGATCGGGTTTGACAACGGGCTGTACATCCAAAAGCAGACCGAGAATATCCTTGCGCGGATTGAACGGTTCAGCGGCAAGCTGTACCTGGAGTTTGGCGGCAAGCTGTTTGACGATTACCACGCCGCGCGGGTACTGCCGGGCTTCCATGCAGACGGCAAGATCCGCCTTTTGCAGGAGCTGCGCAGCAAAACCGAGATCATCTTTACGGTAAACGCCGGCGACATCGAAAAAACCAAAATCCGGGCCGACCTCGGCATCAGCTATGACATGGAGGTACTGCGGCTGATCGACGACATCTCGGCCCTGGGCATCGGGGTCAACAGTGTGGTCATTACCCAGTACACCGGCCAGCCGGCTGCCCAGGGCTTTGCCGCCAAGCTGGAAAGCCGGGGAGTGCGCCACTACATCCACCGGCCGATTGCCGGGTACCCCGCCGCCACCGAGTATATCTGCAGCGACGAGGGCTATGGCGCAAACCCCTATATCGAAACCACCAAGCCGCTGGTGGTGGTTACCGCGCCGGGGCCGGGCAGCGGCAAGCTGGCCACCTGCCTGTCGCAGGTGTACCACGAGTATAAGCGCGGGGTGATGGCCGGCTACGCCAAGTTCGAGACCTTCCCGATCTGGAACCTGCCGCTCAAGCATCCGGTGAACCTGGCCTACGAGGCCGCCACCGCCGACCTGGCCGACGTGAACATGATCGACCCCTTCCACTTAGAAGCCTACGGTGAGACGACGGTAAACTACAACCGGGATGTGGAGGCCTTCCCCATTGTACAAACCATCCTTGCGCGGATCACCGGCAACAAGGATTTTTATCGCAGCCCCACCGATATGGGGGTCAATATGGCAGGCTATGCCATCTTTGACGATGAGGTGGTGCGCCGGGCCGCCTGCCAGGAGGTGCTGCGCCGGTACTACAAGGCCGCCTGCGATTACAAGCAGGGCAAAGGCAGCGCCGCCTCGCTGCACAAGATCGAGAACATTTTGCAGCAGCTACACATCTCCCCTGCCGACCGGGCGGTGGCCGGGCCGGCGCTGGAGCGGCTGCGGGAAACCGGGCGGCCGGCGGCGGCCATCCAACTGCCGGACGGCCGGGTCGTTACCGGCAAGGCCAGCGATCTGATGAGCGCATCGAGCGCCACGGTTCTCAACAGCATCAAAGCGCTGGCCGGCATCCAGGACATCACCCTGATCCGCCCGGAGGTTTTGCAGCCGATCCTGCGGCTCAAGATCGACATGCTGGGCAGCCGCTCAAGCGTATTAAAGGTGGACGACGTGCTGGCCGGGCTGGCGGTGAGCGCCGCCACCGAGCCCAGCGCCGCAAGCGCGCTGGCCGCCCTGCCCCTTTTGCGGGACTGCGAGATGCACTCCACCCAGATGCTGCATACCGGCGACGAGGGCACCCTGCGCAAGCTGGGGCTGCGGCTTACAATGGAGCCGGTGTTCCCGGGCAAGGACCTGTTTTTCTGCGTGCGCTGAGCCCTTAAAAACGGCCGGCCCCGCCGAGCCAACGGGCGGGGCCAAAGGAGCAGGCAGGGACAAGGAACGGCAAATAGGCAGGCGCGGCCGGCGGGCCGCCGGCTGGGGGGTATGGGACGTGAATGGCATCAGGGAACGGCTGTACGCTTATATCGAAACCAAACGGCGGCTAACCCTGCCCTACTTTTTGGCGCTGGGCAGGTGGTATCTGCTGGCGGCGGGGATGGGCCTTTTGTGCGGCGGGATAGGCGCGGCGTTCAGCCATGCCATCGGTGCGGCCACCGCTCTGCGGGCCGCCGCGCCCTGGCTGGTGTTTTTGCTGCCGGCGGCCGGCCTTGCCATTGCGGGGCTGTACCATCTGGGCGGCATGGACAACGACCGGGGCACCAACCTGATCCTGGAGGGGGCGCGGGCCGAGGGCCAGCCGCCCCTGCGGCTGGCCGCGCTGATCTTTGCGGGCACGGTACTGACCCATCTGTGCGGCGGATCGTCCGGGCGGGAAGGCGCGGCGCTACAGATAGGCGGCTGCATGGGTAGCTGGCTGGCCCGGCGGATGCACCTGGCCACCGAAAACCGGGTGATGCTGCTGCTGTGCGGCATGAGCGGGCTGTTCAGCGCCCTGTTTGGCACCCCGGTGGCGGCGGCAGTGTTCAGCATTGAGGTGGCCAGCGTGGGCATTTTTCAAAACGCAGCGCTTTTCCCCTGCATCCTGAGCGCGACCGCCGCCAGCCAGCTTGCAGGGCTTTTAGGGGTGCGCCCGGTCGCCTACGCCCTGGCCGAGCCGGCCGCGGCCAACGGCTGGCTGGTTTTGGCCACTGCGCTTTTGGGGCTGGGCTGCGCGGCGGTGAGCATTTTGTTTTGCAGCGCCATGCACAAGGCCCACCGCCTGTATGTGCGCTGCTTTTCCAACCCCTTTTGGCGGGCGGCAGCGGGCGGCGGGTTGGTGGCCCTGCTCACCCTTTTATGCGGTACCGGCGCTTACAACGGCGCGGGCGGCGAGGCGATCCAGGCCGCGCTGGCCGGCAAGGCGGGCGGCTGGATGTTCCTTTTGAAGACCCTTTTTACGGCGCTCACCCTCGGCGCAGGCTTTAAGGGCGGCGAGATCGTGCCCTCCTTTTTTGTGGGCGCAACCTTCGGCTGCGTGCTGGGCGGCTGGCTGGGGCTCGGCCCCGGCTTTGGGGCGGCTCTGGGGCTCATCGCAGTCTTCTGTGGGGTAACCAACTGCCCGCTGGCCAGCATTTTGCTGAGCGTAGAGATGTTTGGCAGCGAGCGCCTGGCCCTGTTTGCGCTGGCCTGCGCGGTAAGCTACTTTATGAGCGGGCGTTACAGCCTGTACGACAGCCAAAAATTAGCCCTGCCCAAGCTATCCCTCTCGTTTGAGGACACCGTGCACATGCATTGAGCCCTGCGGCCTCCCGGCGTATCCTGGATGCCTGCGCACGAGTGTAGCCGGCCCGCACAAGGCATCGGCTTATATGCGGGCGGGGAACGGGCTTTTCCCATACATAAAGAAGGCCCACCCCCCTGTCCGGGGCATTATGTATGATTTTTGGCCTGCCAGCACCACGCGGCGATCTCGGCAATCAGTTCCAGCGGAACGGGCTTTGTGTAAGGGAATTGGATCGTACCCTTGCTGCTTTTATACCCTGCCAGCCTCTCGCCAAACGCTTCGGCCGCTTCGGCGCCCGCATACACGCCGAGGTGGTTTTTATTAGCTGCAAAATGGATGATATTTTGCCCCTTCCAAAAGGTGGGCATACTCCAGGAGATTCGTTCCTCGGCGTTTGGGATCGCTGCCCGGATTGCTCCGCGCACTGCCCTAAGGACCGGCTGCACATCCTCCGGCTGGGCAAGAATATATTCATCCATCGTTACGGGCCTTTGGCCGCAGTAATGGGATTGGTTCTTCTTTTTGAATAGGCGGCCGCACCTCGGGCAAGCCCACATGGATCGTTCCCCTCCCTCTTGTTCTGTTCCTCCGCCCGGTTTTGCTCAGCGCAGGCCCAGATCCCGCAGGATGGCGCGGCGGGTATCCAGCGCAAGGCCGGCTAACTGGGCAAGGCGCTCGGGGCCCATATGCGGCACAAGGCTGGATATGGAAAACGCCGCCTCTGCCTTGCCGGCCGGCCCCGGCAGGGCCAGCGCAATGCAGCGGATACCCAGCTCGTTTTCCTCATCATCTACCGCATAGCCCTGCGCACGCACCTGCGAAAGCTGTTCCAGCAGGCGCGGCAGGCTGGTAATGGTGTGCTCGGTGAGCTTTCGATGGCTGCTCCGCCGCCATACCTCCTCCACCTCGGCGTAAGGCAGGCTTGCCAGAATCGCCTTGCCCACCCCGGTGCAGTACATGGGCGAGCGCATGCCCACCCGACTGGACATGCGCATACCGCCCGCCTCGGCCTTGTAGATATACACGATGTCTGCCCCATCCCGGATAACCAGGTGCACCGCCTCACCGATCCGGTTTGCCAGCCGGTCCAGATGCGGGCGCGCGATGCCCATCACGTCCATATCGTTCACGATACCGCTGGACAGCTCAAACATCTTGAGGGTCAGCCGGTATTTGGTAGAAAAACTGTCCTGCACCGCGTATCCCAACTGGGTAAGGCTTGCCAGCAGCCGGTGCGCGGTACTTTTAGCCAGCCCGCTCTCGCTTGCAAGCTGCTGCAGGCCCACCCCGCCCGGATGCGCCGCCAGCACCTCAATGATGGTAAAAATGCGCTCCACGCTCTGCACCCCGCCCGCTTCCTGCGGCATCCAAAGCCCTCCCCTCTTTCTTGCATCGGCGGCCCCTGGCCGCACCGTTTTTTGCGGCGGCGCACCCCTTGGCAAAACGCAAGCTTTTCTGCCCCAGCGGATGCGGCTCCACCGCCGGCATGTACCGCGTTGTTTCCTTATAAGGCCATAGGGCCGCCGCAGGGGGCGGCCCCTTTTTTCCGCCGGGCTTTACCCCTCCCGGGCTGCGCCGCTTACCCGTGCCGCTTCGGCCACCGCGGCGGCCACCGCGTTTGCCACCCGGGGGTCGAAGGGGCTGGGGATAATGTAATCCTCCCTGAGCTCTTCGGGGGATACCAGCCCCGCGATTGCTTTGGCCGCGGCCAGCTTCATGGCAGGGTTGATGTCCCGCGCGCGGACCGACAGCGCCCCCTTAAAGATGCCAGGGAAGGCCAGCACGTTGTTGATCTGGTTGGCAAAATCGCTGCGGCCGGTGCCCACCACCCGCACGCCGGCGGCCCTGGCCTCGTCCGGCAGGATCTCGGGGGTGGGGTTTGCCATTGCAAACACCACCGCGTCCTTTGCCATGCCTGCCGCCATTTGGGGGCTGAGCGCGCCGGGCACCGACACCCCGATGAACACATCCGCCCCCTGCACCGCCTCGGCGAGGGTCCTGCCCACCGGCTGGGTGACGCCGGCCAGCCACTGCTTGTGGTCGGCAAGGCCGGCCGGCCGGCCCGGGTAGAGCACCCCGTGCTCGTCCACCGCCGTGATCTGCTTTGCGCCGGCGGCCATAAGCATGCGGATGATGGCGGTGCCCGCCGCCCCCGGCCCGTTCAGGACGATCCGCACCTGCCCGATCTCCTTTTTGACCAGCGCCAGCGCGTTGAGCAGCGCCGCCGTGACCACGATGCCGGTGCCGTGCTGGTCGTCGTGGAAGACCGGGATGTCCAGCTTTTCCTCCAGCACCCGCTCGATCTCAAAGCACTCGGGGCTGCGGATGTCCTCTAAGTTTATCCCGCCAAACCCCGGCGCGATCAGCTCCACCGCTCGGATGACCTCGGCCGGGTCTTTGGTGTCCAGGCAGATGGGGAAAGCGTCCACCCCGCCGAATTCCTTAAAAAGAATCGCCTTGCCCTCCATCACCGGCAGCGCCGCCTTGGGCCCGATGTCCCCCAGGCCCAGCACCGCCGTGCCGTTGGTGACCACCGCCACCATCCGGCCCTTGCAGGTGTAGCGGTAGGCCTGGGCCTCGTCCTCCCGGATACGGCGGCAGGGCTCGGCCACCCCCGGCGTGTAAGCGGTGGCAAGATCGTCCCGGGTTTTTACCGGCACCCTGCTCACTGTCTCCAGCTTGCCCCTGTACTGCCCGTGCAGGCGCAGGGCCTCGGCGCTGTAATCCATATCTGCGTTTCCCCTTTCCTTACATCCCTTATCAGGCGGTGGCGGCAGCCCTTGGCACCTTAAGTAAGGGCGAGACCCCCCTCTTTGCCCAGCGGCGCGGCGCCGCATCCCTCCCTTGCGCGACCGGCGCCGCCCGGCAGGGCCCTGTGGGGCGTCGGCCTGTTTTGCCGCCCCCGTCTCTTGGGGCGGCCCGGGCCCGGCGCCGCCGGGTGCCTTTGTTTTTCATTATACCGCCCTATGGGTCCCTTTTCCAGCCTATATGTCAATATTTTGCCCTTATTTTATACAAATGGTATACAAAAGCTACGATTTTGTGAATTTTTGCCGCTTTACCCTTTTGGGGCGGCAAATGGTGTATAATAAGAGGAATCGAGAATGGGGTTGTATTGCTCTGGCTATGTCTACAGGCCGGGCGTTTGGGGCATCCCCCATACCATACAGGAGGGTTTTGACCTTGAAAAAGCTGCAAAAACATTTGATTGCCTTTCTCTGCCTTATGCTGGCAGCCGCTTTGCTGGCGGCCTGCGGAGGGGATGCTGTTTCGGGGGCATCCTCGGGCGCGGCGTCCTCGGATGCGGCGTCTGTGCCGGCCGACCCGGCGCCGGCGGCGGACGCGGCCGCCTTTGATTACAGCTCGGCCCTGACCGACGAGGGCTTTTGGAAGGATGTCACCGCACTGGACCTTGTGAGCCTGGGCGAATACCGGGGCATCGAGCTGCCGGCCGAGGTGACCGTGGCGGACGAGGCGGCCATCGACGAGCAGATCGAGGCAATCCGGCAGAACTTTTCCACCTCCTTTGAGGAAATTACCGACCGGGCCGTTGCAGACGGCGACACGGTGAACATCGACTATGTGGGCAGCGTGGACGGGGTAGAATTTATGGGCGGCAACACCAACGGCCAGGGCTCCGACGTGACCATCGGGGTTACCAATTTTATCGATGATTTCCTTGAACAGCTCGTCGGCCACAAGCCGGGCGAGACGATAGACGTGCTGGCTACCTTCCCCGAGGGATACAGCGATTCCACCGATGCCGAAGGCAACGCGGTAGTGCTGGCAAACCGTGAGGCGCTGTTTGTGGTAACCATCAACTACATCCAGGGCGATGCAATCCTGCCTACCTTTGACGACGCCTTCGTGGCCGAAAACTTCGCCGAGAGCTACGGCTTTACCACCGTGCAGCAGGTGCGGGACGACATTGCAGCCAGTATGGTCAGCGAGCAGGAGACCACCTTTTTGACCGACTGGATTCTGGAAAACTGCCCGGTGAGCAAGGTCCCCGAGAGCATGGTGCAGTACTGGAAGGATGCCACCCTGGCCGACATTGCCTCAAGCGGGGCAATGTACGGGCTGGATGCGGCCACCCTGCTGCAGATGCAGGGCTACGCAAGCACCGAAGCGTTTTTGGATTCGATTGAGGAGTCCATCGTTGCCAACTGCAAGCAGTACCTGGTGGTGCAGGCCATTGCCGAAAAGGAAGGCCTCTCGATTACCGAGGCAGACGAGATCGAGGCCATTGGGCAGGAAAACCACGAAGCGGTGCTGGCCCAGTTTGGGAGGGGCTATGTGCGTATGACCCTGATGGTGGGCCGGGTGTTTGACATCATCAGCGATTCGGCAGTACGGCAGTAAACTCCCGGTATGAATGTATTTGACATCGTGGGGCCCGTAATGGTAGGCCCCTCCAGCTCACACACGGCGGGGGCAGCCCGCATTGGCCTGGTGGCTCGGGCGCTGCTGGACGAGGAGCCGGCCCGGGCGGATATCCTGCTGCACGGCAGCTTCGCCAAAACCTGGCGGGGCCACGGTACCGATAAGGCGCTGGTAGCGGGTATCCTGGGCCTTATGCCGGATGACGAGCGCCTGCGCGAGAGCCTTGGGCTTGCACAAAGGGCGGGCCTGGAGATCGTCATCTCTGAAACCGTGCTGGAAGGCGCCCACCCCAACACCGCCCTCATTACCCTTACCGGCCGTTCGGGCCGCACCGTGAGCATCCAGGGGGCCTCGGTGGGGGGCGGCAATATCCTTGTCAGCCGGGTCAACGGCATGGAGGCCGCCCTCACCGGGCAGTACACCGCGCTGATTGTGCTGCATCGGGATGCCCCCGGCACGATTGCAGCCGTAACCGAAGAGCTGGGCCTGCATGGGGTAAATATCTGCAATTTCCGGCTTGCACGCCGTGAAAAGGGCGGCACGGCCGTGATGACCATCGAGATGGACGGCGCCCCCGCCCCCGCCTTGAACGGCCGCATCGCGGCCCTGCCCAACGTACTTTCCTCCACCATGCTCGCGCCGGTTTAGCCAAAAAAGCGGCCGGCCGCGCGGGCCCCGCGTCAAAAACAGGGTTCTTTGGAAGCGTGGTTTTGCAAGAAGGCTTTAAAAACCGGGCAGGGGCCGCCCGGTAGGAAATGGATAGGGGGCAGGTATGTCAACGCTAAAATTCCATTCAATCGCATCTCTTACCGAGGCGGCCAAGGCGGCCGGGCGGCGGCTTTCGGCACTGGTACTGGCGCAGCAGGCGGCCCAACTGGAGCAGAGCGAGCAGGAAGTATACGAGACGATGCGGCGGCAGTATGCCGTAATGGCCGAGGCTGCGGCGTCCGGCAGCGCGCCGGGGGTACGCTCGGCCAGCGGGCTGTCAGGCGGGGACGCCTGGCGCATGCTGGAGGCGCAGCGCGGCGGGGCGATCCTGTGCGGCGGGCTTTTTACCGATGCCATTGCCAAAGCCCTGGCCATCAGCGAGTGGAACGCCGCCATGGGGCGGATTGTTGCAGCGCCCACGGCCGGCTCCTGCGGGATTTTGCCGGCGGCGCTGCTGGCGGTACAGGAGGCCCGCGGCCTGCCCGAGCGGGACTGCGTGATGGCCCTGTTTACGGCGGCGGCGGTAGGCATGGTCATTGCAGACCGCGCCTGCATCGCAGGGGCCGAGGGCGGGTGCCAGGCCGAGTGCGGCAGCGCCGCGGCCATGGCGGCGGCGGCGCTGGTAGAGGTGTGCGGCGGCAGCCCCGAGATGCTGGACGCGGCGGTGTCCATTGCGCTGGCGAACCAGCTTGGCCTTGTGTGCGACCCGGTAGCCGGCCTGGTAGAGATTCCCTGCATCCACCGCAATGCGGCCGGGGTGGCAGGCGCGATTACGGCCGCGCAGCTTGCGCTGGCCGGCGTGAGCAACCGCATCCCGGCCGACGAAACCATCCTGGCCATGAAACGGGTGGGCGACGCGATGCCCGCGTCCCTCAAGGAGACCGCCGAGGGCGGCCTCGCTGCAACCCCCACCGCCCGCCGGCTCTACGAGCAGGTGTTTGGCCCCCAAAAAGCGCACTGATCCAGCTTTTTGGCCCCATTATAGATTCAATCCAGGGGGACTCGCTTTGGGGCCTCATTAAAAAGCCAATCCAGGGGGACACCTCCCCCTGGACCCCCATCCCGCCGCGCAATGTTTTGCGCGGCGGATTTTTTCTTATGGGCGGCTTTTTGCGTTGGCACAACCGGCCACTGCATGGATGTGCCAATGGCCGGCCTGAAGCCGGACAAGGGCCGCCGGCGCTTGTCTTCCTTGCGGCTGCGGCCGCCCAACGAATGCGCGGTGGATCGAATTTTGCTCGGACTTTTTGTTTTCTTATCTCACCGCCGCTAACATGGGGACGGCTTTTTCATCGTCAGCAAGGCAAACAACGCAAAGAACCGTACCCCTGTGCCGGCCCCAGATTATCCCATGGTGGGGGTCTGGGGGGCGTGCCCCCCAGATTGGCCTTAGCGTGTCCGCAGCGGCCCCTTTTACCCCTGGCCCGGCCGCGTCCAGATCATCCGCAGCACCGTGCCGGGCCGGCCAAGCGTGATGCTCTGCTCCGCGCCGTCCGGCACAAAGCCGTTCTTTTGATAAAAGCGGATGGCCCGGCCATTGCCCTTGAGCACCCACAGCGCCACCCGCGGATAGCCCGCAAGCCGGGCCAGCGCCGCCCGCAGCAGGGCGGGGCCGGCCCCCCTGCCGTAATATTCCTTCAAAACGTACAGGGCGTAAAGCTCGCCCGTGCCGGGCAGTGTATCGTCCCGGTAGGGGCCGTACCCGGCAAAGCCGACCACCCTTGGCCCATCCTTTGCCACAAGGACGCCGTCCGGCCATTCATACGCCCTTTTTACGCAGGCTTCCAGGGTCATCTTTTCAAGATAGGCCGGGTCTGCCAAGCCCTGGTAGGCCTCCTGCCAGCCTTTCCAGTGCACATACCCCTTGCCCTCGGTCTCCGCGGGCGTTTCCATCGCCTTGATCTCGAGCCTCATCGCCCCGGCGCCTCCTCCTGGTGCCGCCGCAGATAGGCCACGATCTCCGGCTCGCTGCCGCCGCAGCCATATTCACACACAAGGATATATTGCTCGTCCGCCGCAATCCCGTAGCAGCGTTCCCTGCCCGGCCGTTCGACCTGCGCGGCGAGGTAAACCGCATCGTCCCGCAGCAGCTTGATGCCGCGGCCGTTCGCAAGCCGGTACTCCAGGTTGATATAGTCCCCGTTCAGCGGCGTCAGCTCCCGCACCCTCAATCCGGGGATGCCAAGCGCGTTGATCTCCGCCGCCAGCGCGCGCTTTAAGGCCGCAAGGGCCTCCTGACCGCCCGCCTCAACGGCCCGCGCCGCCACGCAGGGGCCGCCAAAAGGGCGGCCGCCGGTCTTTTCACAGCCGCCGCACGCCTCTTTCCGGCCGCAGCCCGCGCAGCAGCCCATCCCGCAAAGTTCCGCCATTGCCTCGTCCTCCCGTCTCATGGTTTTTATAGCTCAAAAAAGCGCGTCCGCTTTTTACCGCCCAAAGCAGAATGGGTCCGCAATGGGCGCCCCAAAGGTTTTTGCCGCCATCCGCCACATCGCCTTGGCGTGGATGCGGTCGTGCCAGATAAACCGCCGCAGCAGCTTGCGCAGCGACCATTCCTCCTCAAAGCTGCCGGTGCGCGCGGGGGCGGCCAGATAGCCCGGCTGCTGCTCCAGCAGGGCAAAGCCGCGCCGGCGGCCCTCAAGGATGCTCCCCTCGTTGCCCACCTCCACGCCGATCTCGCCAAAATAATAGCTGTTTACATTTTTGGTGTGCTCGTACATCTCGCGGGCGGTGCGGGGCGCCGGGCCGTAAAAGCAGATGCGCGCCGGCAGGCAGCTTTTGTCCTTGTCCGGCACGGCCTCATAAAGGGCCAGGAAATCCGCGGCCGAGCGCAGCGCAAGCCCCTTGAGCGTCTCGTACTCCGCCGGCGTGAGCGGGGCGCGCTCGGTATCAAAAATCACGTCCGAATCTGCGTCCGAAACGGCCAGCCCGGACGCCTTCTCCTGCACGACCACCGGCCGCAGCTCCCGCGGGGCCGGCCCGCCCTTCCAGGCAAGATAGGCGGCCGTCTCCGCCGCCATCCTGCCCAGCGCCTCCTCCCGGCTTGCGCCGCGGGCGTAGGCCCCGGGGAAATTGCCGGCGTACAGCAGGCTGTCGCCCCCGTTATGCTCCCAAATGCATTCGATCTCCATAAAAGCCTCCCTTGGCAGCCCCCTTACAGCCAGATGCCCCAGTCGCCATAATTCAGCTGCCCGGTGCCGTGGCGCAGCCGCCCCTCGGTCTCAAGCTGCCGCAGCGCATCCCGCATCCGGCCAGGCAGCTCGGGCTGGACGTCCAGCGAGTGGTGCGCCGGAAAGACCCGCTTTGCCCCCAGCGCGGCGACCTTTTCCAGCGAGGCGAGGTAGGCGGCCGGGTCGGTGGAGGGGTAGTAGGCGAACAGCACATCCTTATACACAAGGTCGCCGGTAAACAGGTAGCCCCGCGCCGGCTCCCAAAAGCAGAGGTGCCCGGGCGAATGCCCCGGCGTGTGCAGCGCCTCAATGACCCGCCCGCCCAGGTCGATGGCGTCATGGTCGGCCAGCAGCCGGGCGGGCTGCCCCTGAAAGAGCTCGTAACGGCTTATGTCAAAGCCCTTTGGCGGGTCGCACCGGTCCAGCACCATCTCCCGCACCGTCTCGATCGAAAGCGGAAATCCCCCTTTCAGCCAGTCCAGCTCGGCCTCGTGGGCATAAAAATCGGAAAAATACCGGTGCCCGCCAATATGATCCCAGTGGATATGGGTAGCTACCGCCGTTACCGGCCTGTCAGCCAGCCGCCCCACCGGTTCTGAGATGTCCGCGATGCCCAGCCCGGTGTCAATAAGCAGGCTGCGGGTCTGGCCGTTCAGCAGGTAGCAGTGGGTTTCCTCCCAATGCCGGTACTCGCTGATACACCAGGTGGATTCGTCAATCTGGTCGATGGTAAACCAGTCCTTCATAGGCCGTCCTTTCTTTTAGAGCCCGCAAAAAAGAGCTGCGCGCCTTCCTCGCCGGGGGAGGGCGCTTGGCTTTGTTTGGATTGTGGGGATTTTAGCTTTGGCCGCAGGCGCCGCGCATCCGCCCGGCCGGTGTCCCGGGGCCCGACGGTCAGCGCCCGCACCGGCGCAGGATGCGGCGATAACAAGGGCTGCCCGGGACAGGCTCGCTCAACGGCTCCAGCAGCCCCTGCCGGATGAACCCCTCGATCCGCAGCGCCACCCAGCCGTCCCCAATGCCAAGCCTATACCTGCCCAGTACCCGCCCAATCACGGCAGCCTCCTGAAATTCCTCCTTCTGCCCCCGGATTTCCTGCCAAAAAAGAGAATCGTATAAATCTTCCGGCACGCTCGTCAGCCGGCCGTTGAGCACCGCCCGCAGGGGGGCGTTTTCTTCCTTTAGCAGCCGCCACTGCATAGCCAGCGCCCGCAGCTCTCCCGCCGGCACCGGCCGGCCCAGCGCCGCCAGCCGCCCAAACAGGTGCGGCTCCACCTCGCCCCAGCCGGTGAGCGAAGCCACCACGCTGCCATCCGGCTGGGGCGCCGGCCCAGGCTCCCCGGCCAGGGCCGCAGGGCCCGGCAGCTCCACCGGCGCCCAGTCTACCCGCAAAAATTCCGGCAGCTCCACCACCGTCACCCGCATTGCGCCAAGCCCGAGCGGCTCCAGTTGGGCAGCCAGCCAGCAAAGGCCGCAGCGCTCGTCCGGGTTCTGGCTGGCCCACACCCGCACCGGTTCCTCTGCCGCCCGCGCCAGCAGGGCGTCGAGATTTTGACGGGCCTGTTCCAGCATCTCCGACGCCGCCCTTTGCCCCTCGGCGGGGTAGACGCTCATCAGCCTTGCCAGCGCGGCTTCCCGCCCGGGGCCGACCCCCTCCTCGTCGATGCTGCCCACGCTCAGGGCCAGCGAAAAGCAGAGGATGTCCTTGCGGCGGCTCTCAAACGGCACGGCATCCGCCCAGGCACGCCGTTCCCGCTCGGCAAACTGCCGCCGGTATCCCTCCGTCTCGGCCTCGGTAAAGGCGCTGCCGTCCTCGTGACAGCCGATTACCCCAACCGCGCCCGCCACATAGCCTTTCCTGCCGCTTGCTACGGCCATGCTGCCGGCGGCACTCTCGCTAAATACCACCTCAAGCATCCCTGCACCCTCCGTTTTTCTCCGATTGCTCTAAGGCCGGCAGCCTCGGCAAAGCCGGGGCTGCCTTTTTGCCAAAGCCATCGCCGCAAGACCCCGCTGCGAACGGCCGCCTACATTTGCCTGCTTGCGGGCTGCCGCTCCGTTTTTCGCGCAGCCATGCTCGCTCTTGCGCCCGGCTATGCCAAACCGCTTTGCTCCGGCCCCTAAAGAGCCAGCATCAGGGTACCGGCTGCAAGCAGCACGCAACCGGCCGCCGAACGCAGGGTAAACCGCTCATGCAAAAACACAAAGGCCAGCACCAGGGTCAACACCACGCTCAGCTTATCAATCGGCGCCACCCTGGAAACCTCCCCCAACTGCAGCGCCCGGTAGTAGCAAAGCCAGGAGGCCCCGGTAGCCAGGCCGGACAGTGCAAGGAACACCCAGCTCTTGCGGCTGATCGAAAAAACACCGCCCTGCGCGCCGGTCAAAAACACCATGCCCCAGGCCACCGCCAGCACCACCACCGTACGCAGCGCGGTGGCAAGGTTTGAGTCGACCCCCTCGATCCCCACCTTGGCCAAAATGGAGGTAAGGGCAGCAAACACTGCGCTCATCACCGCAAAAACAACCCACATAATGCGCACCTCCTGTTGACGGCGGGTCCAGCTTCCTTTTTAACGAACCACCGTTTTTTACACGGTTCACAAGAGTCAGGATGCCGGCAGGCCAGCTCCCACGGCATACGAGCGGCGTCCATACATCCCGCAATAGGCCCACCCTTCCCGTAGCCTGATGCCTTTGCCGGCCGGTTCAGGGCGTTTCTCCCTCCGGGGGCAAAAGCAGGTCTTCCGACTTAAAATTGCTGTAATATCGTATTTTTTCTGCCGTAAAGCAGAGCACGCAATAATCGGGGTCCTCTACGCCGCCCGGATAAAAGCGGGTATCCCCCTCGCGCCAGATTCGCCGCTTTGCCTCTGGGCTGCACAATACCTGTACCCGCCCCGCAAAGCTGGCCCCGCGGTAAAAGCGCTTGTCCACAAAATAAACGCTTGCCCGGCCGTTTTGCAAAAAGCGCTCAACCTTGTTGGAGGAGGTGTTGGTGGTAAACCAGAACCTTCGGATACCCTCCCGCTCCCGCGGGGGCAGCATGGCCCTTGTTACCGGGAACCCGTCCCTGTCCATATAGCACAAAAAGGCCGTGCCCGCCTTGTCAATCAGCTTTCCCAGGGTTATTTCAGGGTCACGCATCGGCAAAACCTCCCGAAATATGTAATATGTACAATTCTATCACTGTCGTCACGGCAAAACGCGGCTGTATCCTGTGCCGTTTCCCCTTTTGCACCCGCAGGGCCAAAGCCAAAAATAAACCGGGCAGCCGCCTTGTGCCGGGGCCGGGCCCCCGGCAGGCGGACGGGCGCAAATGCCTGCAAGGCTCCGCGGCTTCAGGCCCGCAATGCCCCCGCGACACCGGAGTCGCCAGGGACGCGGGGCGGGCTCAGCCCCGGCCTTCGAGCGCATTTTGCATCTCGAGCATATTTTCCCAATACCGCTTGGGGCAAAGATTCATGCGGCAGCGCGGGTTTTCGCGCGCCTGGATCGAGACGGTTTGGTAAAAGGTTTTCCACATGGATTGCAGCGCTGCCTCTTCGGGGTCCGGCTCCGGGAAGGAAAAGCCTCCCGCCAGCTCGAGCAGCCTGGCGCGGCCACCCTGCCGGCCGGGATACCAGAGCGCGGCACGGCGTGGCTCGTCCACAATCAGGATATCCTCATCCGGGTAACGGTCGCAGAAATGCCCGCGCAGCAGCGGCAGCACATCATGCTTGGGGCTGATCCGCGCGCCCAGCACCCCGCCGCACTGTGCAAAGCGGATAAAGCCGGTTAGCTGATGGGCCTCGTGGGTCACCTGACGCTCCATGGCCAGTACCGGGGCCACCGCCTCGTGCCCCGGCATCCGGCAGGCGCTCAGGCCCTGCCGTTCGGCGGCATAGGCAAAAAGCAAAAACCGTAAAAGGGCGGTTTCCTTTTGGGGCGAGGCATGCAAAAAGCCGTAGCAGACCATTTCCTCTGCATGGTAGCTCAGCTTTTTGCGCAGGCTGGCAAACACCCGCCCGGCCTTTTCGGGATCGGTGGGTACACGGCGGCTCTCAAACAGGGTAACCGGCGCGGTGCTCTCGCAAAACACCCCAAACGGCGCCTCCCTGCGGGCCATCGCCTCAAACACGCAGCTCAAAAAGCCGGCAAAGCTCCCGTCGTATTGGTATAAAACCTCCAGGCAGACCACCCCCTTTTAGGCCCATCGGCAGAAATTGCGGCCTGGCCTTCCATAGGCCCCGGGCAGGCCGCCCCTGCCCCGGCGATATGGCCCTAAAAAGCCCCGGGGCACAGTGCAGGGGAAACGCCTGCAAGCCTGCCAAGCCCGTGCCCCTCGGGTCAACACACTTACAGCCGTGCCGCAACCTGGCGCTCGGCCTCGGCCCACACCGCGCGGGCCGCCTTGGCCGGGGGCATGCCGCCCGCAGCCAACTGCCCGATCTCAGGCGCAAGGCGGGCCAGCGGCAGGGCAGGCACGCCGGGCGGCCCGCCTTGCGCAGCCAAAGGGGCTGGGCCGGGCGCCTGCAATGCAGATTGCCCGGGCGTGGCAAACAGGCTCAACTGCTCGCTGCCGGCCTCAAAGGCGGCAGGATCCAGCAGCGCCCGGGCCACCGCCTGCCGGCCGGCGCCCCGGGCGCCGGTAAACCCCCGGCAAACAATAAAATACTGCGCCCTCTTGAGAACTACCCCGATACGGCGCAGCTCCGGGATACCCAACCGGCCGTTTTGACGGGCAATACAAATACGGTCGGCACTTTTGGGCCCAATGCCCGGTACCCGCAGCAGTTCAGCGCGCGGCGCCGTATTCACATCCACCGGAAACCGGTGCAGGTTGCGAACCGCCCAGCCGCACTTAGGGTCGAGATAAGGGCTGAAATTGGGCTCGGCCTCGCTCAGCAGCTCGCCGGCCGAAAAATGGTAAAAGCGCAGCAGCCAGTCGGCCTGATACAGCCTATGCTCCCGCAAAAGCGGCGGCGGTGTATCCGGCGCAGGCAGGCGGCTGTCGGTTGATACCGGCAGATAAGCCGAAAAAAACACCCTTCTCAACGCAAATTTCCGGTAAAGGCCCTCGGCCAGGCCCACGATCTGCCGGTCGCTCTCGGGGCTTGCGCCTACAATCATCTGGGTGCTCTGGCCCGCAGGCGCAAAGCGGGGCGCGGCGCGGTAAAGGGCCAGCTCCTCCCGGCCCTGGCGGCCGCGCTGGGCAATCTGCCCCATCGGGCCCAGGATCGCCGGTTTTTTCTTGTCCGGCGCAAGCAGGCAGAGGCTGCGTTCGCTGGGCAACTCAATGTTGACACTCAGCCGGTCGGCCAGCAGCCCCAACTGCTCCACCAGGCGGGGCGATGCCCCCGGAATCGCCTTGGCGTGGATGTAGCCTAAAAAACGGTATTCCTCCCGCAAAAGCCGCACGGTGGCAATCATCCTCTCCATCGTGTCGTCCGGGCTCTTCATCACGGCGCTGGACAAAAACAGCCCCTCGATGTAGTTGCGGCGATAAAATTGGATGGTTAGCCCGGCCAGCTCACGCGGGGTAAAGGCGGCCCGGGGTAGGTCGTTGGAGCGGCGGTTAACGCAGTAGCTGCAATCGTATACGCATACATTGGTGAGCAGCACCTTCAGCAGCGAGATACAGCGCCCATCCGCCGAAAAGGCGTGGCAGATACCGGGCGCAAAGCAGCTACCGATATGCCCGCGCGCCCCGGCACGGGCCGACCCGCTGGAGGTACAGGCAACATCGTATTTGGCACTGTCGGCCAAGATGGCCAGTTTCTGCTCAAGCTCCATCTGCGGCCCTCCTTTTTTGCCTGCGGCGGGTACAAAAGTGGGCGGGTGCAGGCGGCGGCAAAGCAAAAAAGCAAGTTCCTGCAAGGCCGGCACGGCGGCAGCGCCCACCACAAGATAAGCGGCCAAAAGCGGCAGGCGGCAGCCCGCTGCCGCGCGATAAAAGCCAAAAGCAAAAACAGCGTTACCACTTGGTTTTGGTCTCAACCACCTTGCCGATAACGTATAAATCGTTCAGCTCCTCGCCGCGGATGACCATCTCTTCATAATCCGGGTTAAAGGGCTGCAATACTACCGCGTTCCCTCGCTGTACATACCGTTTTAAGGTGCCCTCCCCCTCGCCAAAAACCATAACTCCCAGCTCGCCGTTTGAGAGGGTAGGCTGCCGGCGTACCAGCGCATAATCCCCGTCGTGAATGCGGGGCTCCATACTGTCTCCTTTCACGATTAAATAAAAATAATTGGCAGGATCCTTGACCGGGGCCATTTCGGTTCCATAGTCTTCCTCAAAGGCCAGCGCGCCGTACCCCGCGCGTACCGTGCCCACCACCGGCACCGGGCTTTCGGCATAGCCGCCCACCGGCCCGCCAAACCGCTGAGCCGGCGCAACGCCCAGCAAATCGTCTGCCGTGGTACCCAGCAATTCGGCCAGCTTTGCCACCGTGGCCGGGTCCGGGGTAGAGCGCCCGGTCTCCCATTTGCCAACCGCCTGCTGGGTAACCCCAAGCCGTGCCGAAAGCGCCCCCTGGCTGAGTCCCTTTTGCTTGCGCAGGTCTTTCAAACGCTCGCTAAACACAACTCCCTCTCCTTTCTTTACTCGTCCCCCGGCAGCCGGCAAAGGCGGCCCCGAAAACAATCGCCCTGCGGCGGCAGCCCGCCGGCCGGGCGGGCCTCGCAAACCCGTTGCTTGCCATTATCGTACCCGTTACCCCGCCGCTTGCCGCGGCTGTTTTACACAAAAAGCAAGGCCCGGGGAGCATCAGCCCGGTTTTTTCTGCCGCTGTATTTTGCCATCATTATACAACCCTTTGTAGTAATTGTAAAGGCGAAATTTGTAAAAAAAGTTGTATTTTTCTCTTGACAACAACTATAAGTTGTAATATCCTAAATACAATAGCAGTACAACAACTATATGGCGTTGTTTTGTGGGCTCCTTTGTGCGGGCCATATCCAAAACGCGCAGCAACGGCCGGCTGCCATTTTGCAAACGGGTTTACAGCGGCTGTGAGGAGGGTTATAGCGATGAAGGCAATCAGAAAGGTTTTAAGGGTCCTGGCACGCTCGGCGGCCCTGCTACTGCTTTTGGGGGCCATGATGGTGCTGGGCGGAATTTTTGAGGGAAGCCTTTGCCCCTTGCCCGGTTTTTGTGTTCTCGCCCTTTTAGCGGCCGGCCTGTGCGGGCTGGCCGGCGTGCTGCGCGCCCTCTCAAGCCCGGCCCGGCCAAAGCGGGCTGTACCGGCTGCCTGCCCCAGGCCCTGCAAGCGCCGCCGGCAGGGCCTGCGCGTCGCCTGAAAGCCTTGCACGGCCTGCGGGGCAAAGGTCCTTGCAAACCCTTCTCCCGCTATCCGGCTTTTTGGGCGAGCACGCCCTTTGCCCTGCCTTTTGG
Organism: uncultured Oscillospiraceae bacterium; assembly: GCA_910578965.1. Lineage (GTDB taxonomy): Bacteria > Bacillota > Clostridia > Oscillospirales > Ruminococcaceae > UBA7177. The sequence continues at coordinate 28,791 of CAJTSP010000003.1, forward strand.
GGCGTTCATTCGCTGCAAAACCGCTTGACAGCCTCTTTTCAATATGATACACTAATTTACGCACTCCCGCATGGCGGTGGGGGCGCCCACTGGGGAGAGGTGTCCGAGTGGTTTAAGGAGCTGGTCTTGAAAACCAGTGACCCGCAAGGGCCGTGGGTTCGAATCCCACCCTCTCCGCCATTTCTGTGATCTGTCTACAACCGAATCATCTTTATGCACTTTGCTCTGGAGAAGTACTCAAGAGGTCGAAGAGGCGCCCCTGCTAAGGGCGTAGGTCGGGAAACCGGCGCGAGGGTTCAAATCCCTCCTTCTCCGCCAAACCGCGATATTGCGTTAAAAATTGCAATTTCGCGGTATTTTTTTGTCTCATCCCTTTTTGTATCCCTCAACAGCAACGTACGGGAACTTGTCCCGCGGCCCCTGCCGGTACGATGAGCCGGCCCAAAACCCAAAGCGCCTCCCTATAGAAGGGAGGTAAATTACAACAAACGAGGCCGAAACAGGCCAGGAGGCAGCAAGCCATGAAAAAACGTATTTCCCTTTTTCTGTGCGCGGTTTTTGCCCTTTTTTGCGCAGGATGCGGCGGTTTCAATTCCCAGCCGGCCAGCTCGGTGCCGGGCGGCGCATCCTCCCCGGCCGCCAGCGGCGCTTCGGCCCCGTCAGGCGGGCCCGTTGACGGCCTGGACAGCTTGGGCGGCATCGAGGTCGAAAAGGAGCTGTTTGACGTAACGCTCACAATTCCCGCCGATTTTATTGGGGATACCACCCAGGAGGAGCTGGATGCCTCGGTTGCAGAAGGGAACGTTCACTCGGCAACGCTGAACGACGATGGCAGCGTCACCTATGTAATGAGCAATCGGCAGCACAAGCAACTGCTTGCCGGGATTTCCGCCGGGTTTGACGAGGCCCTTTCGGCCATGATCGGCTCAGAGGATTATCCCAATATCACCAATATAGAGGCAAATGATACCTATACCAGCTTTACCGTAACCACCACCTCTGCCGAGCTTTCCTTACAGGAATCCTTCTCGGTGCTGGGATTTTATATGTATGGCGGCATGTACGCCGTTTTCTCCGGCAATGAAGCCGAAAATATCCATGTTGATTTTGTGAACGCAGACACAGGGGCTGTTATTTCTTCTGCCGATTCCCGGGACGCAGGATAAGCGTCCCGGCCGGACGCGCACAACTACCTGCTGTGCTGCGGGCGCGAAGAGGAGGGCCGCAAGGGCTTTTTCAACCAGTGGGTCATCGATACGATGCAGCCGGACGATATCCTGGTGGCGGATATGTGCGACCAGATTCTTTATGGCACCTATGTGGGCGGTAACCTTTCCACCGCCATCAAGGCCCGCACCGGCAACGGCGGCGCCGTGATCTGGGGCGGCATCCTCGACCTTGAGCAGATTGTGGACACCCCCGGTTTCCAGGCCTATTACCGCGGCATCCACCCCTCCCCCATCGGTGATGTGATGATGACCGGCATGAATGTCCCCTCCCGCACCGGGCATACGGTCTGCCTACCGGGCGACGTTGTGCTGGGTACCATCTCGGGCGTTACCTTCATCCCCGCCCATCTGGCCGAGTATGTGCCCTCCTGCCCTGAAAAGACCTAACTGAGGGACGCTTTTGGCTTTGAGCGGCTCGCCACCAATACGTACACCACCGCGCAGGTCGACCAGGATTGGTGGCCGGATTTTATGATGGAGGACTTTATGAACTGGTTCCGAACCTCCGAGCAGGCGGCGGAGTACCAGTATCTCGACTGGTCCCAAAAGGTCGAGAGCAGCAAGCAGCCGCAGCCCAAAAAGAAATTTGACGGCCTTGTCCATTACAGCTACAGCTAACCTTCCTCCTTTGCCGGCAGGCCCGCGGGCGTCGCCTTCCCGTCGCCGCGGGCCTGCCCTTTCTTGAATTTTCACCAAAAAGGAACTATACTTGACCCATAGCCCGCCGCATTCTGTTAATAACCGTTTGAGCGGCCTTGCCGCAAACCTAAGAAGCTATATCATGGGCCAATGCGCACAGCGTGGCGGTCAAATTTTTTTGGCTGTCACGGTTTCAGAATTGCCGGCGCCCCTTGCCCGGCTGCAGGCCGGCCATTTCGCCTGCGCTTTTTGTTCCATCTGCCGAAAAACCGCTCCCATTTTTTTCGGGGCCCGGTCTGCCAACACCTGCCGTGAGGATGTGCGCGGCGGCTATTGGCACAGCTTCTAAGCGCTGTACCCAAAAAGGAGGTTTTGTTGTGTCCGTATCCCCTGTGTATTTTTCCGACCTTCGCGCCCGCCTCGGCACCAATCTGCTGGAAAAGCTCACCCGCCTGATCTGCGCGGCCGGCATCGAGCGCATCGATATGGAAAAAAAGTTTGTTGCCATCAAAATCCATTTTGGCGAGCCGGGCAATCTGTCCTATCTGCGGCCCAACTATGCCAAGGCGGTGGCCGACCAGGTCAAACGGCAGGGCGGCCTGCCCTTTTTAACCGACTGCAACACCCTATATGTCGGCCGGCGCAAGCACGCGCTCGAGCACCTGGATGCCGCATACGAAAACGGGTTTTCGCCTTTTTCCACCGGATGCCAGGTCATTATTGCCGACGGGCTCAAGGGCACCGACGAGGCCGAGGTACCGGTTGTGGGAGGCGAGTACGTCAAAACGGCCAAGATCGGCCGCGCGATTATGGACGCCGACGTTTTTATCAGCCTAAACCATTTTAAAGGCCACGAGTGCACCGGTTTTGGCGGCGCCATCAAAAACATCGGCATGGGCTGCGGCAGCCGCGCCGGCAAGATGGAGCAGCATACCAGCGGCAAGCCAAAGGTCGACCCCAAAGCCTGCCGGGGCTGCCGGGTGTGCGCCGGCGTCTGCGGGCAGGATGCCATCTCATTTGATGCTGCCGGCAAAGCACAGATCAACCATGACAAATGCGTGGGCTGCGGGCGGTGTTTGGGCCGCTGCAACTTTGACGCAATTGACAACCAAAACAACAGCGCCAACAACGACCTCAACCGCAAGATGGCCGAGTACGCCAAGGCGGTTGTGAGCGGGCGGCCACAGTTTCACATTAACCTCGTCATGGACATCTCGCCTTACTGCGACTGCCATGCCGAAAATGACCTTGCCATCCTGCCGGATATCGGGATGTTCGCCAGCTTTGACCCTGTGGCGCTGGACCAGGCCTGCGTAGATGCCTGCAACGCCGCCCAGCCGGTGGCGGGCAGCCTTCTTGACGAGCGGATGCGTGCGCCGGGCTTTTGCGACTGCGGCGACCATTTTGTCAATACAACCCCGGAGTCGGGCTGGCGGGCCTCGCTTGAGCACGCCGAAAAGATCGGCCTGGGCTGCCGGGATTACGAGCTGAAAATTGTAAAATAGAATCAAAAAAGCCCCGCGATTTGTGCATTTCCTGCACTAAATCGCGGGGTTTTTGGTGCGCTGAAAGGGATTCGAACCCCCGACCTTTTGGTTCGTAGCCAAACACTCTATCCAACTGAGCTATCAGCGCACATTTTGGTGCAAGAGGTATTCTATCACATCCGCACCAAAATTGCAAGGATAAAACAGGCAAAATTGCCGGCGCCCGTTTTGGGCCGCCCTGCGGCGGCAAGGCAGGCTATACAGCGGGCCAACCGCCTCATGCGCCCGACGGGCCAAAGGCCCTGTCTGCCGCCATCAGGATGCCGGCACGACTGGCTGCAAAGTTCAGCCCGCCCTGGAGGTAGGCAGTATAGGGCGGACGCAGCGGGCCGTCGCAGGACAGTTCAATGCTGCTGCCAAGGGTAAACGCCCCTGCCGCCATCACCACCTCACTGGCGTAGCCCGGCATGGCATAGGGCTCGGGGCGAACAAAGCTGTCCACCGGGCTGCCGGCCTGGATGCCCTGGCAAAAGCTCACCAGCGCCTCGGCGCTGCCGGCCTCAAAGCTGGTAATGATATCGTTCCGGTCGGCATGGGGAGCGGGCTGGGCCGGGATGCCCAGCAGCCCCAGCAGGGCGCTGGCATATACGCTGCTCTTGAGCGCCTCGGCCGTAACCCCCGGCGCATAGTAAAGCCCCAGGTACATCTGCCGCAGCACATCAAGGGTACAGCCCAGCTCCCGCCCGGTGCCCGGCGCGGTAAGGCGGTGGCCGCAGCGCTCCACAAGGTCGGCCCGGCCCGCGATGTACCCGCCGGTGGGCGCGATACCGCCGCCGGGGTTTTTAATCAGACTGCCGACCATAAGGTCCGCCCCGGCGCCGACCGGTTCGGCCGTTTGGGTAAATTCGCCGTAGCAGTTGTCCACAAACACAATGATTTTTGGGTTGGCCGCGCGGGCCGTGCGGCCAATAGCGCCGATCGTCTCAAGGCTGAGGGCCGGCCGGTTTGCGTAGCCCCGGCTGCGCTGGATGTGGCAGACCGTCGCGGTTTTGGCCTTTTGTGCGATGAGGGCAAGGTCGGGGCTGCCGTTTGGCAGCAGCGGGGCCTCGTCGTAGCCGATGCCGTATTCAGCCAGGCTACCGCAGCCCACGCCCTCCCCGTCGATGCCGATGACCCCAGCCAGGGTGTCGTACGGGCGGCCGGTGGCAGCCAGCAGGGTATCGCCGGTGCGCAGGCAGCCAAACAGCGCCACCGTGAGCGCGTGGGTGCCGGACAAAAAATGGCTGCGGCAGAGCGCGTCCTCCGCCCCCATCACCCGGGCAAAGAGGGCGTCCAGCTTGTCCCGCCCAGCGTCGTCGTAGCCGTAGCCGGTGCTGCCCACCAGATGGGTGGCGGCCACGCCGCAATCAATAAAGGCGCGCAGCATCTTGAGCTGGTTATGCTCTTTGATCTGCTCGATCCGGGCAAAAGGCTTTTGGCAAAGCTCCATCGCCTGCCCGTCCAGCCTGAGCAGCGGCTCGGAAACCGAAAAAAATTCTTCGATCATCGTTCTCTCCTTTTTGTTTTTCCCGGGGTTGGGCGCAATGGGGCAGATATCCCGGCCAGGCGGGATGTCCCCGGACGCTCTCCCCCTGCGGCTCTGGATACCGCTGCCTGCCGCTTTGTAGCTGTCCGGCCTGCCCGGCAAAAGCGGGCGAGCCGGCTCAGGGCCCGGGTGCAAGGCAGAACCAATCGCCCTGCGGCAAAAAGCCCAGACGCGCGTAAAAGCCGGCACGCTGCGGGATGCAAAGCAGCCAAAGGGCGCTGCCGCCGTGGTGCGCGATGGCGGCAGCGGTCTGCACCAGCCAGCCGCCCAGCCCGCGGCCCCGCAGGCCGCTGCGCACCTGCACCGCCGCAAGGCTCACCGCGCGGCCGTGCACCCCGGTGAGGGCGGCGAGGCCCGCGGCGGGCTGCCCGGCCGGGCTTATGAGCAGGGCGGCGTGCCCTAGCCCCACGGCTGCCCGGGCATCCAGCTCCCGGGCAAAGAGGGCGGCCGCCTGCCGGCCGGCGTTTGGGGCGCTGTCCGGGCTGTTTTGCGCCGCCGGGGCGTCCTCGCTAAAGGTCCCCTCCCGCAACAGAAAATCGGCCAGCGGCCCGGCGGTTTCCAGCCCGGCCAGCCGCCAGCCGGCGGGCAGGGGCGGCGGGGCGGGGGTATCCGGCCGCACGGGCAGGCAGAAGCCCCGCATCTGCCCGGTGGGCGCAAAGCCCTGCGGCGGCGGCCCGCCGGCCCGCAGTGTGAGCCGCCGGACATTGGCGTACCGCAAAAAAGCGCCCCACTCCTCGGGGTCATGGACGCCGCAGGCCCAGGCCGCGCCGCCCCGCAGGGCCAGCGCGAAGGGCTTTTCATCGGGGCCGGCGGCAAAAAAATGCCAGCCGCCCGCCCCCCTCGCCTGCCCCTTGCCAAAGGCGTACCAGGCCGAGGCCAGTTCCGCCCCCGGAAGGGGCTGGGCCTCGGCGGCGGCCAGAAAGGCCCGCTCGGCCTGCCGGCAGGCGGGGTTCTGCCCGTCCAGCGCGCGGATCAAAGGGCGCTCACCAGCCGCTTGAAATGTCGGCCCCGCTCCTCAAAATTGGGGTAAAGGTCGAAGCTGGCCGAGGCCGGCGAGAGGATGACCTCGTCCCCCGGCTTTGCGGCCTGGCGCGCCAGGGCCACCGCCTCCTCCATGCTGCCGGCGTGCAGGATGGCAAGCCCGGCGCCGGCAAAGCCCGGCTGGGCCCGGACTGCCGCCTCGATGCGGGGGCCGGTAGCCCCCATGAGCACCAGCACCTTGACATGGGCGAGGATCTCGGGCGCGAGCGGCTCGTAGGGGATCTGCTTGTCGTACCCGCCGGCGATGAGGATGAGCTTTTGCGAAAAGCTGCGCAGCCCCGCGATGGTGCGGGTGGGGCTTGTGCCGATGGAATCATTATACCACTGCACCCCGTCCAAAAGGCGCACCGGCTCGATGCGGTGCTCGACCCCGGTAAAGCTGGCGCCCACCGCTGCGATGGCCGAAACCGGCGCCCGGCCCCAGACCGCCGCCGCCGCGGCCAGCAGGTTTTCGATGTTGTGCAGCCCCCGCAGCTTAACCTCGCTTTGGGGCAGGATGGGGGTGACCCTTGTCCCGCCGGGCGCGGCCGGGTCCGGCTCGGCCATGCAGAGCATGCCGTCCGCGCGCAAAAACGCGCCGTCTGTTGTTTCGCGCAGGCGGGTAAACCAGACCTGCCGGCCCCTACAGTCGGCCTGCATGGCGCGGCTGACCTCGTTTTCGTAGCCCAGCACCGCGCGGCAACCGTCGTCCTGGTACAGCAGGATGTTCCGTTTGGCGTCGATATATTCCTGCATATCCTTGTGGTGATCCAGGTGGTTGGGGGTGACGTTGGTGACCACTGCTACCCGGGGGCTGCGCCGCATGCTGATGAGCTGGAAGCTGGACAGCTCGACCACCGCAGCATCCCTGGGCGCTACCTCGGCCAGGATGGGCAGCAGCGCCCGGCCGATGTTGCCGCCCAGATGCACGGTGCGGCCGGCCTGCTGCAGCATGGCCGCGATGAGGCTGGTGGTGGTGGTTTTGCCGTCCGACCCGGTGACCGCGATGATCTCGCAGGGGCAGTACGCAAAAAAAAGCTCCATCTCGCTGGTAACAAGGGTGCCGGCGGCCTTTGCGGCCTGCAGGGCGGGGGTATAATATTCAAAGCCGGGGGTGCGCAGGATGACGTCCTGCCCGGCAAAGCCGTCCATGTAGCCCTCGCCCAGGCTGAACGAGACGCCCAGCCCCGCCAGCATCCGGCCGGTCTCGCCAAATTCCTCCAGGCTGGTCTTGCGGTCGCAGAGGGTGACCTGCGCCCCCATCTCGACAAACTGGGGGATCAGCTCCCGATGGCTGACTCCCGCCCCGATAAAGGCCACCTTTTTGCCCCGCACAAGGGCGGCCAGCGCGGCACGGTCACACTGCATAAAACCCACTCTCCTTTTTGTAATACGGTGGTTGCATGAGGGAACAAGGGCGGAAGCTGGATTTTTTTGATCTCCTGTTTTTGTCCCACCGCCGCATTTTTTACCAGGGCATTTTGCGGCGCTCCCGGCAGGCGGGGCAGCCGGCAAAAATGCAGGCGCGCCCTGCGTTTTATGCCCTGCCGCAGCCTGCCGTAAAGCGTCCCTCCTATTATAATCGGTTTTGGCGGGCGGCGCAACGCAAAACGGGGCGCAGGGGGTTTATGTTTTTTGACGAAATTTGTGAAATCTGCTATATTTAAGGTTCAGAAAATATTTTGCGAGGCCGCCGCGTGCGGCCCGCTTACTGCATAGAGTAAAGCAGGGCTTTTTGATTCAGGCGGCCCGGCTTTTAAGACGGAAAAGGGAGGCAGACGGTGAGTAGGATACGGCGTATCTGCATAGGGATATGGGCCGGACTGTTTTTTGCGGCCGGGCTGGCGGGCTGTGGGGGGAGCGCCAACAGTTTTACCTGGCGGGCGGCACGGGTACCCAACAACCTGGACCCGCAACTGGCAGCCGAGAGCCCCGAGATCATTGCGGTAACCCATCTGTTCAGCGGGCTGTACCGGCTGGACGCCGAGGGGACGCCCCGGCTGGACTGTGCCGAGAGCGCCGAGGTGTCCGCAGACGGGCTTGTATGGACCTTCCGGCTTAAGGCCGGGATGCGGTATGCATCGCGCCGGGGCGAGGATGCAGGCTATGCGGTAACGGCCGAGGATTTTGTGTTTGGGCTGCGGCGGGTATTTTTGCCCGAAACCGCCAGCCCCTATGCAGAGGCGCTGGGGGGTATTTTGGGCAGCGAAACATTGTTGGAAGGGGGCGACCCCTCTGCGCTGGGGGTTCGGGCGCCGGATGAGCTGACACTGGAGATCACCCTGCGTGAACCGGATGAGCACCTGCCCGAAAAGCTCTGCCTGCCCGGAGCCATGCCCTGTGACGAGGAGTTTTTTGAGAGCACCGGCGGGGCCTACGGGCTGAGTACAAACACCACCATTGGCAACGGCAGCTTTTATTTGTATAACTGGACCGAAAGCGGCCTGTTTTTACGGCGGACGGCCGCGGGTGGGCAGATCGGCAGCCTGCGGATCGTGCTGGCGCAGAACGACGCCACCGCACCGGGCAGCGCGGGGTCCGATGCGGGGCCAGCCGGGCAGCAGCCGGCGGCACAGGGGCCGGTGGAGCTGATCACAAACGGGAAATGCGACGCGGCCCTTTACGAAGGCCCGCCTGGCACCGGCCTGACCGAGCTGCCCTATACTACCACAACCTGGGGGTTGGTTTTCCGGTGCGACGAAGGGCCGCTGGCAAATGCCCGGCTGCGCCGTGCCCTGGGGGCGACAGCCTACGGCCTTGTGTTGGACCTGCCCGCCGGCTGTGCGCCTGCCGAGGGCCTGACCCCGCCGGATATGGATTACGGCGCGGGCCGCACCCTGCCCGCACCGGAGGACCCGGCGCCGCTGTACCGGGAAGCCCTGGCCGAGCTGGGCATGGCGCAGATATCCGGCCTGACCGTGCTGGTGCCGCAGGGCTATGCGCAACTGTTTGGGCAGATAAACCAAGAATGGCAGCGCCAGCTTTCGTTGTTCTGCAAGGTGCAGGAGCTTCCCTTGGAGGAGCTGCTGGAGCGATTGGCCGCCGGGGATTATGAAATTGCGCTGGCCCCCTTTGCCCCCGAGAGCAGCAGCCCCGCCAGCCTGCTGCGGCAGTTTGGCCCGGACGGCGTATGCGCCCTGCACACACCGGGATTTTTGCAGGCGTTGGCAGAGGCCGAAGACTTTGCACCTGGCAGCGGCGGGTGGGCCGGCGCGATACAGGCAGCCGAGCGCGCACTGCTGGCCGAGTGTCCGGTTCTGCCGCTGTTTTACCAGACCAAAGCGCTGCTGGTGGCCCCCGGCATTGAGGGAATCGTCTTCAGCCCCTTCGCGCCCAGCATTGACCTGACCTGGGCGGTGAGGGGGTAATGCAGGCCGGTACGGAGCACGTTTGGGGACGGCCTTAGGCCAATCTGGGGGGCGGTTTTAGGCCAATCTGGGGGGCATGCCCCCCAGGCCCCCATTTGGGGGATTTTAGGATATTGGTTAAAAAAACAGGGGCATCGCCAGCAATCAGGCGTAGCCTCTGCTTTTTTGTTATCTTTCAAAAAATGCATTTGAATCCGCCGGGGCCTCCGCCCGGCCTGTATCGGTGTATTCCCGAAGCGCGGCGCAGACCGTAATCTTATAGATTTCAAAGAGCTTCTCCCGCCCTTCTTGCTGGCTTATACGGTGTTCAACGGTGTTCCGCCATCGCTCCACCGCCGCCTCGTCTGTCCAGATATTCATGGAAAGCAGTTTCCCGTCCTTGTTCAGGCTGGAAAACCGTTCAGCCCGGATAAAGCCGTCAAAATCTGAGAGCAGGGGTTTCAGCATGGCGGCAAGGTCAAGGTATCGCTTCATGCCCTCCTTTGTGGGCTTAACTTCAAATAGAACGACGATGTTGCTCATAATAGTTCCTCCTGTTGAGTGAATTTTTTCTCTAACTGAAGCAGCGATTCTTTCATGTCCAGGCCGCTGCCATAGCCCACCAACTTGCCATTCGCACCAATGACCCGGTGACAAGGGACGGCAATTAAAATCGGGTTCTGATGATTTGCCATGCCTACGGCCCGGCAAGCCTTGGGGTTTCCAACTGCGGCGGCAATTTCCCCATAAGTACGTGTTTCTCCGTAAGGAATGGCGCACAATGCCTGCCACACCTTCTGCTGAAATTCTGTACCCCGGAGGAGGTAAGGAAAATCAAATTCCCGGCGCCGGCCGTTCAGATACTCCGTGACCTGCTGAAACACCATATCGGTCAATGCTGTCCTCCCCTCATTACGGATCGGCTCGCTTGTCCGCATAAGGAGGGTGACGGCGTTGTCTTGGTATCCAATTTTGAGCTGGTCAAAGGGAAACGGATAAACCGCATAGCTATTCATGTTTTATGCCCTCCTTACGGTACTCACCGGGCGTTTTCCCGGTCTCTTTTTTGAAAAAACTATAAAATGCTGTCAGACTGCCAAAACCGACCTGATAGGCGATGTCGATCACCTTTGTGTCGGTATCCAGCAAAAGCCGCTGGGCCTCCTTCAAACGGAGAGAATCAGAATATGCTTTTGGCGTCATGCCATATTCGGCTTTGAAAACGTCCACAGCCCTCCGTGAACTGAGGCCGATTTCTGTTAATCCCTGGTTGAGTTTCTCCTGCTCGGCAAACGCATGGTCTATTTTTCCCTTTACCATTTCTGCTATTTCCCTCATAGGGTGGTAGTCAAGTAAATCGCTCCGGCATCGTTTACAGGGATGAAACCCCGCATCGCGGGCCTCCTGTGCGGTTGAGAAAAAGCAAATATTTCCCCGCTTGGGTGGCTTTGACTTGCAGGAGGGGCGGCAGTAGATCCCTGTTGTTTTCACAGCATAAAAGAACACACCGTCATAGCTGGAATCATTTTGAATGACAGCTTCCCACATCTCCTGCTCGGTCATTTTGTCACCTTCTTTGGCATTGGGTCGGTCAATTCCGGGATGGCACCACCAGCGATTGCCCATAAATAAAGGCTTGCCACTGTCCCATAGGGGGAATACCGCTTGCGGTATCTTTCAAACTTTGCCCTGTCAATCTTTCTGTGTCGGTACAGCATACGCATACCCCGATGAATAGCCAAGTCACCAAAGCTGACAACATCGGGCCGCTGCATACAAAATGTCATAATCATTTCTGCTGTCCAAATACCGATGCCTTTCAAGGCTGAAAGCTCCTTTATCACTTCTGTATCGGTCAGCCTGTCAAGACCCTCAATATCAAAGGTTCTCCCTTGAACCTTCTCGGCAAAGTCCAAAATGTAATCGGCCTTTTTGAACGTCATTCCAACCGCCTGCAATTCTTCCCGGCCAAAGGCGAGGATTGTGTCTGCCGTAATGTTCCCCAGACGTTCATTCAAGCGTTTCCACAATGTGGCCTGGGCCGTGGTGGAGATTTGCTGTCCGATGATATGATGAACGACGGAAGAAAACAGGTCAGTGTCCACAGCCCGGTCGATATGCCCGATTTGGTCAATGGCATTACCCAGCCGCTTATCTTTGGCCTTCAAGTAAGATATTTCTTTCTCTCCATACACAAAGAACATCACAAACACCTCGTGTTTGAATTATAGCATAGCCTGCGGCATATTTCTTTTCGATTATGGAAATCCAATTTTACTGAAAACGAACAAACTATAACTCCATGCACAAGCGCAAGAAAAAACGGCGCAGCAACCGCCACGCCGTTCTGATCGGATCATTTTCATTTACAGGCACCGCCGCCGGCCAGCGGCCGGCGAAGCCTTAGTCCAGGCTGACCAGCTCGTACTCCTTGCAGCCAAGGCCGAGCGCGGCGGCCGCGTCGATGGTGTGGACGCCCTTGCGGGATTCCACCCGCTCGATGAAGTGGTCGCGGCCGGGGTCGTCGGACTGGTAGATGAGATCGAGGCAGGCCTGATCCAGCGCTACCGGGTCCAGCGAGGATAGGATGCCGATGTCCTTCATGCAGGGGTCCTCGGCAACGGCGCAGCAATCGCAGTCTACCGAGAGATTGCACACCATGTTGACATAGGCGGCGTTCCCCTTAAAGTAGCTTGCCACGCTGGCAGCAGCATCCGCCATGGCTTCGCAGAAGGCCAACTGCTCGGCGCAGTTTTCCCAGAGGATGCTCTGGTCGGTGACCTTGCCACCCGAGTGGATCCAGCATTTGCCTGCCGAGGAGGCGCAGCCGATGGACAACTGCTTAAGCGCCCCGCCAAAGCCGCCCATGGGATGGCCCTTAAAATGGGACAGCACCAGGAGCGAATCGTAGTTTGCGAGGCTTTTGCCCACAAGATTGGTTTTGAGCACCCTGCCGTTTGGGATGGCCAGCTCAAGGTCCGGGCCTTCGGCGTCCAGCAAATCCACCGTGAAGTTGCGGGTCCACTGATGGGCCTCCATCAGCTTGCGGTGCCGCACGGTGGTATTGCGCGCGCCGTCGTAGGCGGTGTTACACTCCACCACCGTGCCGTTTACAAAATCCACCATGGGTTTCATAAAGGCCGGCCGCAGAAAGTTCTGATTGCCCTCCTCGCCCGAGTGTACCTTGACCGCTACCTTGCCGGGCAGCCCGATGCCCAGCGCCTTATACGTTTGGAGCACAGCTTCTGGGGTAAGGGTTTTGGTAAAGTAAACCTTTGCTTTTTGCAACGAAATCCAACTCCTTTTCTTTTACAGGTATTTGTATTTATTGTAATAGGCTGCATACCAAAAGTCAAACCCCGCGGTATGCCGGGCAGGTCCAAGCCGCAGGGATAAAGCCTGCGGCTGCCGGCCGCGGCCGGCAGCGGGGATGGGCCGGCATACGGCGGAATACCGTTTTCCCACATTTTCCCTGTGTAAGGCATAGGGCACGGCTGTTTTTTGCGCCGTTCGCTGTGCTGCCGGCAAAAGGCCTTTCCATACCGTTCGCCCCGCTGTGCGCATCACGGAGGGCAGGCCCCTTGCAAAAAAGCAGCCCCATGCAGGATGCATGGGGCATAGCGAGGCGCAGGGGCGGGGCAAATTGACGGCAAAGCAGGCAGGCGCCGGAGGCCCCGCCAAATTGGCCCTGAGCCGCCCCCTGCCGTACCTTTACCGGCCCTGCTTTTTGAGTAGCTGCTGGATCTTTTGGTGGGGGTCGATGATGCTGCCGACGCTGAGGTCGTGGTTGATGGCGGCGATAAAATAGGCGATGTACTTGGATACGTCCACGTCGCAGAACCACTCCCGCTTTAAGAGCTCGGGGGTGCGGTAGGTGAGGTTGGTGCTGAATACAGCCGTGATGATGCCCTCGGCATACGCCTTGTCGAAGGAGCCCAGCCCGCTGGTAAAAAGCGGGTAGGTGGCATTGGCAATAACCCGCTTGGCCCCGCGCTTTTTCATCTCGTAGGCGATGTCCAGCATGGACTCGCCCGAAGAAATGATGTCGTCCGAGATAAAGACGGTTTTGCCCTCGACGCTCTCGCCCAGGTATTCGTGCGCCACAATAGGGTTGCGGCCGTTGACCATACGGGAATAATCCCGCCGCTTGTAGAACATGCCCAGGTTGACCCCCAGCACGCTGGAATAGTACATGTTGCGGTCCAGCGCGCCCTCGTCCGGGCTGATGACCATAAAATGCTCGGGATCCAGATGGAGGTCCGGGATGCGGCGCAAAAGGGTTTTGAGCACCTGGTAGGTGGGCATGACATTGTCGAAGCTCAGCAACGGCACAGCGTTTTGCAGGCGCGGGTCGTGCGCGTCAAAGGTGATGATATTCGTGACTCCCATTGCCTGAAGCTCCTGCAGGGCCACCGCGCAGTCCAGGCTTTCGCGGGAGGAACGGCGGTGCTGCCGGCCCCCGTAAAGGTTGGGCATAATCACCGTGACGCGGTGCCCTTTGCCGGCCGCCGCCTGGATCAGCCGCTTGAGGTTGGCAAAATGGTCGTCCGGCGACATGTGGTTTTCGTACCCAAACAGGGTATAGGTAACGCTGTAGTTGCCGGGGTCCACCAAAAAGAAGAGGTCGTCCCCCCGCACCGTATCATGGATCATGCCCTTGGCGTCGCCGGACTGGAAACGCGGGCAGTCGCTGGGAGATATAAAGGTTTTACGCCCGGTATCCCCTACCTCAGCCGCCCAGCGTACCAGATGGTAATCGATTTTGGCGGCCAGCTCCTCCGCGCCCGGCGCGGCGATCAGCCGCAGCTCCGCCACACTGTTTTCGGGGTTGAAAAAGTCCTTTGCCTGTGCCATTGGTACCCTCTCCTTCCGCCTTTCGGCCGCGCCTTGTTCTGCCTGTGGGCGCCGCTGGGGCCGCCGGGGCCCAGCCTACCCTCTCCTTTTTAGTTTCCTTGTTTGTACCGGGCCTGCCCGCTATGGGGGATTGCCCGTTTTTTTGGCGCTAAAACGCCTTTGTGTATCGCCCAGCCTGCCGGGCCGGTCAAGGGCCGCCCTCTTTTTGCCCGATTTGATTTTACCATAAAAGGGCAAACCTCTACAAGAAGGCCGCCCATCCTACGATGTTTTTTATTGCATCTGTACATTTTACGCCCCTTTTTGCAGGGCGGAATGGTACTTTTGCCATGATGTGTAAAATGAGAGTCCCCCCGCCCGAAGCAAAGCTCCGGGCGGGGGGACTCTTGGGCTTACACCAGCTCGATGATGGCCATTTCGGCGGCGTCGCCGCGGCGCGCGCCGGTTTTGACGATGCGGGTATAGCCGCCCTGGCGGTCGGCATATTTGGGGCCATACTCGTCGATGACCTTTTTGGCCACCGTCTCCTTGGTGATGTAGCCAAAGACCTGGCGTTTTGCGTGCAGGTCCTCCCGCTTGCCAAGGGTCACCATTTTTTCGGCCATGGAACGCACTTCCTTGGCACGGGTGACGGTGGTTTCGATCTTGCCGTTTTCAAACAGGTAGGTCACCATGGCCCGCAGCATGGCGCTGCGATGGTCGCTGGACCTGCCAAGCTTCCTGGTACCGGGCATCCCGTTTCACTCCTTTGCAGTCTAATCAGGCCGGCCCGCCCTGCGCGGGGCTGGGGGCCGGGGTGCTTTGTGGACGTTACTCGTCCTCCTTGGTGAGGGTAAAGCCCAGGGAATCCAGCTTTGCCATCACCTCTTCCAGGCTCTTACGCCCGAGGTTGCGCACCTTCATCATCTCGTCCTCAGACTTGTTGATGAGGTCTTCTACCGTGTTGATGCCCGCGCGCTTGAGGCAGTTGAAGGAGCGCACCGAGAGGTCCAGCTCCTCAATGGTCATCTCGAGGGCCTTTTCCTTGCCCTTGTCGTCCTTTTCCACCATAATCTCGGCGCCCTGGGTCTCCTCCGACAGGTTGGCAAAGAGGTTGAGGTGCTCGGTAAGCACCCGCGCCGCAAGGCTCACTGCCTCGAGCGCCGAGATGGTGCCGTCGGTCCACACCTCGATGGTGAGCTTGTCATAGTCGGTGATCTGGCCCACACGGGTATTTTCGACGGTGTAGTTTACCTTTAGAACAGGGGTGTAAATGCTGTCGATGGGAAGCGTGTTGATGTCGCTCTTTTCCATCACAGCCTGCTTGTTGCGCTCGGCCGGCACATAGCCGCGGCCCTTGTCAAAGGTGAGCTCCATCACGAGCTTGCCGCCCTCGGCCAGGGTAGCGATGTGCCAATCGGGGTTGAGAATCTCGATCTCGTCGCTGGGCTTGATGCTGCCGGCAGTCACCTCGCCCTCGCCCGTGGCCTCGATGCGCACGGTTTTGGGCCCGTCGGAATAGAGCTTGGCGGCGATGCCCTTGAGGTTGAGCACGATCTCGGTAACGTCCTCTTTGACCCCCTCAACCGTAGCAAACTCGTGCACAACGCCGTCGATCTTTACGCTGGTAACCGCAACGCCGGGAAGCGATGAGAGCAAAACACGCCGCAGGCTGTTGCCCAAGGTGGTACCAAAGCCGCGCTCCAGCGGCTCCACGACAAACTTGCCGTAGCGGCCGTCCGGCGAGAGGCTCGCGGTATCGATCTTGGGGCGCTCGATTTCCATCATATTCAAAAACCCTCCTGGATAGGCCGGCCGCCCCGCGGCCGGCCAGGTTGTTCGCGTTCCCTACGTCTTGCCGGTTACTTGGAGTACAGCTCGACGATGAGATGCTCCTGGACCTCGAAGTCCAGGTCGCTGCGCTCGGGCAGGCGCTCCACGGTGCCCTTGAGGGGGTTCTGTGCGTCCCGGGCCAGCCACCCAGGCAGGGTGACGAGGGGGGCGTCGGCGGCAGTGAGCTTGGCAAACTTTTCGCTCTGGCGGCTGCGCTCGCGCACCTCGATGACATCGCCGGCCTTGACCCTGTAGGAGGGGATGTTGACCTTTTTGCCGTTGACCGTAAAGTGGGCATGGTTGACCAACTGGCGGGCATCACGGCGGGTCTGGGCATAGCCCAGGCGGAAAACAACGTTGTCCAGACGGCGCTCCAGCAGCTCGATAAGGTTCGCGCCGGTGATGCCCTGGCGGCGGGCCGCCTCCTCGTAATATCCGTGGAACTGGCGCTCCAGCACGCCATAGATGAACTTCATCTTTTGCTTTTCTTTAAGCTGCAGCGCGTACTCCGACTGCTTTTTGCGGAAGTTGTTAGTGCTGGCGTTGCGGGTGGTGGTTTTTTTGGCGTAGCCCATGACGGCAGGAGAAATGCCCAGGGCTTTGCAGCGTTTTGCGATCGGCTGAGAATTTTTAGCCATAAGTCTGTATTCCTCCTTTCATCAGATGCGGCGGCGCTTGGGAGGGCGGCAGCCGTTGTGGGGCACCGGGGTCACATCCTTGATCATGTTGACCTCGAGGCCGGTGGCCTGCAGCGCACGGATCGCGGCCTCGCGGCCGGCGCCCGGGCCCTTGACATAGACCTCCACCGATTTCATGCCGTGCTCCATGGCGGCGCGGGCGGCGGTTTCGGCGGCGGACTGGGCTGCATACGGGGTGCTCTTGCGCGAGCCGCGGAAGTTCAGCCCGCCCGAGCTGGCCCAGGAGATGGTGTTGCCCTGTGTATCGGTAATGGTAACGATGGTATTGTTAAAGGTGCTTTGGATATGCGCGGCGCCACGCTCGACGTTTTTGCGCTCGCGGCGCTTGGGACGCACGGCGCCCTTTTTAGCAGCAGCTTTCGTGGCCATTTGTCTTCCTCCTCCTGCTTATTTCTTCTTGTTGGCGACCGTGCGCTTCGGGCCCTTGCGGGTGCGGGCGTTGGTCTTGGTGCGCTGGCCGCGGACCGGCAGGCCCTTGCGGTGGCGCACGCCCCGGTAGCACTGGATCTCCACGAGGCGCTTGATGTCCAGCGCCACATTGCGGCGCAGGTCGCCTTCTACGATCACATTGTTCTTGTCGATGTAATCGCGGATGAGGCCCTCCTGCGCGGGGGTCAGGTCCTTGACCCGGGTATCGGGGTTGATGCCGGTTCCGGCAAGAATCTTTTTGGCGGTGCTGGGGCCAATGCCATAGATATAGGTCAGGCCTACTTCCACGCGCTTTTCGCGGGGCAGGTCAACGCCGGCAATACGTGCCATACTCTAAAAAACCTCCTGAACTGTAACATCCCATGTCCTGTGTCGGGGCCTGCGCCGGGAATCTACGCACTTGGCCCCCTGGCGTTTTGGGGGATTGCCCCCGCCCTTTTTGCAGCCTCGCCCGCCAAAAGGCCCCGGCGGTGCTGCGGCCGGGCGGGGCGCTCAGCCCTGACGCTGCTTATGCTTGGGGTTTTCGCAGATGACCATCACGCGGCCCTTGCGCTTGATGACCTTGCACTTTTCGCAGATGGGTTTGACCGAAGGTTTGACCTTCATGCTGATGAACCTCCTTTTTGCGGGGCGCCGCGGCCCCGGATGACGCGAGCCAAAGCCCCGGCGCTGCTCATTTGGAGCGCCAGGTAATGCGGCCCTTGGTGAGATCGTAGGGTGACATTTCCAGGGTGACCTTATCTCCGGGCAGGATACGGATGAAATTGGTGCGCAGCTTACCGGAGATGTGGGCCAGCAGCTTGTGCCCGTTGGCCAGCTCAACCCGGAAGGTCGCGTTGGGCAGCGCCTCCACGACGATGCCTTCCACTTCGATTACGTCTTCTTTAGACAAGCGATTCCCTCCTTGTAGGGTTCGGCGGGCTTGCAGCGTCAAACGCCGCGATCGCCTTGCGGAGCGTTGCGTCATCCGCCAGGCTCTCGCCCGGCAGGACGGTGGCGATGGGGGCCACATGTTTCCTCTTTTTGCGCTTGGGGCTCTGCAGCCTGCGCAGGCTGCCGTCCGCCAGAAAAAGCATCTGGCCTTCCACTGCCAGCACGGCGAAGGTGCGGGCCGTGTCCCGCCCGGCCCGGGAGCGGACAAGCTGGCCTCGTATCAAGTCCATCTCATTCCTCCCAAGCCCGGGTCAGGACCTGCGGACCGGCGGCGGTGATGGCGACCGTGTGCTCAAAATGGGCCGAGAGGCCGCCGTCCGCCGTTTTCACCGTCCAGCCGTCAGACAGGGTTTTTACGCTGTAGTGCTTTTGGTTGACCATCGGCTCGATGGCAATGGTCATGCCGCCCACCAGCCGAGGCCCGTGGCCCGCACGGCCAAAATTCGGTACCTCGGGGTCCTCGTGCATCTCGCGGCCCACCCCGTGGCCGACATACTCCCGCACCACCGAAAAGCCGTTCTCCTCGACATAGCTCTGCACCGCAAAGCTGACGTCGCCCACCCGGCTGCCGGCCTTTGCCGCGGCAATGCCGCGGTGCAGCGCCTCCCGGGTGACCTCCATCAGCCGCCGGGCCTCGCTGTCAACCTTGCCGCACGCAAAGGTACAGGCGTTATCGCCGTTAAAGCCCTCAAAGATGGCGCCGGTATCGATGCTGACGATGTCCCCCGGGCGGATGACCGCCTTGTGGGAAGGCAGGCCGTGGATGACCGTATCGTTCACGCTGATGCAGGCCGAGCCGGGAAAGCCGTACAGCCCCTTGAACCCGGGCTTTGCACCCTGTTTTTTGATAAAGCGAAAGACGATCTCGTCCAGCTCGGCGGTGGTAATGCCCGCCTCGATGGACTGCCCTGCCAGCTTGAGGGCCTCGGCGCTGATGGCACAGGCCCGACGCATCGCCTCAAGCTCATGGGCGGTTTTGAGCTGGATCACCGTTTACGCCTCCAATGCCTTGAGCAGCAGGGCGGTAGTCTCGGCAATCTCGCTCTGGCCCTTGACCTCGACCAGCTTGCCGCGCGCGCGGTAGAAGTCGATCAACGGCTCGGTGAGGTCGTGGTAGACCTTAAGCCGCTCGCGCACGGTGGAGGGCTCGTCGTCCTTGCGGACGATCAGGGCGCCGCCGCACCGGTCGCAGAGGTCGGGCTTGTGGCTGGGCTTGAAGGTGGTATGGTAGGAGGCCCCGCAGGCCGAGCAGACCCGCCGGCCCGAGAGCCGCTGCAAAATCGCCTCGTCCGGTACCTCGATGTCTACTACCTTGTCGATCTCGACCCCCATCTGCTCGATCGCCTCGGCCTGGGCCACCGTGCGGGGCACGCCGTCGAGGATAAAGCCGTTCTCACAGTCGGGCTGGGCCAGCCGCTCCTTGATGATGCCAATGATAACGTCGTCCGGCACAAGGGCGCCCGAGTCGATATAGCTCTTGGCCTTGGCGCCCATCTCGGTGCCCTCCTTCACGGCGGCACGGATGATGTTGCCGGTGCTGATGGCGGGGATCTTTAGCTTGTCGCAGACAATCTCGGCCTGGGTACCTTTGCCGGCGCCCGGGGCCCCCAACAGGATCAGTTTCATGCGGT
This sequence comes from uncultured Oscillospiraceae bacterium, assembly GCA_910578965.1. Classification (GTDB taxonomy): domain Bacteria; phylum Bacillota; class Clostridia; order Oscillospirales; family Ruminococcaceae; genus UBA7177. Next base: position 48,455 of record CAJTSP010000003.1, read on the forward strand.
TCGTCCCCTTTCCATAAGGGCATAAGCCGTGCCGCCCTGCGGCCGGGCGGCAGCCTTACGCCGGGTCAGATCATTCGAGGAATCCCTTGTGGTGGCGCATAAGCATATAGCTTTCCATGCTGCGACTGGTATCCAGCGCCACGCCCACCACAATGAGCAGGCTGGTGCCGCCCAACTGGATGTTCATGCCGGTGATCCGGCCCAGCAGGATGGGCAGCCCCGCTACCAGCATCAGGAAGACCGCGCCGATGAGGGTAATCTTGCTGAGGCATTTGGCAATAAAATCGCTCGTGGGCTTGCCCGGGCGGATGCCGGGGATCGCGCCATTGTTTTTGCGCAGGTTGTTGGCAATCTCCACCGGGTTATACTGGATGGCCACATAGAAATAGTTGAAAGCCAGGATCAGCAGCATATAAATGACCATATACACCATGCTGCTGTAGTTAAAGGTGTCAAAGAAGGACGCCCAGAACGGATGCGCGGTGCGGTCAAAGCTGATAAAGCTGCCGATGGTACTGGGGATGGAGCAGAGCGCCGAGGCAAAGATGACCGGCATGACCCCGCTCATATTGACCTTGATGGGGATGTGGCTGGCCTGGCCGCCGTACATCTTGCGGCCCACTACCCGCTTGGCATACTGCACCGGGATACGCCGCTCGGCGTTGGTAAGCACCACCACGAAGACCACCACCGCCAGCGCAAGGATGCCAAGCAACGGCAGATAGATATAATACTGGGGCTTGCCGCCCTGGGCCTCGGTGAGCATGTTGCCGATGGTGCCGAACAGGTTTCTCCAACGGGAGATGATACCTGCAAAGATGAGCAGCGAAACGCCGTTGCCGATGCCCTTGGAGTCGATCTGCTCACCCATCCAGGTAACCAGGAGCGCGCCGGCGGTAAAGCAGAGGATAATGACCGCCATGCTGAACCAGGTCTCCCAGCCGGCATAGTACTTGAGCGCGCCCATGTTGCGCAGGATAAACCAATAGCCGACCGACATGACCAGTGCAATGCCGCCCCCCACATACCGGGTGATGCGGGTAATCTTGCGCCGGCCCTCCTCGCCCTCCTTGCTCATGCGCTCGAGGGCCGGGATGGCCACCGTGAGCAACTGCATGATGATCGAGGCATTGATATACGGGGTAACGCCCAGCGCAAAGACCGCGCACTGCGAGAGCGCGCCGCCGCTCATCATGTTGAGATAGGTGAGCATATTGCCGGAGTTAAACATGCTCTCGAGCAGGGCGGGGTTAATATAGGGCACCGTGACGTTACAGCCCAGCCGGAAGAGCACCAGGATGAGGAAGGTGTACAGCAGCCGCTTGCGCAGCTCCTCGATCTTCCATGCGTTGCGGAACGTATCGAACACCTTAGATCACCTCGGCCTTCCCGCCTGCCTTTTCGATTTTTTCCTTGGCAGAGGCAGTATAGGCGGCTGCTTTGACGGTGAGTGCCTTGGTCAGCTCGCCGTTGCCCAGGACCTTGACGCCGTCCAGGGTCTTTTTTACCAGGCCGGCGGCCTTGAGGGCCTCGGCGTCCACCACGCTGCCTGCCTCAAAGCGGGCTTCCAGCTCGCTGATCTTAACAGTAGCATATTTGGTGGCGAAAATGTTGTTGAAACCGCGCTTGGGCAGCCGGCGCTGCAGCGGCATCTGGCCGCCCTCGAACCCGGCCTTTTTGACGCCGGACCGGGCCTTCTGGCCCTTGTGGCCATAGCCGGCGGTTTTGCCGTTGCCGCTGCCATGGCCGCGGCCCTTGCGGAACGCAGGGGTACTCGCGCCCTCGGCGGGCTTTAATTCATGAAGCTTCAATGTGCTTGCACCTCCTTGCTGTTACGCTTTGGTGACGGTGACCATGTGGGCGATCTTAGCGATCTTGCCGGCGGTCTGGGCATTGTCCGGCTGCACGGCGGTATCGCCGATCTTGCGCAGGCCAAGGCTGGCGGCGGTAGCGATCTGCTTATCGCTGCGGCCGGACAGGCTTTTGACCAGCCGCACCGTGACCCCGGCGGGTTTGGCGGCCTTTTGGGCAGCCGGCTTTTTGGCGGCCGGCTTTTTCTCGGCGGTTTCGCCCTCGGCCTTTTTGGCAGCCGGCTTTTTTCGGCGGTCTCGCCCTCGGCCTTTTTGGCGGCCGGCTTTTTGGCGGCGGGCTTTTTGGCCGGTTTTACTTCTTCGGCGGCAGCCTCGACGGCGGCGGCCTTCTTTTCGGTTTCTGCCATTGCTGCTGCCTCCTTATCCAAAGATTTCCTTCACGGTCTTGCCGCGCTTTTGCGCAACGCTCTCGGCGCTTACAAGGCTGCACAGGCCGTTAAAGGTGGCGGTGACCACGTTGCAGGGGTTGTTGGAGCGCAGGCACTTGGTACGGATGTCCTTGATGCCGGCGGCCTCCAGAACGGCACGCACCGGGCCGCCGGCGATCACGCCGGTGCCTTCGGGGGCCGGGCGCATCAGCACGCGGCCGGCGCCGAACGCGCCGATGACCTCGTGGGGGATGGTGGTGCCCTTGAGCTCGATCTTGCGCATGTTCTTTTTGGCGGCCTCGATGCCCTTGCGGATCGCCTCGGGGACCTCGCCGGCCTTGCCCATGCCAAAGCCGATGGTGCCCTTGCCGTCGCCCACAACCACCAGCGCGCTGAACTTCATGACCCGGCCGCCCTTGACGGTTTTGGAAACGCGGTTGATCGAGACAACCTTTTCGATCATGCCGTCGTCCACTTCACGATTTCTTCTCTCCATGTGGATCCTCCTTACAGCTCAAGGCCGCCTTCGCGGGCGCCCTCGGCCAAAGCTTTCACGCGGCCATGATACACAAAGCCGCCCCGGTCGAACACGACGGTCTTGATGCCCTTTGCAAGGGCCTTTTCTGCGATCCGCTTGCCGACCTTGCCGGCAGCCTCGATGTTGCCGCCAAAGCCCTCAAAATCCTTGTCCATGCTGGAGGCGCTGACCAGGGTTACGCCGGCCGCGTCATCAATGATCTGGGCATAGATGTGCTTGGAGGAGCGGAACACGTCCAGACGGGGGCGCTCAGCGGTGCCGCTGATCTTGCCGCGCACACGGCGGTGACGACGAAGCCGCGCTTCGTTCTTGTCAGGCTTATTGACCATTGTTCTTCACTCCTTCCCTTACTTGCCCTTGCCGGCCTTGCCCTCTTTGCGGATGATATGCTCGCCCGCATAGCGGATGCCCTTGCCCTTATACGGCTCGGGCGGGCGCTTCTCGCGCACCTCCGCCGCAAACTGGCCGACCTTTTGCTTGTCGATGCCCTTGATGAGGATGGTGTTGGGGTCCGGGGCCTCGATGGTGATGTCCTCGGTATCCGAAACGATGACCTGATGCGAGTAGCCCAGGTTCATCACAAGGTCCTTGCCCTGCTTGGCCACACGGTAGCCGACGCCCTGCACCTCCAGCTTTTTCTCAAAGCCGTGCATAACGCCCTCCACCATGTTGTTCAGGTTGGTGCGGGTGAGCCCATGCAGGCTGCGGGCCTGCTTTTCGTCGTTGGGGCGGGTAACCAGAAGCTCGCCCCCCTCGACCTTGACGGTCATAAGGGGATGGTAGCTGGAATGCAGGCTGCCCTTGGGGCCCTTCACGGACACGGTGTGTTCGGCCTCGTCGACCTTAACCTCAACGCCCGCGGGAATGACGATGGGTTTTCTTCCAATTCTCGACATTGTCTTTTACTGCCCCTTTCTTACCACACAAAGGCGAGGACTTCCCCGCCGACATGGGCCGCGCGGGCGGCCTTATCGGTCATGACCCCTTTGGAGGTGGAGATGATCGCGGTGCCCAGGCCCTTCATGACCTTGGGCATATCCTCGCAGTTGGTGTAGATGCGCAGGCCGGGCTTGGAGACCCGGCGCAGCCCGGCGATGACCGGCGCGCCGTTTTGCTGGTACTTAAGCGCCACGCGCAGCATCCCCTGCTTGTCGTCTTCAATGACCTGTACGCCCTTGACGTAACCCTCTTCCACCAGGATCTTGCAGATCGCCTTTTTCAGGTTGGAAGCCGGAATATCCACCGAAGGGTGTTTGGCACTGCTTGCGTTGCGGATGCGGGTGAGCAGGTCCGCGATGGGATCGGTAATTTGCATGCCACTAACCTCCTAATTTTCATACCGCCTTGGGGCCGGTGCATCGGCTTTTTAGGCGGTGCTTGCAGCCAAGCTGTTTTGTTTTACCAGCTTGCTTTTTTCACGCCCGGAATCTCGCCCTTATAGGCAAGCTCGCGGAAGCAGATGCGGCAGACGCCGTATTTGCGCAGATAGGCGTGCGGGCGGCCGCAGATCTTGCAGCGGTTGTAGCCGCGGGTAGAGAACTTGGGCTCGCGCTGCTGCTTGAGCTTCATGGATGTTTTTGCCACGGTCGTTTCCCCCTCCCTTAGTTCGCAAAGGGGGCGCCGAGAGCCTTGAGCAGCTCCTTGCCCTCTTCGTCGGTTTTGGCGGTGGTAACAAAGCAGATGTCCATGCCGCGCACCGCATCGATCTTGTCGTAGTCGATCTCGGGGAAGATCAACTGCTCCTTGATGCCCACGGCGTAGTTGCCGCGGCCGTCGAACGAGTTGCCGTTGATGCCGCGGAAATCGCGCACGCGGGGCAGCGCCACGCTGAACAGCCGGTCCACAAACTCGTACATGCGCTCGCCGCGCAGGGTGACCTTAGCGCCGATGGGCATGCCCTCGCGCAGCTTAAAGTTCGCAACGCTCTTTTTGGCCTTGCAGACGATGGCCTTCTGGCCGGTGACCTGTGCAAGGTCAGACAAAATCGCATCCATGATCTTGGCATTGTCCTTAACCTCGCCGCAGCCGACATTGACGACGACCTTGTCGAGCCTCGGGATCTGCATCACGCTCTTGTAGCCAAACTGCTTCATCAAAGCGGGAGCAACTTCGTTGACATATTTTTCTTTCAGACGTGCCATTTACGGTTTCTCCCTCCTTACAGCGCAGCGCCGCACTTGCGGCAGACGCGCACATTCTTGCCGTCCTTAACAGAGTGGGCCACGCGGGTGGCCTTGCCGCATTTGGGGCAGACCGGCATTACCTTGCAGGCGTACAGGGCGCCCTCGGCCTTTACGATGCCGCCCTGCTCGCCCTGGCGACGGGGCTTGACATGCTTTGTGACCATGTTGCGCCCCTCGACAATGACCTTGCCCTCCTTGGGGCTGACAGCCAGCACCTTGCCGGTCTGGCCCTTGTCCTTGCCGCTGATAATCATAACGGTGTCGCCGGTTTTAACATGAAGATTGTTCACTCTTAAAACCTCCTTACAGCGATTCCGGGGCAAGGCTCAGGATCTTCAGGTAGCCGTGCTCGCGCAGCTCGCGGGCCACTGGTCCAAAGATACGGGTGCCTCTCGGGTTTTTATCCTCACGGATGATGACGGCGGCGTTCTCGTCGAACCGGATGTAGCTGCCGTCCTCGCGGCGCAGCCCGTGCTTGGAACGCACGATCACGGCCTTTACGACGTCGCCCTTTTTGACGGTGCCGCCGGGCGCGGCCTTTTTGACCGAGGCCACGACCACGTCGCCGATGTTTGCATATCTCTTGCGGGAACCGCCCAGCACACGGATGCACATCAGTTCCTTGGCGCCCGTGTTGTCGGCTACTTTGAGATAAGTTTGCATCTGAACCATCGCTCAGATCCTCCTTTCAAAGAAACAGCCTTATTTGGCCTTCTCAACAATTTCGACCAGGCGCCAGCGCTTGTCCTTGGACAGGGGCCGGGTTTCCATGATCCTGACACGGTCGCCAATGCCGCACTCGTTTTTCTCGTCGTGGGCCTTGAACTTCACGGTACGCTTCATGATCTTTTTGTACAGGGGATGCTGCACGCTGTCGCGGACAGCCACCACGATGGTCTTGTCCATCTTGTCGGACACAACCGTGCCGACGCGGGTCTTCCTCAAATTGCGCTCCATCGTTTAACCCCCCTTATGCTTTCTCTGCAAGGACAGTCAGCACACGGGCGATGTCCTTTTTGACGATCTCGATGCGGCCGGGATTGTCCAACTGGTTGATGGCGTGCTGAAAGCGAAGGTTGAACAGCTCTTCCTTCAGCTCAGCCAGCTTCTTGTTCAGCTCAACGCCCGACATTTCACGCAGCTCAGCAGCTTTCATTACGCTCAAACCTCCTCTGTGGCTTCCCGCGCCGTAAACTTGCACTTCACGGGGAGCTTGTGCATCGCAAGGCGCAGCGCCTCACGGGCGGTGGCCTCGTCGACGTCGGCCAGCTCAAAGAGCACCCGGCCGGGCTTGACCACGGCCACCCAGTACTCGGGGCTGCCCTTGCCGGAGCCCATGCGGGTCTCGGCCGGCTTTTCGGTGACGGGCTTGTCGGGGAAGATCTTGATCCAGACCTTGCCGCCGCGCTTGATATAGCGGGTCATGGCGATACGGGCGGCCTCGATCTGACGGCTGTCGATCCAGCCGGGCTCGAGGGCCACCAGGCCGTACTGGCCCTGGTTGACGGTATTGCCGCGCATGGCCTTACCGGTCATGCGGCCGCGGTGCACGCGGCGGTATTTAACGCGCTTGGGCAGTAACATTACCGGTTGCCTCCTTCCTTGCGGTCCCCACGGTCACGGCGGGGGCGGTCCTCACGCGGGGGACGGGTCTCCTCGGCAGGCTTGGAGCCCTTGAGCACCTCGCCCTTGTACACCCACACCTTTACGCCGATGCGGCCATAGGTGGTGGCGGCCTCTGCAAAGCCGTAATCGATGTCGGCGCGCAGGGTCTGCAGGGGGATGGTGCCCTCGTGGTAGCTCTCGGTGCGGGCGATGTCCGCGCCGCCCAAACGGCCCGAGACCTGGGTTTTGATGCCCTTGGCCCCGCGCTGCATGGCGCGGCCCATGCACTGCTTCATAGCGCGGCGGAAACCGATGCGGCGCTCGAGCTGGCCGGCGATGTTCTCGGCCACGAGCTGGGCGTTGGTGTCCATGTTGCGCACTTCCACGATGTTGACGTTAACGCTTTTGCCGATCAGCTTTTCAAGCTGGACGCGCAGCTTTTCGATCTCGGCGCCGCCCTTGCCGATGACCATGCCGGGCTTGGCGCACCAGATGCTCACCTTGACCCGGGGCGCGCCGGACTGGCTGTCCACCGTGCGCTCGATCTCAATCTTGGGGATGCCGGCGCCGAAGAGCTGCTTTTTGAGGGTCTTGCGGATCTTGTGATCCTCAACCAGGATGTCGCCGAACTCCTTTTTGGAGGCAAACCAGCGGCTGTCCCAATCCTTGATAACGCCCACGCGAAGGCCGTGGGGATTCACTTTCTGGCCCATTGTTTCCCTCCTCCTCTTATTCTTTCTCTTTGAGGACCACGGTAACGTGGCTGGTCCTCTTCAAAATGCGGAACGCGCGCCCCTGGGCCCGCGGCATGATGCGTTTGAGGGTGGGGCCGGGAGTGACGAAGCACTCGGCGACGTACAGGGCGTTTTTATCCATGTTGTGGTTGTTCTCGGCATTTGCCGCGGCCGACTTGACCAGCTTGAAAAGCGGCTCGCAGGCGGCCTTTTGGGTATATTGCAAAATCGCCAGCGCCTTATCTACCGGCTGGTTGCGGATCAGATCCAGCACGACCGAAACCTTGCGGGGGCTGATGCGGGCGTAGCGAAGATGTGCCCTTGCTTCCATGTCGTCTTTCTCCTCTCTTACTTATTGGTCTTTGCGCCCGCGTGGCCCCGGAAGGTGCGGGTGGGCGCAAACTCACCCAGCTTGTGGCCCACCATGTCCTCGGTGATATACACAGGCACATGCTTGCGCCCGTCGTGCACCGCAAAGGTGTGGCCCACAAAGTCGGGGAAGATGGTGGAGGAGCGGCTCCAGGTTTTAAGCACCTGCTTTTTGCCGGATTCGTTCATGGCCTTGACGCGCTTGAGCAAAACAGGAAGGACGTAAGGCCCTTTTTTAACACTTCTACCCATGTTCGTTCTCCTCTCTTAACCGTTGGCGCGCTTGACAATGAACTTGTCAGAGCTCTTTTTGTGTTTGCGGGTCTTGTAGCCCATGGCCGGCTTGCCCCAGGGGGTAACCGGGCCGGGGCGGCCAACCGGGCTCTTGCCCTCGCCGCCGCCGTGGGGGTGGTCGCAGGGGTTCATCACCGAGCCGCGCACGGTGGGCCGCCAGCCCATGTGGCGCTTGCGGCCGGCCTTGCCAAGGTTGACGTTTTCATGGTCGACATTGCCTACCTGGCCGACAGTCGCAATGCAGACCAGCGGCACATTGCGCATCTCGCCGCTGGGCAGGCGCACCAGGGCATAGCCGTTCTCCTTGGCCATGAGCTGGGCCTGGTTGCCGGCCGAGCGCACAAGTTGCCCGCCCTTGCCGGGGTAAAGCTCGATGTTGTGCACCACGGTACCGACCGGGATATTGGCAAAAGGCAGCGCGTTGCCGGGCTTGATGTCGGCGCCCGGGCCGGCCATCACGGTATCGCCCACCTTGAGGCCCTCGGGCGCCAGGATATAGCTCTTGACCCCGTCCTCATATACGATCAGCGCAATGTGGGCCGAGCGGTTGGGGTCGTACTCGATGGTCTTGACCGTAGCCGGCACGTCAAACTTGGAACGCTTGAAATCGATCACACGGTACTTGGTGCGGTTTCCGCCGCCGTGATGGCGCACCGTGATACGGCCGGTATTGTTGCGGCCGGCGGCCTTTTTCATCGGCCGGAGCAGGCTGCGCTCGGGGCCGGCCTTGCTCAGGCCGCTGTAGTCGGTCACGGTCATGCCGCGGCGGCCCGGGGTCGTCGGTTTATACTTTTTAATCGCCATTTGGGATTCTCCTTTGTCGTCTTATGAATTATTATCGGGGTCATATCCCCATATCCGGCCCCTCGGCGGGGCCTTTCCCTTATACCATCGACTCGAAGAACTCGATGGTCTTGGAATCCGGCGTGAGAGTAACGATGGCCTTTTTGCTCTTGGCAGTGTAGCCGGCATGCAGGCCCTGACGGCGGTAGCGGCCGCGTACGCTGATGGTGTTGACCTTGGCCACCTTGACCCCAAAGATCTTTTCGACCGCCGAGGCGATCTCGACCTTGCCGGCGTTTGGCGCAACCTTAAAGGTGTATTTTTTCATGCCGATGCCCTGCATCGAATTTTCGGTGATGACCGGGGCAAGGATGATGTCTTGTGCGGTCTTCATTCGCCCAGCACCTCCTCAAGTTTCTTGGCGGCGTCCACGCTCACAATAAACTTGTCGGCGTTGACGACGTCGTAGGTGTTGACGCTGGTGGCCACGGTGGTCTTGACGCCGGGGATGTTGGCGGCGCTCTTGACAAACTTTTTATCGGCCACGTCGCTGACGATCAGGTTCTTTTTGCCGGCGTTTACGGCGGCCAGCATCGAAACCACCGTCTTGGTTTTGAACTCCTCGGTAGCCAGCTTATCGATCACGATCATGTCGCCTGCGGCAGCCTTGGCGCTCAGGGCGCTGAGGATGGCCAGACGGCGGAGCTTCTTGTTGATGCGGTAGCTGTAATCGCGGGGCTTGGGGCCCAGCGCAACGCCGCCGTGGGTCCACTGAGGGCTGCGGGTAGAGCCCTGGCGCGCATGGCCGGTGCCCTTTTGCCTCCAGGGCTTGCGGCCGCCGCCGGAAACCTCGCTGCGGGTCTTGGTGCTCTGGGTGCCCTGGCGCTGGTTGGCCAGGAAGTTGACAACGGCGGCGTGCACCGCCTTTTCGTTGGGGGTAATGCCAAAGACGGCGTCGGAAAGCTCTACGGTGGAAACCTTCTTGCCGTTCATATCCAAAACGTCAAACTGTGCCATTTCTGCTTTCCTCCTTTACGCCTTCACGCTGTCCTGGATGCAGACCACCGAGCCCTTGGGCCCGGGGACAGCGCCCTTGACGGCAATGAGATTGTTTTCGGCGTCCACCTTGACGACCGTGAGGTTCTGGATGGTGACCCGCTCGGCGCCCAGATGGCCGGGCAGCTTTTTGCCCTTGTATACGCGGCTGGGGCTGGAGCAGGCGCCCATGGACCCGGCGTGCCGGGAAACCGGGCCGGTGCCGTGGCTCTCGCGCAGGCGATGGCCGTTCCAGCGCTTGATGGTGCCGGCGTAGCCTTTGCCCTTGCTGGTGCCCACCACATCGATGCGGTCGCCCGCGGCAAAAACGTCTGCCTTGAGGATGTCGCCCACCTTCATGCCGCTGATGTCGGCCAGGCGGAACTCCCGCAGGGTCTTTTTGGGCGCGGCGTCCGCCTTGTCGAAGTGGCCCTTGGCCGGCTTCGAAACCTTTTTGGCCGAAACCTCGCCAAAACCAAGCTGTACGGCCTGGTAGCCGTCGCTCTCAACCGTCTTCTTCTGCACAACGGTGCAGGGGCCGGCCTCGATGACCGTGACCGGTACGACCTTGCCGTTGGCGTCGAAGATCTGGGTCATGCCCAGCTTTTTGCCGATGATGCCTTTTTGCATTTTGTTTTCCTCCTTAAAGGTTATTGGTTGACGCCTTGGGTGAAAAGCGCCAACATGACCTCTCCGTTCGGTGCGACTTATCTTTGTTAAGGCTGCTGTTGCTTGCCCTGCGGCGGCCCCGGCGGCAGTTGGCGGCTCTCGGCCGCCCTTACCGCGCCTTGTATGGATTGGCCAAGGAGAGGGAGCGCCGCAGAAAAAGGCCTTACAGCTTGATCTCGATGTCGACGCCGGCGGGGAGCTGCAGGCTCATAAGAGCCTCGACCGTCTTGTTGGACGGCTTCAGGATGTCGATCAGGCGTTTGTGGGTGCGGTTTTCAAACTGCTCGCGGCTATCCTTGTACTTGTGCACCGCCCGCAGGATGGTAACTACCTCTTTGCTGGTGGGAAGGGGGATGGGGCCGGACACCCGCGCGCCGGTGCGCTTTGCGGTCTCGACGATCCGCTCCGCCGCGGCATCGATCAACTGATGATCGTAGCTTTGCAACCGAATCCTGATTTTCTCCTTGACTGCCATTTTTGTTCGCCTCCTATAATTTGTTGCTGGATCTTCGGCGAGCCGATAAATTACCGTTACACGGCGCCGGGTGTTCCACCCTTTTGCATGAGAAAAGCCGGTGAACCGCCATGCAGTTCGCCCGGACAATCCTTCCAGCAAATGCAGGGCCAGCCCTTGCGGCCCTGGGCGGACATTGGTTCGGGGCATTGTACGCCCGGAACATATCCTTTGCCATCGGTAATTCTTTCGCCCGGTTCTGGATCGGACATACTCCGCGGAAAAACCCGTATTGCTACGGCAACCTCCCGCATCAACGCATATCGTGGCTTTGTACCCTTTTTCAAACGGCCAAAAAACCTGCGTTTCAAGGTTGTTTGGACACAAAGCCATTCGCAGCCGAAATTTATTTTAACACACCCGGCGGCGTGTTGCAAGGGCTTTTTGTAAAAAAGCGAGAAAAAGCCGAGGTTTTTTCTATGAGATCCACAAACAGGCAACCGCCGGCTCAATAAACAGGTCCCATAAGCGCTGGGTCGGTAAGAGCCAGATAGGCGCACCACGCAAAGAAAAGCGCCCCTAAAGCAAGGCGGAGGATGAGGGTGGCGCGTGCCCAATTGCGCTTGGAAGGCTTGGTGCTGCCGGCAAAGGACCAGATGCAGAGCATCACAAGGCCAACCAGAGGCACAAAGGGGACAAGGCTCGAAAGCAGCCAATCCAGCAGGCCCACCGTGTCGGGCGAGCCGCTGCAGCCGGCGTACCGATCATAGGCCGGGCCGGGGGGTTGGGCCTGGCAGGCCGGGCCGGGCTGCATATAC
>CAJTSP010000004.1:0-35419 GCA_910578965.1 uncultured Oscillospiraceae bacterium
CCCGCCCCCCGCAGGCCCGTGCCCCGTGCCAGCCGGAACAGGAGGGTCTCCGCCTGGTCGTTCAGGGTATGGGCGGTGGCGACCCATACCCGGGGGCCGGGCTTTCCCCCATTTTGGGCCGTTCCCTCCGCCGTGGCCAGCAACCGATCAAAAAAGCCGTATCGCAGCCGGCGCGCCCAATCCTCGCTGGGATGCTCCGGTACCGGGATCCCCTCCCCTGCCGCCGAAAAAGCATGCAGCGCCACCCCGTGCCGCGCGCAAAAATCGGCCACAAAGGCGGCGTCCGCCCTGGATCGCTCGCCCCGGATGCCGTGATCCACGTGTACGGCCTCTACCCGGATACCAAGTGCGGCGGCGCTGCGCAGCAAAAATACAAGCAGGGCCATGGAGTCGGCCCCGCCCGAGACCGCCGCAATGACCCTGTCCTGAGGCGCAAACAGCCCCTGCCGGGCGCAAAAGCCCAGCACCGCCCGTTCAAATTGCTCCGCCGCGTTTGCCGGCGCGGAATCCGGCAGCCCCTGCCCTGCCATGCTTAATACCCGCCATGGCTGTAATCCACATTCATAAAACGGGTATGCGCGCCATCCCAGCCAAGGTCCACCTTGCCGGTCTCGCCGTGACGGTTTTTGGCCACGATGCACTCGGCGGTGTTGGCGTCCGCCATCTCTTCGCCGCCGCCGATGGAATCGTAATAGGCCTCCCGGTAGAGGAACAGCACGATATCGGCATCCTGCTCGATCGAGCCGGAATCCCGCAGGTCGGACAACTGGGGCCGATGGTCGGCCCGGCCTTTTTCCACCGCACGGGATAGCTGGCTGAGCGCTATTACCGGGATGTTGAGCTCCTTGGCCATAATCTTGAGGCTGCGGGTGATCTCGCTGATCTCCTGCACCCGGTTTTCGGTGCGGCGGCCGCTGGTCATAAGTTGGAGATAGTCGATGATGACCAGCCCGATGTTGGGGCGGGCCGGGTCCTGGTTGATCCGGCGCACCTTGGCCTTGATCTCGGGGATGGTGATACCGGAGGTGTCATCCATGTAAATGGGGGCGTTGTGTAACTGGTCGGTGGCCTGGGCAAGGTCGTCCCAGTCGGCGGCGGACAGCTCGCCGGTGCGGAAGGCATGGCTCTCGATGCCGGCTTCGCTGGACAAAATGCGCCCGGCCAACTGATCTTTGGTCATTTCCAAACTAAAAATGGCCACAGGCACCTGCTGGCGCTTGGCCACGTTGGTGGCAATGTTGAGGGCAAAGCTGGTTTTGCCCATGCCAGGGCGGGCAGCCAGGATGATGAGGTCGGATCGGCCCAGCCCTCCGGTAAGGATGGTATCCAGATAGGTAAAGCCGGTGGGGATGCCTCGGTACTTGTCCCGGTCCGGCCCGCTGATCTGCTGCAGGCCGATTACCGTCTCGATCAGGACGGTGGACAGGCGTGTAAGGGCCGACTGGTCACGCCCCGAACGGATCTCGTAGATCTTTTGCTCGGCGCTTTCGAGCAGCAGCTTTGCATCCGGCTCCTCGCTGCTCTGCTCCAAAATGGATCGGGCCGCCTCCATCAGTTGACGTACAAGGTATTTCTGCTCGATAATCCGGGCGTAGGCAGGCACGTTGCTGATGCTGGGCACCGTCTCGGCCAGAACAGCCAGGTAGACCTTGGCCGCGTCGGTGCTTTCAAACACCCCGTGCGAAACAACGGCATCCAGCAGGGTAACCGCGTCCACCGCCTGGCCGGCGGTAAAAATGCGCACGATTTCGGAGTAGATCTCGCCGTTTTGCCGCGCGTAGAACATCTCCGGCCGCAGGACCTCAATGAGGTCCGGGATAATATCGTTCTTGATGAGCGCCGCTCCCAGCACCGACTGCTCGGCCAGCATGTGATAGGGCGGGTTAAGCCCCATGGCCTCCAGGCTCAGGGCCCCGCCCCGGCGTTCCTCCGGCATGCCTCTTCCCCTCCCCTTGTCAGATGGTTCTCAGGCGGCGCGCACCCCAAAAGCGGGCAAGCCCGCCACAAAACGGCTTTTCCAAACGGGCTGCCCCGGCCTGCCGCAAAGCGGCTTTGCGCAGGCGCGGCCGCAGGTTTTTCGGGTTCAGGCTTCTTCCTCAACCTTTACCTTAAAATTGGCCGCGACCCCCGGGTGCAGCTTGACCACGGCCCCAAAGGCGCCAAAATCCTTGATTTCCCGCTCCAGCTCAACCTTGCGCTTGTCCAGCGGGGTACCGATGAGCCGGGATAGGGCGTCCGCCACGTCCTTGGCGGTGACCTTGCCAAACAGCCTGCCGGAGGCCCCGCCCTTGGCCTTGAGGGTTACGGTTTTGCCCTCTACCTTGGCGGCCAGCGCCTGGGCGGCGGCCAGCGCCTCGGCGGCGTGGTGCTCTTTGGCGGCGTTTTTGGTCTTGACCATGTTTACCGCGGCGGCGTCCGCCGTAGCGGCCAGCCCCCGCGGAAACAGAAAGTTGCGGGCGTAGCCGTCTGATACCTCGTGGATCTCGTCCTTTTTGCCAATCGATTTGACATCTTGCTTTAACAGTACTTTCATTGGGTATCCTCTCCCCTCGCAAATCTCTTGTGGATGGGTTCTATTGTATCCCTTGCGGCCCGCGCGGTCAAGCCGCGGGCCGCAAGGCAAAAGCTGACGCCAAAGCGGGCTGGGCCGCTGTGCAGCCGGCGCAGGCAGCGCCCCGGCGGCCGGCAAGCTTTTTTGTCGCAGCACATACGGCCGCACCGGCAGGATTTTCGGCTTTGCCTTTTATGAAGCCTCCGCTAATCCGCAGGTTTTTTCTTTGTGCCCTGCTCAGCGCAATAGGCGTCAATGGCGTCCATCAGCAACTGCCGGGCCTGGTCCGGGGTGGTGTCCTTAAGCTGGGCGCCGGCCATGGTGAGATGGCCGCCGCCGCCCAGGCGCTCCAGGATAACTTGCACGTTGACCGCCCCCATGCTGCGGGCCGAGATATTGACCCCGCCGCCCTTTTGTACCGCCACAAAGCTGGCGTTTACCCCGATGATGGTCAAAAGGTCGTTGGCCGCCTGGGGCACCGCCACCGCAAGCCCAGCGGCCAGCTCGCCCCCCACCGAGATGGCGCAGCCCTTATAAACCTGCGCCCGCTCCACCAGCTCGGATTTTGCGGCATATTCCTCCATGCTGGAGGAAAACAGCTTTTTCACCTCCGAGGTCTCCGCCCCCATCCGGCGCAGGTAGGCCGCCGCTTCAAAGGTGCGCACCCCGGTATGCAGCGCAAAATTGCGGGTGTCCAGCATGATGCCGGCCAGCAGCGCCTCAGCCTCGAGCGGGGTAGGGCCCTGGTCCTTGCGGCCGTCCCCCACAT
This sequence comes from uncultured Oscillospiraceae bacterium, assembly GCA_910578965.1. Lineage (GTDB taxonomy): Bacteria > Bacillota > Clostridia > Oscillospirales > Ruminococcaceae > UBA7177. The sequence continues at coordinate 3,321 of CAJTSP010000004.1, forward strand.
ACTGCAACAGCTCGCTCACCAGCTCGCAGGCCGAGGAGGCATACGGCTCGTGGTAAAGCACCACCGTGTTTTCGATGTGCCCCACCGCCTTGCGGTGATGGTCGATCACCGCAACATGGCGGCATTTTTGGTACACCTCAAAACTCTCCAGCAGGCCCTTGAGATAGGTATCCACCACGATCAGCAGGGTGTTTTTGGTGATACCCTCCAGCGCGGTTTCGGGCGAGATAAAATCCTCGCCAAAGCCGGCCTTGTCAAACTCGGTCACCAGCGGTGTGGCAAGGGTAGCTTCCCGCCGCAGCACAATGGCGGCCGGCACATCGCAGATTTTGCAGATGCGCAGCACCCCCACCGCCGCGCCGGCGCTGTCCAGGTCGCTCATGCGGTGGCCCATCACCAGCACGCTGTCGCTCTGGCGGATCATGTCGGCCAGGGCGTTGGCCACCATCCGGCTTTTGACCTTGCTGCGCTTTTCCACGCTGCGGGAGACGCCCCCGTAAAACTCAAAGCCGTCCGGCATCTTGACCGCCGCCTGGTCGCCGCCGCGGCCCAGCGCCATATCCAGCGCCTGGCGGGCCATCTCCTGGCACTCGGCCAGGGTCGCGCCACCCCGGCCCACCCCAATGGAAAGGGTCAGGTTGAGGTTTTCGTCCAGCGCACGCACCTTGTCCAGCACATCAAACCGCGCGGCGGCCATCTCCCGCATATGCCGCTCCTCCACCACCGCAATATACCGGGAGTTTGCCACCCGGCGCAAAAAGCCGGTAGTACGGCCGATGGCGGTCTCCAGCGTACGGTTGACCCCCTCCAGCACCCGCGCCCGCTCGGAATCCCGCAGCCCGCCAAACACCTCGTCGTAACCGTCGATCTCAAAAACCAGATAGGCCGGGCGGGTAGCGGCATATTCGGCCGCCTGTTCCTTAAGGGCGGTGTCGTCCACCAAAAAGACGATACTCAGCTCTTCCCGGCCGGCCACCGTGCTGGCATACGCGGTATATCGGCGGCCGTCCTGCTCCAGGCACTGGCCGGCCGGCTGGGCACAGGCACGCAGGTCCAGCCCCGGCAGCACCCTGCTTGCCGGCAGCAGCAGGGCATCCTGATCGCCCAGCAGTGCGGCGCGCAGAGGAGGGTTATACCACAAAAGGGTCTTGCCCGAGAGCAGCATCACCGGCAGCGGCAGCCTGGCCAGGGTATATTGCACCTCGCTGCCCTCAAACACCCCGCCCGAGAGCCAGCGGGCGATCCGCCCGCGCAAAGCGGCCCCGCCGGCCCAGAGCCCGGCGATGATGAGCAGCAGCAGGATGCCCACCGGCAGCAGCAGCACCGGCCGCTCGGTAGCGATGGCCAGGGTAAGGCCGGCCGAGAGGATCAGCAGCCCGGCCACCAGTACCTCCAGGCAAAGACGCGGTTTTTTTGGCATTGGGAAGATTCGCCCCCCTTTTTTGTGCTTCAAAGCAGCACAGCCGGGCAGCTATTTTGCCCGGCCATGCAAGCGCATGTTCCGCCCTTGATGCGTTTCATTTTGCCAAGCTCTTGCCCGGGCGCCGACAAGAATTTCCCCGGGCCTTCGCGCCGCCCTTGATGCAGCGCAAAGGCCCAGCAAGCGCGGCCCGCCCTCCCTACAGCTCCATCAGGATCGGCAGGATCATGGGGCTGCGCTTGGTCTTGCGGTAAATATAGGAAGACAGCGCCTCCCGCACCCTTGTTTTTACGCTGCCAAGGTCCCGCTGACGGTCGAACCGGCATTTTTCAAAGGTTTCGGCCACCAGCCGCCGGGCCTCGTCCAGCAGCTCCTCGCTCTCCCGCACATACACAAAGCCGCGGCTCACCAGCTCGGGGCCAGCCAGCACCTCGCCGGTGGCGCCGTCGACGGTGGCCACCACAATGACCAGCCCGTCCTCCGAGAGGTGGCGGCGATCCCGCAGGACCACGTTGCCCACATCGCCCACGCCCAGGCCGTCCACCATCACGGCGCCGGCCGGGACCGGCTCGCCCACCCGCAGCCCGCTGCGGGAGAGGATGACCGTTTCACCGATCTCGGAGATGTGGATATTTTTTTCCGGGATGCCCAAGGCCGCCGCGGTCTGGGCGTGCTTTTTGAGCTGCTTGTACTCGCCGTGCACCGGCAGAAAATATTGCGGGGCGGCCAGGGTGAGCATCAGCTTCTGCTCCTCCTGGCAGGCATGGCCCGAGACATGCACGTCGTACATCGACTCGTAGATAACCTCGGCCCCCAGCAGCAAAAGTCCGTTGACCACCTTAGTAACCATCTTTTCGTTGCCCGGGATGGGCCGGGCCGAGATGATGATAAAATCCCCCGGGCCCACATGCACCTGCCGGTGGCTGCCGGAGGCCATGCGGGACAAGGCGCTCATCGCCTCGCCCTGGCTGCCGGTGGTGATGAGCACGATCTTTTCGGGCGGGTAGCGGTTGATCTGCTCGATATCGATCAGCACCCCGTCCGGCGCGTGGATATAGCCCAGCTCCTGGGCCATCTGGGTATTGTTGACCATGCTGCGCCCGCTCACCGCCACCTTGCGGCCGTTTTGCACCGCAAGGTCGATGATCTGCTGTACCCGGTAGAGGTTGGAGGCAAAGGTAGCGATGATGATACGCTGCTTGTCGGCCCGGTGGAACAAATCGCTCACGGTCTGGGCCACCTTATGCTCGGTGGCGGTAAAGCCGGGGCGCTCGGCATTGGTGGAATCGCTCAGCAGCGCCAGCACCCCTTTTTTGCCGTACCCGGCAATGGCGGCAAGGTCGGTAGGCCCGTCCAGCAGAGGGGTGTAATCGATCTTGAAATCGCCGGTCTGCAGGAGCACGCCGGCCGGGCACTCAATGGCAAAGGCCACCGCGTCCGGGATCGAGTGGTTCACATGGATCGGCTCAATGGTAAAGCAGCCCAGCCGGAACTTCTGCCCCGGGCGGATTTCCACCAGCTTAACCTGCCCCAGCAGGCCATGCTCCTCAAGCTTGTTTTTAATGAGCCCGATGGTAAGCCGGGTAGCGTACACCGGGAAATTGGCCTGCCGCAAAAGATAGGGCAGGCTGCCGATATGGTCCTCGTGCCCGTGGGTAATGATGATGCCCCGCACCTTCTCGCGGTTCTGCACAAGCCAGGTAAAATCCGGGATCACAAGGTCCACCCCAAACATATCGCTGTCCGGAAAGACGACCCCGCAATCCACCATGATCATATCGCCCTGGCACTCGTAGACGGTGGCGTTTTTGCCCACCTCGCCAAGGCCGCCCAGCGGTACGATCTGTACCGGGATGTCCGGCGGCTCGGGAGCCCGGCGGCCCCTTGCCGTTTTTGGCTGCACGGAAGGCTTGGCCGGGCCCCGGCCCTTTTTGGGCGCGGCAGGCTGGGGCGCACGTAGCAGCCCCTCTCCGGGCTGCCCGTCCGCCAAAAGCCGGGTTCTGGGAGGACGGGGCAGCCTTTGCTGCGCCGCCTTCAAATCGGTTCGGTTGGGCTTTTTTTCTACCATACGCATTGTTCCTCCAAAAATCCTGCGCGAGGGGCAAGGCCGCTCTGCCCGGCCCTATGCGCATTACACGCAGAACCAGGCCTCTCGTGTCATGCGTGAGAGGCCTTTCTGCTTTTTTGCGTGTATGTATGTTCTTTTTTGCGGCTTTGGGAGCCGCTTTTATTCCAAGTTGAGCGGGCACGTTGCGTCCATCTGTTCGATGCGACCCAGGCCCTCGGCAAACAGGAGCATTTCCCGCGCCGCAGGGCGCGGCCGGCCGGGAAATGCAAGACGTACATCACAGGTGTCCTTATTATACCCCGGCGCAAAAGCCTTGTCAAATACAGCCTTTCGGGCCGGTTCGGGCCGGTTCGCCCTTTGGCGGGCATCCCCGCCTTGTCTTGCGGCATTTTGCGTTTGCCGGCTGGACAGCGCCGGGTAAATCGGGTACAATCGGGATACGGCTTTGGCTAAGGATAAGGGGGCGGTGCGGCATGCGCGGGTGGCTCAAAAAGGCGGCCAGGGCTGCCGGGCACTGCATAACCGGGGCGGCCATTGGGGGGATCGCCTGGTTTGTGGTTTGGGCCTGGCGCAGCGGGTTACTCACCGATCCCAACGCAATGGCTGCCTTTGTGGAAAGCTACGGGGCCGCCGCGCCGCTGCTGTTTATGCTGGTGCAGGTAGCGCAGATTTTGCTGGCCCTTGTGCCGGGCGGCGCGGCCTGTACGGTAGGGGTGCTGCTGTTTGGGCCTTGGCTGGGATTTTTATACAACTATCTGGGCACCCTCGCGGGCAGCCTGCTCAACTTTTGCCTTGCGCGCCGGTTTGGCATGCGATTTGTGCGGGCCTTTGGCGGTGAGGAGCTGCTGACCCGCCATCTGCGCCGGCTGGAAGAAAAAGACCGGTTTGCCAAATGGTTCTTTTGGGCGATCCTACTGCCTTTTTTTCCGGACGATTTCCTCTGTATGCTGGCCGGGCTGACCAACATGAGCCTGCGGCGCTTTTGTGTGATCCTGTTGCTGGGCAAGCCGGCCAGCATTGCCCTGTACAGCATCGGGCTTGCACAGCTATTGCAGCTTGCGGCGCAAAGCCTGCCGTTTGCATGAAAGGAAAGGCGTGTAAGGCCCAGGGCGTATGCGCGCAGGCCACCAGCGGCAGGGATGGGGCCCCGCCTGGGATTATCCTCCCCGGATACCCCTTTTTGCAGTAGCCCTTATGCCCTCCTTAGGCCAATATCCTTTGCTTGGGTTTTGCCTCTTTTTAGCCTTATGTCCATTGTTTAGGCAGACGCATTGTAAGGCCGCGCCGCAGTACGGGGCAACCGGGCAACGCGAAGCGCCGCAAGGCAAAAACACAAAAAACTTGTCTGCGGCCCTTGCTTTTTTGGGGCCCATCGGGTATAATGGCAAAGTACCCTATGGATCCTAATGGGGACGGGCTTTTACGGGCGGTTAGCTCAGCTGGTAGAGCACCTGCTTGACGTGCAGGGGGTCAGGGATTCGAGTTCCTTACCGCCCACCATGAAAACCACCAAGAAACGTCGGTTTCTTGGTGGTTTTGTTGTGTCTTTTGGCCGGTCTGCCTTGCTTTTGTTAGTAGCCTGTTCGCAACCCGCCGGCCCTGCGGAGCCTTTCCGCAGACTGGCCGCGCAATTTTGGCGTTTATACCAAAACGCCCGATTTTATTTCGTGATTCTTGACAAATGCACGCCGGTGCTTTAGGATAGGGTTGTGTTGTGTAAAAATTTTTTTGCATCGCTTGAAAAGCGGTTTGCAGCATTGGTTTTGAATGGGAAGAGGGAGCAAAAAGTATGGAACGCAAAGACTTACGAAACATCGCCATCATCGCGCATGTCGACCACGGCAAAACCACCCTGGTGGATCAGATGCTCAAGCAGAGCGGCGCTTTCCGCGACAATCAGCAGGTGGCCGAGCGAGTGATGGACTCGGGTGACATTGAGCGAGAGCGCGGTATTACCATCCTGGCCAAAAACTGTAGCTGCGTATACGACGATGTTAAGATCAACATCGTGGATACCCCCGGCCACGCAGACTTTGGCGGCGAGGTAGAACGGGTACTCAAGATGGTCAACGGGGTGCTGCTGCTGGTGGATGCGGCCGAAGGCTGTATGCCCCAAACCCGGTTTGTGCTGCAAAAGGCCCTACAGCAAAACCTCTCACTGGTGATCGCCGTAAATAAGGTTGACCGGCCGGACGCGCGGGTGAAGGAGGTTATTGACGAGATTCTGCTGCTTTTAATGGATCTCGGCGCCACCGACGAGCAGTTGGACAGCCCGATGGTCTTTTGTTCGGGCCGGGCCGGTACCGCCAGCTACAGCCCGGATGTGCCGGGCGCCGATCTGGAGCCTCTCTTCAAAACCATTTTGCAGTATGTCAAGTGCCCCGAGGGCGACCCTGAGGCCCCTTTCCAAATGCTTTGCTCAAGCGTGGATTACAACGATTTTGTGGGCCGCATTGGGGTGGGCCGCATCCAGAACGGCCGGGCAAAGGTGGGCCAGGAGGTGCTGGTGTGCGACTGGCATAACCCCGGCATGGCCGTCAAGGGCCGGCTTACCAAGCTGTACGACTTTAAGGCCAACGGCCGAGAGCCGGTGGAAGGCGCGGAGGCCGGCGATATCGTGGCCTTCAGCGGTATTGCGGACGTGACCATCGGCAATACCCTGTGCGATGCCGCCGCAGTGGAGCCGCTGCCTTTCCTCAAGATCAACGACCCCACGGTGGAGATGACCTTCAGCGTCAACGACAGCCCTTTTGCCGGCCGGGAAGGCAAATATGTGACCAGCCGGCAGATCCGCGAGCGGCTGCAAAAGGAACTGCTCAAGGACGTGGCCTTGAAGGTGGAGGATTCCGCCACCACCGATGCCTTCCGGGTGATGGGCCGGGGCGAGATGCACCTTTCCATCCTGATCGAGACCATGCGCCGGGAGGGGTACGAATTGCAGGTAAGCCCCCCCAAGGTGCTGACCCATGAGGAGAACGGCAAAAAGATGGAGCCGATGGAGCGGGTGGTCATTGATGTGCCGCAGGAGTACCAGGGCGCCGTAATGACCGAGCTGGGCAGCCGCAAGGCCCTTTTGCAGGACATGCAGCTAATGGGCAGCCGCACCCGCCTGGAATTCCGTATGCCGAGCCGCGGCCTGTTTGGCTACCGCAACCTGTTTTTGACCGACACCCACGGCGAGGGCATCCTCAACACCATCTTTGACGGCTATGAGGAATGGCAGGGCGAGCTGCCCGGCCGCAGCAGCGGCAGCCTTGTAAGCCACGAGGCGGGCGAGGCGGTAACCTACGGCCTGTTTAACGCCCAGGGACGCGGCACCCTGCTGATCGAGCCGGGCGAAAAGGTGTACGAGGGCATGGTGGTAGGCTATACCCCTACCGGTGAGGACATTACGGTAAACGTGTGCAAAACCAAGCACCTCACCAACACCCGCGCCTCGGGCAGTGACGACGCCCTGCGGCTGGTGCCGGTGAGCCGCCTGAGCCTGGAGGCGAGCCTGGAATTTTTAGCGCCGGACGAGCTTTTGGAAATCACCCCAAAATCCCTGCGTATCCGCAAGCAGATCCTGAGCCACGATTTGCGGATGAAACAGCTCAAGGGCAAAAAGAATTAAGCCGCCGGCGCCCCTGCCGGCGGGCCGGGCCTGATTGGGATGCTTTGCCCGGACACCCTGGTTGAAACGTTGGGCTGAGGGCCTTGTTTTCCTCGCTTCCCTGCCGCCTCGTCCCGCCGTTTTGGGGGGCGGGGCGGCCTTTTGCAGGACGTTTGCAGGATGGAGGTTTTTTATGAAACGCGGCATGCTCTTTACCCTTGCTTCGGCCTTTTTTAAGATCGGGCTGGTTACCTTTGGCGGCGGCTATGCAATGATTGCCATCATTGAGGATACCTGTGTTGAGAAAAAGGGCTGGATCACCCACGACGAGATGATGAACCTTACGGTGGTAGCCGAGTCCACCCCAGGGCCGGTGGCGATCAACTGCGCCACCTTTGTGGGCTACCGCATGGCCGGAGTGCCCGGAGCGCTGGCCGCCACGGTGGGGGTGGTGCTGCCCTCGTTTATCATCATCCTGGCCATCTCGCAGTTTTTGGAGCATTTCCTTGAGATCCGGGTGATCGCAAACGCCTTCCGGGGCATCCAGGTGGCGGTGGGGCTGCTGGTGCTCACCGCCGCGGTCAACATCATCCGCCAGATGGAAAAGCGGCCCCTGGCCCTGGGCATCCTGGCCTGCGCCTTTGGGGTGATGCTGGCAAGCGACCTGCTGGGCCTTGGCGTCTCCTCCATCAGCCTTCTGCTGGCCGCCGCGGCCGTAGGCCTTGCGCTGCCCGCCCTGCGGCGGGCGCGCGGCGGGAAAGGCGGTGGCGGGCAATGATCTTTTGGGAGCTTTTGGCCGGCTTTTTGCAGGTGGGGCTCTTCTCGTTTGGGGGGGCGTATGGGGCGATCCCGCTGATCCGGGACGTGGTGCTGAGCCGCGGCTGGCTGGACGACGCGGCGCTGAGCTACATGATCGCGGTCAGCGAGAGCACCCCCGGGCCGATCATGGTCAACATGGCCACCTACATCGGCAGCAGCCAGGCCGGCTTTTGGGGGGCCGCGGTGGCCACCCTGGCGGTGGTGACCCCCGCGTTTATCATCATCATCGCGGTCTCGGCCCTGATGGCCCGCCTTCTGCAAAGCCCGGTTTTCCGCAGCGCGCTGGACGGGCTCAAGGCCTGCGTCGCCGGCATCATCCTGGCCACCGGGCTGCAGCTACTGTTGAGCTGCTGCTTTGCGCTTGGCGGGGCGGGGGGCTTGCATGTTTCTCCAAACGGCGGGGCGCTGCTGATCCTGGCTTTGCTGGCGGCGGCCCAACTGGCCGTGCAGCGGTTCTGGCACAAAAAGCTTTCGCCGGTGATGCTGATCCTTCTCTCGGCCGTGCTGGGGGTGGCGGTATACGGCGTATAATCGGCGCAAATGCCTTCATGCCTTCATGCATTCAAAAGAGGGGCGGTCCATTATGAGACTGTTGTTTGAAATGGATGAAAAGGACTACGATAAATGTACCCATTCGTTTGTCCGCAACTCTGCCAGAAGTATCATGATCAAGGGCAAAAAGGTAGCAATGATTCATAGTGCCAAATATGACTACTATAAATTTCCGGGCGGGGGAATTGAAGAGCACGAAAACCCCGTGGATGCGATGATCCGGGAAACCCGTGAAGAATCAGGGTTAGTCGTTCTGCCTGATACCATCAAAGAATACGGATATGTGCATCGGATTCAAAGAAGCGATCAGGATAAGACGGAGTGCTTTATCCAGGATAACTATTACTATCTTTGTAAAAGTGCGGATGAGGCCGTTTGCCAAGAGCTTGACGATTATGAAGCGGAAGAAAGCTATACTTTAGAGTATGTTGAGCCGGATGTTGCGATCAGGAAAAATCGCCATGTAGTACAGAGCCCATATAATCCGATCATGTTTGAACGCGAGGCCCGTGTTCTTGAGCTGCTGATCGCAGAGGGGTTGTTTGAACAATAAAAATGGGCTTTATTGCTCGACCCACTATGACACTTCCGGGGAAGGTGCCATAGCGGGTCACATACTATAGAAAGGGCACGGCAAACCGTCATGGTCTGCCGTGCCTTAATTTCTTTATGAGACGAGGCCCTCCGGTTGATCTGCCCCCTCTTTTGCTTATATGTCCCGGTTATCTTACGGCTTAAACTCGTACTTGGGCGGCTGGGTTCCCTCCGGGGGGGTCTTGCCCTGGGCGGGGGCAGCCGGCTTTGGCCGGGCCGCCGCGTGCTTTTTGGCACGGCGCACCGGTACCAACACGGCCGCCGCGATTACCGCCAGCACCAGCAGGCTGGGCAAGGCATACACAAGGCCCACCGCAAAATCCTGCGCGCCTTCGCCAAAATCGCTCCAGCTATTTTGGAAGGCGCTGACGATCCGGCTGCCAAACCCGCGCTTGACCGGTGTATACACCCGTACCTCGTTGAGATTGATGGTCACGGTAGAGTAGTCCACCTGATCGTCAAAAAGCCGCTGCTGTGCGGTGTAGCTTTCGATCTCATACTGCACGTCCGAAAGGCGCTGTTCGATGGCCAAAAGGTCCTCCAGGCTCTCGGCCTGGGCCGCCAGCTCCTGGAGCCGCTGCTCCTGGTTTTTGAGGCTGGTGAGCCGCGCCTCCACATCCACATATTCCCGGGTGATGTCCTGGGTGCTTTCGTCCTTTTGCAGCAGGCTCCCGGCATTTTCGGCTGCCGCCAAAAAGGAGCCGTAGTTCTTTGAGGGGATGCGCAGGGTCAGGTCTACCCAGCGGTTCCCCTCCTCTGCGCTGCCGTACTGGCTGGAGCTTTCCACATAGCCTCCCGCGGCAGCCGCGGCCGCCAGCAGCTCGGAGCGGGTCTTATCGTACTCGGTGCTCTCGATGGACAAGCGGGCATTGTAGATGATCTTGCGGCTGGGGTCGGCCAGAAGCTGCGCTTCGCTGCCGCTGTCCTCGCCCACATCGCCCCAGCCGCCAGCCTCCTCCGGGCTTGCGGCGGGCGTGGTCGCGGCGCCGTCGTAAGCGCCGCCGTACTCGCCGGCGGCGGCCGAAAGGTTGCCGGCCCCGCCCCCGCACCCGGCCAGCACCGCCGCGAGCAGCGCCGCGGCAAGCAGCACGGCCATTGCCCTTGTGGGATGTTTCATGGTGTATCCTCCTTTGTTTTGCGCCTGCGGCGCTGTTTAAGGACGGATCCTTCGCACGCCGATCCCTCCCCGGCGCACCCAAAGGGGCCTACCGGCCTTCTATGGGGAAATCTCCCGCCCTGTTTTTTGCCCTTCTTACCCTAACACGAAACAAATGGACAAATTATTGCATCATTTTGCCAAATGAGGTACAATAAAACCACAAATTTTCAGGAAAGACGGGTGGCATTATGGCTAAAAACGCAATTGTGGGCCAATCCGGCGGCCCTACCTCGGTCATCAATTCCAGCCTTGCAGGGGTTTACCAGGCGGCCAAACGGCGGGGCGCCGGCACTGTGTACGGCATGTGCAACGGGGTACAGGGCCTTTTGGAGCGCCGTGTAGTGGATATGGACAGCCAGCTTACCGGCGAGCTGGACATCGAGCTGCTCAAGCGCACCCCGTCCAGCTTTTTGGGCAGTTGCCGCTATAAGCTGCCGGACTGGCGGGAAGACGAGGCGCTCTACCAAAAGCTTTTTGGGATTTTGGCCGAGCTGGGTATCGGATATTTCTTTTACATCGGCGGCAACGACAGCATGGACACCATCGGCAAGCTGGCCGATTACGGCCGCCGCATCGACAGCGAAATCCGTTTTATGGGGGTGCCCAAAACCATCGACAACGATCTGATGGTAACCGACCACACCCCCGGCTACGGCTCGGCGGCCAAGTATATCGGGGTGGTGATGAAGGAGCTGATCCGGGATGCCACGGTGTACGGAACCAACTATGTAACGGTGGTGGAGATCATGGGCCGAAACGCCGGCTGGCTCACCGCCGCCGCGGCGCTGGCCCGCGGGGAGGACTGCGAAGGGGTAGACATGATCTGCCTGCCCGAGATCCCCTTTAACGTGGAGCGGTTCATCGAGAAGGTGCGCGCCATGCAGGCGCAAAAGGCCAGCATTGTAATCGCAGTAAGCGAGGGCGTCCGGTTAGAGGACGGGCGGTATGTCTGCGAGCTGGCGGACGACGTGCGCTCGGTGGACGCTTTCGGCCACAAGAGCCTCACCGGCACTGCCCGCTATCTGGCCAACCGAATCGCGCGGGAGCTGGGCACCAAAACCCGCAGCATCGAGCTTTCAACCCTACAGCGGTGCGCCGGCCACATGACCAGCCGTACCGACATCACCGAGGCCTTCCAGGTGGGAGGCGCAGCGGTAAAGGCCGCCTTTGAGGGGCAGACCGGCATGATGGTCGCCCTCAGGCGTATTTCCAACGACCCCTATCAAAGCACCACCGAGCTGCACCCTATTGAGGAGGTGGCAAACCTCGAAAAAAAGGTCCCGCTCGCCTGGATCAACGAGAGCCACACGGATATGACCGAGGAATTTTTGGCCTATGCCCGGCCGCTGGTACAGGCCGAGCTGCCCGCCTTTTTTGTAAACGGCCTGCCCAACCATATCCATCTGAAATAGCCGTTCCACCCGCCGCATCCCCGGCGCGCCTGCCGCAAACAGACGCGCCGGGGATATTTTTCCGGCCCCGTGCCGCGCCTGGGGCGATCCCCCCTAAGGCGGCCGGGCCGCAAAAGCCGCATGAAATCCAAGAATGCACAGCCGAGAAAAAGCAGCCGCTTATTTTTATAGCGAAAAGAGCGGCTTTAGCTGGTAAAAGCCCCAACTTGGCAGCCAGAGGATGCTGCGCGCCCAGCCCTCGGGCACCGGCAGGCCGCTCACCGCCGGGTAAAACCAAACAAACACCGCCAGCGCCGCCGCAAGCAGCCCGCCGGCCAGCAGCCGCGCTTTGCGCGCGCCCGCAGGGCCGCCGGCCTCCAGCTCGGCCAAAAAGGCCGCGACGGCCAGCACCGAAAAGCCCAGGCAGGGGAAATAATGGTACAGGAAGGTGCAACGGGCCACAAGAGTCCAGGGCAAAAGCTGGGTAAGCCAAAGCACCAGCAGCGCGCCCCGCACCCGGCTGCCCCGGCCGCAAACCTGCCGTACGCCCAGCCAGCACACCGCCGCAAGCCCGCCCCAAAATACCACCGGGCTGCCCAGACCCGCGATGCTGGCAACCCTGCCCTCGGCAAGGCCGCGCCCCATATAGTACCATACCGGGCGCAGCAAAAGAGGCCAGGTGTACCAGCGGGATTCAAACGGATGGGCAGACTCGAGCCCTGCATGGTAGTTGTACATGGATTGCTGGCACCGCCACCATTCGCCCAAGGTAAAGCCGGCGTCCCGCGCCCAGTAAACGCCGTAGCTGCCAATATAAAGGGCCAGCGGCAGCAGCACAAAGCAGGCCACCCCGCCCGCCAGGGCGGCGGCAAGCTCCCGCCCAAAACCGGGCTGCTTTTGCCGCCAGCGGGCATAGAGCACCCCAAAATAGAGCACCGCCAGCCCCGCGCCGGCATAGATGCCGGTCCATTTGCTGGCTGCTCCCAGCCCAAACGCCGCGCCGGAAACCGCCATAGGCAAAAGGCTTTTTACCACCCCTCTTTGCAGCACGCTTTGGCAGTACCAAACCATGCCGTACGCCCCCAGCAGGATAAAAAAGGTCCCATATACATCGATGGTGGCAATGCGGCTTTGAGAAAAACGCAGGGTATCCAGCGCAAAAAGGGCGGCCGCCGTAAAGGCCAGCCAGGGGCGCTTAAAGAGCCTCCGCGCCAGCAGGTAAAGCACCGGCACCATGCCGGCCCCAAACAGCGCCCCCGCCACCCGCCAGCCAAAGCCGTTCATGCCAAACAGGGCGATGCCCAGCATGATGAACACCTTGCCCAGCGGCGGGTGGGTGGTTTCGTACACCGGCAGCCGGTACAGATGCTCGTAGCCGGTGCGGCCGTGGTAAATTTCGTCAAAATACATGCTGTTGAGCTGGCTGATGGTGTTTGGCACCTTTTGCTGCTCGTCAAACAGGGCGCAGAGGGCCCCGCCGGGCTGTGAAAGGCCCAGCAGCACCCCCGATGCATCCCGGAAGGCCAACTCGGCCATACTGGCGTTTTCTATTGTGACAAGATACCGGCCGTCTGCCGGTATCTGCACAGGCTCGAGCTTTTTCCATTGGAAGGTAGTGCCGTAGCCAAGCTCCAGCTCCGCCAGCACCGCACCGGACGAATCGGCAATGCGCAGCCACCCGCCATAGGATATGGCCGGATAGGCCCACACCTCGGCAGCCTGCCCCTCTACCGTAACCGTCTCGGTACAGACACTCCCCGAAGCATCCAGCAGGGTTTCGGGCGCAGTATGCTCTCCCAGGTAAACGAGCCCGGCCGCGGCCGTGGCAAGGGTAAGCCCGGCCAGGGCAAGCCGCTCCTTGGCCGTCCAGGCAGGCAGCGGCGCAGGCGGCGCACAAGAGGGCCGCACGGGCGTAAACCGGCGGACATCGCCATGCAAAACAAGGCCATAGGCCGTATGCGCCAGCAGCAAAAAAAGCAATAGTTGGCAAAGGCCGGTAAACCGCAGCATCAGGGCCGAGGCTGCGCCGGTCAAAAACTCGTCGTCGGTACCGGCCGCGCAGTAAACAAGGGCCTGGTTAAGGGTGGCAGTAAGCGAAAAGCCGGCCGAAAGGCCCACCAGCCGCCTCTCACCCCAAACTGCGGCGGCCGCAATAAGCAGGGCAATGGCGGGCAGCAGATACCGCTCGTGCATGCGGTGGCTGAAGGTAAAGATCCCCGCCAGATAGACCGCCGCCAGCAGGAGCGGCGAAAACCGCCCGGCCCGGCTGCCCCGTACCGCCAAAAACAGCAGATACCCGGTAACGAAAAGGATGCCTGCGCAGCCCCATTGCTGCCAGGTCAGGGGGCCGAACCGCCCCTCCTGCCCCGCCCAGTTGGCGCCCAGCGCCGCGTAAAGATTGCACGCGTTGATCGATGCATAGGGGTAGCTTTGTGCGGTACCCCAGTATTTTTCGGCCAGGAGGGCGGGCAGGCTGCCCACCGGGCCAAAGGGCAGCGCAGCCGCAAGCGGCGGCGCGAGGGCGGCCAGCACCCCCAAGGCCCCGTTTTTAAGGGCATGCAGCCGGGCGGCGCGGCGGGCACCAGCGTCCTGCAGGGCAGGGCCGGGCAAAGAGGGCAAAAGCAGCGGCCGTAAAAAGCAGACGGCCAGCGCCGGCCCAAGCAACAGGGGCTGCGGCTTTACGGCCAGCGCCACGCCGTACAAAAACGCAGCGGGTACAAACCGCTTTTGCTCCAGCAGCCAAAAGGCCCCTGCCATGCACAGGCAGAGCACCCCGTCGATCTGCCGCCAAACGGCGCTGTCAAACAAAAAAGCGGGGCAAAAGGCCGCCAGCGCCGCCAGCCAGAGCCCGGCGCGCCGGCCCAGGTTTTTTTGCCCGATGGCATATACCAGGGCGGCCAGGCCCAGATCGCAGAGGATGGGCACAAGGGCCATCAGCAGCGCGGCGCTTTTTTGGGTGTACGCAAGGCCAAAGGCCTGCATCAGCCGGCCCACCAGCCAGAGCACCAGCATATAGCCCGGCGGGTAATCGGCAAAGTAATCCGGTGCGTAAAACCCGGCCGGGCCAACATCCGCCATGCGCAAGGCCCACGAAAACAGGCATCCCTCGTCGTAAGGGTATGCATCGGTAACCAAAACCAGGGCGGCGCGCAGCAAAAACGCCCCGGCCAACAGGGCCAGCAGCGGCCCATGCCGATGCCAGGATACAGGGGCGCGGCCCTGAGGGCGCGGCCGCCCCGCCGCCGCCCGGCTTTGCTTTTTTGTCATAAACCGGCTCCTTTACAGGAGGCCCGGCAGCGCCGCGTAAGGGGCAAGGCCCCGCGACGCCCTGCCGGGCCCCGGGTAGGGTAAATAAACGCGATCTGGGCAAGCTGCACGGGCGCCTGCGGGCGGCCCGGCTTACACCCGGCTCACCTTGGGGCCCTGCGGGGTGTCCTCCACCGCCCAGCCCATGCCGGCCAGCCGGGCGCGGATGGCGTCGGCGGTGGGCCAGTCCTTGGCCTTTTTGGCGGCGGCGCGCTGCTCTACCAGCGCGGTGACCTCGGCGGGGGTCTCATCGGTTTTGCGGTTGTACAAGAGGCCCAGCACCCCGGTGATCCCGTCAAAGGCGCTGCTGGCGGCGGCAAGGGCGGCCGGGCTGGCCTTGGGGGCAAGGGTGTTGATCTCCCTCGCCAGCTCAAACAGGGCGGCCAGCGCGTCGGCGGTGTTGAGGTCGTCGTCCATCGCCTTGTCAAACTTGGCAAGGGCGGCGGCAGCCTTGCCGGACAGGGCCTCGTCGCTGCCGACAGCCTTGCCGAGCATAAAATCAAGGTTTTCGCGGCAGGTGTACAGCCGCTCCAAGCTGCTCTTGCAGGCCTCGATCAGCTCGGCGGTATAGTTGAGGGGGCTGCGGTAGTGGGCCGAGAGCATAAAATAGCGGATGGGCTCGTAGCCGTAGCGGTCGGCGATCTCGCGCACGGTAAAAAAGTTGTTGGCGCTCTTGCTCATCTTGTGGTTGTCGATGTTCAAAAAGCCGTTGTGCATCCAGTACCGGCTGAAGGTGCAGCCGTTGGCGCACTCGCTTTGGGCGATCTCGTTTTCGTGGTGGGGAAAGATGAGGTCCTGCCCGCCGCAGTGCAGGTCGATGGTTTTGCCCAGATGTTTGCGGGCCATGGCGCTGCACTCGATGTGCCAGCCGGGCCGGCCGGGGCCGTAGGGGCTGTCCCAGGCGGGCTCGCCAGGCTTGGCCGCCTTCCAGACGGCAAAATCGGCCGGGTCCTCCTTGAGGCCGTCCTGCAGCCGGCTGCGCAGCTCCCGGTTGCCGCTCTCAAGGTCGTCAAGATTCAGATGGCTCAGCTTGCCGTACTCCCTAAATTTGCGGGCACGGAAATAGACATCCCCGTTTTGGGCCACATAGCCGTAGCCCTTGTCCAAAATGTCCTTTACAATGTCCAGAATCTCGGCAATATGCTCGGTGGCGCGGGGACGCACGGTGGGCTCCAACGCGTTGAGGCCGCGGCTGTCGGTCAGGAACTCGGCCTCAAATTTTTCGGCCACCTCCTTCATGCTGCAGCCCTGCTCCCGGGCCTTTTGGATGAGCTTGTCGTCAATATCGGTGATGTTGGAGACAAACAGCACCTTGTTGCCCTTGTACTCAAGATAGCGGCGCAGGGTGTCAAACACCACCACCGGCCGCGCGTTGCCGATGTGGATATAGTTATAAACGGTCGGCCCACAGACATAGATGCGGTACTCGCCCAGCGTTTGGGGGATGAATTCCTCCTTTTGCCGGGTAAGGGTATTGAAAATCTGCATGGTAAAGCCCCCTGTTCTTGACGATCTTATGATATTTTATCAATTCCGCTGTTATTTCATGGAAGAAAAGCAACCGCGGTTCTGCCACAGGTAAATACCGCCGGACAAGGCGGTAACCGCTGCCACCGCCCAACAAAAAGCCTGTGTTACAAGCTGCACCGCGCCGATGTCGGCCGGGCCGGCGAGGGCCGCGGCAAGGTAGTAGAACAGGATGGCAAGCATCTGCAACACGGTTTTCACCTTGCCCCAGATATTGGCCGCAATAACCCTGCCGCCCGCGGCCGCTACCATGCGCACCCCGGCCACCGCAAACTCGCGGAAGAGGATAATGGCCAGCACCACCGGGCTGCACACCCCGTCCGCCATCATGTACAAAAAGGCGGTGGTGGTGAGCATTTTATCGGCCAGAGGGTCGGCAAATTTGCCGAAATCGGTAACCATGTTGCAGCGGCGGGCAATCTGGCCGTCCAGATAATCGGTAAGGCTGGCGGCGGCAAACACCACCCCCGCCGCCAGCATCATACCGGGGCGGAACAGGGCGGTGCCATAGCCGCCCATGCCGGCAAACACCATAAACACCGGTACCAGCAAAATGCGCAGCACCGTAAGCTTGTTGGGCAGGTTCATACAAAAAGCCTCCTCTTATCTATGCGTAAATGCATCGGTTTGACCCGCCGGCTTGGGCGCGGGGCCGGCGTTTTTGGCCGGCCCCGCGCGGCAGGTGCTTTTGGCCGGCATCGCGGGGCTGGAGCCAGCGCAGCTCGGGCGTTTTTGGGCTGCATCGCAAGGCCGGGGGCCGGCGGCGCATAAGGGGCTGCCCGGCACGGCAAAGCGCCGGCAGCTTTAGCCCAGCCTCACGCCAACCGGCCGTACAGGTCGTAAACGTCGCTTTCCTCCACCAGCACCTCGTAAAACCCGCCGGGGATAAGGGGCGTTTCGCTTTGCACGCAGACGTTTGTGTCGATCTCGGGCGCGTCGGCGGCCGCGCGGCAAAGCCAGAGCCCGCTCCCCTCGTCGTACCCATCGCAGAGCACCCGCAGGGTGCTGCCCACCCTTTGGGCCTGCTTTTGAGCCGTGATTTCGGCCTGGATGCGCATGATGACATCCACCCGGCGCTGCTTTTCCTCCTCGGATACGTCGTCCGGCAGGCGGGCCGCGACGGTGCCCTCCTCGGGGCTGAAGGCAAAACAGCCCAGCCGGTCGAACTGCTGGGCGCGCACAAAATCGCACAGCTCCTCAAACTGGGCCTCGGTCTCGCCGGGATAGCCCACCAGGAGGGTCGTGCGCAGGGCGATGCCCGGGATGCCCGCCCGCAGCCGGGCCAGCGCGGCCTCGATCCCGGCCCGGCCGCCCCGGCGGTTCATGCGCCTGAGGACCTCATCCGAACAGTGCTGGATGGGCAGGTCCAGATAGGGTACCGCCTTGGGGCTGCGGGCCATGGCGGCCACAAGCTCGCCGGTGATCCGCTCGGGGTAGGCGTAGAGGATGCGCACCCACTCGATGCCCTCGACCTCATCCAGCCCGGCCAGCAGCTCGCACAGGCGGTTTTGGCCGGTATCCTCGCCGTAGGCGGTGGGGTCCTGGGCCACTAAGATCAGCTCCCGCACCCCCTGGCCGGCCAGCCAGCGGGCCTCGGCCAAACAGTCTTTCAGCGGGCGGCTGCGCATCGGCCCCCGGATGAGCGGGATGGCGCAGTAATAGCAGCCGTTGGAGCAGCCCTCGGCAATCTTTAAGTAAGCATAATGCGGCGGCGTGCTGATGACCCGCGGCCCGCCCAGCGGCAGCGCCGTTTTGGGGCCGTAGCACTCGGCGGCAACGCCGGTGGCCTCCAGCCGCTCGAGGATAGCGGGCAGCGCCGCGTTGGAGCCAAGGCCCACCACCGCATCCACCTCGGGGATTTCCTTGCGGATTTCGGCCTGGTACCGCTCGGCCAGGCAGCCGATGACCACCACCTTAAGCCCCGGCTTTTGCTCCTTGAGGGCGCAGGCCGTCAGGATCTGCTCGATGGCCTCCTCCTTGGCGGGCTGGATAAAGCCGCAGGTGTTTACGATAATGCAGTCGGCCTCGGCGGCATCCGGGGTTGTAGCATGCCCCGCGGCAAGCAGGGCATGGCAGAGCACATCTGCGTCCACCTGGTTTTTGGGGCAGCCCAGGCTGATGAGGGCAATTTTCATCTTATCTGCTTCCTTTTTTCGCATTTCCCGGCGGGGGCTATTCTTCGCCATCCCCGTACCATTCCAGCGCCTCGCGCACCGCCGTATAGGAAAACCCACGTCGTGCCAGGGCGGCCAGCACCGCGTCCCGCCGGCCCTCGGCCAGCCTGCGGCCATAGCTTTTGCGCAAAAGGGCCAGCGCCGCGGCTGCCTCGGGGGAGGGGCCGTCCGCCTGCCCGGGCCTGTACAGCTCTTCGAGCACCGCATCCGCCGTCTCACGGGCAATGCCCTTTTGGGCCAGGTGGCGGGCAATCTCGCGGCGGGATTTATGCCTCTCCAGCAGATACTTTGCACGGTGGCGGGCAAAATTTTCGTCGTTCAAAAGCCCAAGCCCCGCCGCCTTTGCCACCGCCGCCGCGGCCGAGTGCTCGTCAAACCGGGCGCAGAGCTTTTGGTAGAGCTCGCCCGAGGCATAGTCCCGCAGCGAGAGGTACTGCAGCGCCTTGTCGGCAGCCTTGCGGGTCTCGCTGGCGGCGCGCAGCTCCTCAAGCTCGGCGGGGGCAAAGGCCATGCCCTCCCCGATGGCGCGGGTAAAAAAGGTCTCGCTGTCCAGGCTAAACAAAAACCCCTCTGCGCAAAACAGGGCAAAACGGCCCTGGCGGGTTTTGCGAATCTCGGTAATACAAATGCATGCGTCCTGCAAGGCGGCTTACTCGTCTTCCACCAGGATATCAAGGTCGGCCTCGTTGGGGCCGACCGCTGCCGGTGCTGCGCTCGCCGGCACGGCATCGCGGGCGGCTGCCTTAGGCGGGGCGGCCTTTGCGCCTTTTTTGCCCAGGGTAAGGCGGCCGGCGTTCTCGCGCACCCCGGCCTCAATCTCAGCCATTATCTCGGGATGCTCCTTGAGGAAAGCCTTGACATTATCCCGCCCCTGGCCCAGGCGGGTCTCGCCATAGTTGAACCAGGCCCCGCTCTTTTGTACAATGCCCAGCAAAACGCCGAGATCCAAAATCTCGCCGACCTTGCTGATGCCCTCGCCAAACATGATGTCGAACTCGGCTTCCTTAAAGGGGGGCGCCACCTTGTTTTTGACCACCTTTGCCCGGGTGCGGTTGCCGATAAACTGCCCCGAGGCGTCCTTGAGGCCCTCGGTGCGGCGCACATCGATGCGCACGCTGGAATAGTATTTGAGCGCGCGGCCCCCGGCAGTGACCTCGGGGCTGCCGTACACCACGCCGACCTTTTCGCGCAACTGGTTGATAAAAATGGCGACGGTACCGGTTTTGCCAATGACGCCGGTGAGCTTGCGCAGCGCCTGGCTCATAAGGCGGGCCTGCAGGCCGACATGGGAATCGCCCATTTCACCCTCGATCTCGGCCCGGGGCACCATGGCGGCCACCGAGTCGATCACGATGGCGTCAATAGCGCCCGAGCGCACCAGGGCCTCACAGATTTCCAGCGCCTGCTCGCCGGTGTCCGGCTGGCTCACCAGGAGGTTATCGATGTCCACCCCCAGCGCACGGGCGTACACCGGGTCCAGCGCATGCTCCACGTCGATAAAAGCAGCCTCGCCGCCGGCCTTCTGGGCCTCGGCCAGGACATGCAGCGCGAGGGTGGTTTTGCCGCTGGACTCCGGCCCATACACCTCCACCACCCGGCCGCGCGGCATACCGCCCACCCCCAGCGCAAGGTCGAGCGAAAGGCTGCCGGTGGGGATGCAGTCCACTTGCATGGCGGTGTTGGCGCCCAGCTTCATCACAGCGCCCTTGCCAAACTGCTTTTCAATTTGGGCCAGCGCGGTTTCCAGCGCGGCCTTTTTATCGCCCGGGGCCTTTTTCTCGGGGCTTGCAACCGTTGCCTTTTTCTTTTCTGCCATAATCCTGCCTGCTCCTTACCCATCAAGATCGATGATGTATTTTATATAGTATAACAACCGTCGGCGGCTTTATGAACCCATGCGCATGTAGCATGGATGGGTCTATGGGCGGTTTCGCCGGTTGCTCCCGCAAGGGGCGAGGCGAACGCCATAAGATAGAGGATAATAGCCGCTTTGCGGCTCTATTATACCACGAACGCGCAGCGTGAATGGTATAATGGGCGATTTCGCCGGTTGCCCCCGCCAGGGGCGAGGCGAACGCCATAAAAATAAATGATAATAGCCGCTTTGCGGCTATTATACCGGATTTTTCCAGGAAATACAACTATAAGTTGTAAGCAGGCATATCCTGGCTGCAAAGCCTGGTCCCCCGCTCGGGCTGTCCCCTTAATCGTTTCCCGCCGGAGCGCGGGCCAGCACCACCCGCAGGTTGCCGCCAAGGTCCCGCCGGGTCTCGATACCCCGCCAGCCGCTGTCACGCAGCAGCCCGGCCACCGGCCCCGCCTGCTGCCAACCCACCTCCAGCACCAGCGCCGCGCCGGGGCGCAGCGCAAAGCGGTAGGCCGCCGCAATGTGGCGGTAAAAGCGCAGACCGTCCGGCCCACCGTCCAGCGCCATGGCCGGTTCATAGCAAAGCTCGGGCTGGAGCCGGCGCATCTCATCGCCGGTAAGGTAGGGCGGGTTTGAGAGGATGAGGTCGAGCGAGGCGGGCGCGAGGGAGCTTTGGTAGCAAAAAACGTCCCCCTCCACCACCCGGACAGCCCTGCCGGCCGTCCCCTCCTGCGCCGTGCCCTCCGGCGGCTGTTTCCCTGAACCCCCAGGCAGAGGCCCGGGCCGCGCGGCTCCCTGCGCCGATCCCCCCTGCGCCGCGCCCTCTTTAAAACCGAGCAGGGCCCCGGCCGCATTTTGAGCAAGGTAATAAAGCGCCTCGGGGCTTTTTTCCAGCGCGGTGACACAGGCCCCCGGCGCCAGCCGTTTGACGCCCAGCGCCAGCGCGCCGCTGCCGGCGCAGAGGTCGAGCACCGCCGGGGCACAAATACCCCGGAGGCACTCGGCCGCGGCAAGGCAGACGGTTTCGGAATCCGCCCGGGGGATAAGCACCCCGGGGCCCACCGCGAGGGCAAAATCCAAAAAGGGCCAGCGGCCCGCGAGGTATTGCAGGGGGAACCGCTCCTGCCGCTTTTGGCAGAGTGCGGCGAAGCATGCGGCCTGCGGGTCGGTAAGGGGGGCCTGGGCCAGGCGCGGGTCGGCCCCCAGCGCCAGCCGCAGCAGCTCCCGGGCGTCAAAATCCGGATCGGGGCAGCCGGCAGCGGCAAGCGCAGCCTCCCCCCGCCGTAGCGCCGCACGGGGCGCTGCGCCGCGAAAGAGGGCCGCGTCTACGGGGATTTGGCTCAAAACCGGGCCTGCGTGCGGGGCACCTGCCGCCGGCGCAGGGGCCGGCTCTTTTTCTGCCCGCCGCACTGCCGGCGAAAGCCCAGCCGCGCCCGTATCACCCGCTTTGTGCACGCATCTCACACGCTCCCCCTCCGGGCGGCCGCTCACCACAGGCCGTCCTCCGGGCGCTCGGGCAGCACCGGGGTCACCGCCGCAACGGCTACCTCGATCATCGAATCGTCCGGCTCAAAGGCGGTGAGCCGCTGCAACCAAAGCCCGGGAGCCGAGATCACGGCGGTGAGGAAATTGTCGTACCGGCCGGCCAGCTTAATGAGCTCATAACTAATGCCCATAATAAGGGGCAGCAGCAGCAGCTTGAGCAGCACCCGCAGCCCGGTGCTGCCCCAGGGCAGCGCCGCGGTAACCAAAATGCTGACGATGAGCACTAAGATCATAAAGCTGGTGCCGCAGCGGGGATGGAACCGGCTGTGCCTGCGGATATTTTCCACCGTGAGCTCCTCGCCCGCCTCGTAGCAGGCGATGGTTTTATGCTCGGCCCCGTGATATTCAAACATCCGGTGGATTTCCTTCATGCGGGTGCAGAGAAAGAGGTAAAGCACAAACAGCCCCAATTTGAGCACCGCCTCGAGCAGCACCTTAAACCCGCCCAAGGGTAGGGCATACCGATCAAGCAAGCCCACCAGGGTAGTAGGCAGCACCATAAACAGCACCAGCGCAAGCATGCCGCCCAGCACCGCGGCACAGCCCATGATAAAGCTTTGCAGCTTTGGGCCAGCATGCGCGGCAAGCCAGCGGTCAAAGGCGCTTTCCTCCTCTTCGAATCCGTCGCCCATGCTCACCTCGGCCGAGCGCATCAGGTAACGGTAGCCCTGCACAAGGTTGTCGACCATATTGCAGGCCCCCCGCACCAGCGGGATACGGCTCCAGGGCCGCTTTTTGACCGGCTCCTCAAACAGGTCTATGCCGCCGTCCGGCCGACGCACCGCAACGCACACCTTTTTCGGGCCGCGCATCATAACGCCTTCCATCAGGGCCTGGCCGCCCACGCTGGTTTTAAAACATGCCTTTGGTTTTTCCATGCCGTTTCTCCTTTATGTTTTGCCGCCCCTTCTGGCAGCCGGGGCCGGGATAAGGCAAGGCCGCCCGGGCTGCTCAGCCGCCGGCCGCAGGCGCGCCCCGGGGCAGGCCAGGGGTGTAGAGCGGCAGCCGCACCTTGACCGTGGTGCCCTTGCCGGGCGCCGAGGCAATGTCAACGCTGCCGTCCAGCGCGGCGACGATCTCATCCACCACCGCAAGGCCGATGCCGCTGCCCCGCACCGCGCCCTTGCCCTTAAAAAACTTGAGCTTGACGTTTTCGAGGTCGTCCGGCTCGATGCCGCGGCCCTCGTCCTGCACCAGCACATAGGCGTTTTCGCCGTCCTGCAAAAGGTCCAGGGTGATTGCCCCGCCGGGCTTTGAATATTTGATGGCGTTGTCCAGCAGGTTTACAAACACCTGCCGCAGCCGCCCCGCGTCGGCCCAAACCGGCAGCGGCAGTTCCGGCTCCTCGTACACCAGCCGCAGCCCCTCCTGCCGGATGCGCCCCTCCACAAAGAGGGCCGCGTCGGTGAGCTCGGCCACCAGGTCCAGCGCGCTACACTCCATACGGATGCCGTTTTGCATGCGGGAAAAATCCAGTAGCTCCTCCACCATGGCATAGAGCCGGTCGGTCTCGGCGCCAATGATGGCCAGGCCTTTGCGGTAGTTTCTGTCCTCGGGGTCGCGAATCTGGGCGATGGTCTCCACCCAGCCGCGGATGCTGGTAAGGGGGGTGCGCAGCTCATGGCTTACCGAGGATATGAACTCATTTTTCATCCGCTCGGTTTTGGCAAGGTCCTCGGCCATCTGGTTGATGGTGCCGCACAGCCGGCCAATCTCATCTTTTGGAGGGCCGGCCGGCAGGCGCGCGTTTAAGTCCCCCTTGGCAATAGCGGTGGCCGTGGCCTCGATACGGCCCAGCGGCTTTACAATGGAACGTACAAAAAAGAGGCCCGACCAAACGGTAAGGCTGAGCACCACCAGCGCCACGCATAGGCTCATGACCCTTTGGCGGTTCAGGGTTTCGTCAATCAGCGCAAGGCTGGTAACCATCCGCATGGCGGCCACCTCGCCGGCGGCGTAGGGCACAAGGCGGGTTACCGCCATCACCCGCTCGTTTTCGGGGGTGATGTATACCGCGCTGCCTACCCCGCTGGGGCTTTCGAAGGCGGCGGCAAAGTCGCCGCCGGCCACCGCGCCCTCCGCCGCAAAGCCGGCAGAGGAAGACAGCACCTCCCCGGCGGCGTCCAGCAACTGGAACTCAAACTTGTCCTTGTCTTCAAACTGCTCCACCATCCGGCGCAAAGCCTGGCTGCGGGCATCGGCAGGGTCGGCGCCAAAGGCGGCGGTGTACATCTTGAGCTGGCCGGTAATGCTGGAAAACCGGTTGAGCATGGTCTGCCTCGCGCTGCTGTAGTAAGAGGAGTGCCCTGCATACAAAAACAGCCCCTCGGCCACCGCAATCACCAGCACCGTAATAAGCAGGCTGCCCCGCAGCCAGCGCCGGGTAATGCCGTTCATGCCCCCGCAAGCCCTCCTCTCCGGCCGGCGGCGCTTAGCCGTTCCAGCGGTAACCGTAGCCCCACACCGTGAGGATGTGGCGCGGGCTGGACGGCTCGTCCTCGATCTTCATGCGCAGGCGGCGGATGTTGACGTCCACGATCTTGACGTCGCCGTAATAGTTTTCGCCCCAGACCCCCTCAAGGATCTTTTCCCGCACAAGGGCGGTGCCGGGGTTGTGGAAAAACAGCTCCATGATCTGGAACTCCACCTGGGTAAGGTCGATGGGGCGGCCGCTTTTATACAACACCCGGCTTTTTTGATCCAGCACAAACTGCCCGCTCACAAGCCTTGTGTCCCCCTCGCCGGCAGCATCCGCCGGGCTGCGGCTCACCCTGCGGCAGAGCGCCTTGATCCGGGCGGTAAGCTCGCTTACACTGAAGGGCTTGGTCATGTAATCGTCTGCGCCGATCGAAAGCCCCCGGATCTTATCCTCCTCAAGGCCCTTGGCGCTGAGGATGATGATGCCGATGGCGGCATCGTCCCGCCGGATGGTCTCGCAGAGCGAAAAGCCGTTCATGCCGGGCAGCATCACGTCCAGCACCGCCGCCTCAAAGCCGCCGCCCTCGCCCAAAAGCTCCAGCGCACGCTCGGCGCTGGCGGCCTCGGCCACCTCCCAGCCCGCCATGCGCAGATTGAGGGCAATCAGCTCGCGGATGCTGTCCTCATCCTCAACCACCAGTACACGAATCATGCAGGATCCCTCCTTTTAGAAAGACGGGTTTTGCCGCCGGGCCCTCTGCGGCCCTGGCCCCGGCCCGGTTACAGCATGTAAAACGCCCTTTGCAGGGCCGGATAATCCAAAAACGACGCCTTTGGCCCCACCTTGACCTGCACCTTCTGCCCACCAAGGGTGGCGATGCTGGCATACCCCGCCGGCGCCGAGCCGGCCTGCCCAACCCGCACCGAAAGGTAGACGCTCTCGTCCTCAAGGCCCCGCACCTCCCAGGCATCGCTCGCCTCGTTTTCGCCCAAAAAGACCCGGCCCTTCCACTCGGGGGGCAGTGCAAGGTAGTAGCCGTACTCAGCATCCAATACGCCGTAGCTTTTTTCCACCCGGTACTCGCTGGTATAATCCTGCCAGGCCACAAAGCAGAGCCGCCGGTCCTGGGTAAGCGAGACAACGCCCCCCTCCTCCCCCAGCTCCACAGGGATTTCCACCGCGCCGTCGCCGTCGATGTCGGCACTGCGCAGGATGCTGAAATAGCGCAGGGTGGTGCCGTATAAATCCTCCACCGCAAGGGGGGTATACCGCTCAAGCTGCTGCAGCCGGCTGTTGTAGTGCAGGATGCTGCTGGCCAGATAATGGCCGGACCCGCCGGTCCATCCGTCGATCACCAGGTAATGGCTGCCGTCCTCGCCAACGCTGGAGGCGAGGGTTGCGCAGCCGGTAAACGCCTCCTGCCCGGCCCCGTCTGCACCGTCCACCCCCAGCTCCTGCGCCAGGTGAAAGAAGCCGTCTACATTGGTAAGCAACTGCAACTTAAGGGCCGAGCCGTCCGCCGTGCCGATCACTACAAGGTCCTGCGCGCTGTTTCCGGTGATGTCCTCGAGCAGAAACTCCGAGTAGGTCTGCTGCAAAACCGTCGTAAGGGTCTCGTGCCCATAGGTATACACGGCAAGGAAACGGTCCCCCTGGGAGCTGCCATACCCCACTACCAACTGGGTGCCGGGCGCGTCCCGCATGGCCGCAGCCGTAACGCTCTCCACCCCGGTGGAAAGGCCCTCCTGCTCCTGGGTAACGAACCAGCCCCCCTCGCCCTGCTCCAGGATGGCAAGGTGGACGTTTTGGCCCTTGGCCGCACAGGTATAGAACACCGCGGCGTCCTGCACGCCGTCGCCGTCCCAGTCCTCAAACAAGAAGGGGGAAAGGTACTCGCCCCCGGTAGGGTATTTAAGCTGGGCGCTCTCGCCAAGATATGCATTGAGCGCCTTTTGCACCTCGCTGTACTGCCCCGAAAGCCGCGGCGCGCGCAAAAGCTCGTCCACCCCTGCCACCCCAAAGCCAAGAGCGCCGCAGGAGGCCAACAGGCAGCAGGCGGCGGTGAGCGCAGCCAGCCGGGCAGCGCGCCGGAAAAGGCGTTTCGGGTATCTCATCCGGCATCCCCCCTTTTGTGCGGCATAAGGCAGCGTTCCCTTTCGGGCGGCCGGGCTGCATAGGGAAAATGCCCGCAAGGCCCCTTGACATGCACAGATATATATTATATCACTTCTATCCAAAAAAACCAAACGCCACGCCTCAAACCATAAGCCGTGCCGCGTATGGGACAAAGCGGCCTTTTGTGGCGCCGCTACAGCGCCCGGGCGCCCACCACCATCCTGCCATAGGGGTGGTCGGCCTCGTACTGCGGGACAAAGCCGTTTTTTTGCCAGAAATGGCCCGCCTGCGGGTTGCTTTTTTCCCAGCCCAGCCGGGCGGCGGCAAAGCCCTCCTCCCGCAGATACCCTGCCAGCCCGTTTACCAGCCGGCTGCCCTCCCCTTTGCCGGCACGGCTGCCCCGCACCATGAAAAAGCCGAGAAAAGCGGCGTCCTCCTGCGGGTAGCCCGCTACAAGGTCCAGTACGGCGGCAAGCAGATCCCCCGCATAAAACCCTATATAGTATTTGTCCGCCGCACGGCAGCCGGGCGGCAACAGGGCAAGGTCCCGCGCAAGGCCCGCCCGGCTCGGCCCCGCGCCGCAATGCTCGTAGTACATCGGGTTTGACCGGCAAAAAGCGTACAGCTCCTCAAGGTCAGCCTTTTGCAGCCGGCGCACTGTGTAACCGCCGCCACAGGCGGCGGCCAGCCGGTCCAGGCTCAGCGGCTTCATCCCCTACCCCCTGTAGGCGCCCCGGCGCAGCGCGGCCAGCCGGGCGGCGCGCCGGCGGCGGGCGGCGCGCTTGCGCAAAATGACCACCGCCGGCAGCAGCACAAGCAAAGCAAAAGCCAGCGCCAGCCCCACCACCAGCAGCTCGGTTTGGTAAGGGGCCAGCTTTGCCCGCCAGTAAAGCCTTTTGCTGAAAGCATAGTCCTGCCCGGCGGCAAGCCCTATCTCGCCCAGCAGCTCACCGTCCAAAAAGACCTGCGCGGTGCAGAGCACCTGCCCGGCGGCGATGGGGGGCTGGGGAGTACCCTCGTAGTTAGGCAGCACCTGTAAACGCCCCGGCTCCACCCGGTCTATCAGGGTGGTGAGATGCTCGGTGGCATAAAGGGGCAGGATATCGGCCTCCTCGCAATAATCCAGCGGCAGCCGGGTGGCTACCTCCCCTGCGGCCGGCAGGCCTCCCACCTCAAACCGGGCAAAGGCCCAGTCGTATAAATCGACCGTATCATGAAAAGCCTGGTTGAACCCGTCCTCGGCCAGGGGGATCGGCGCGCCCAGCACCGCCAGCAGCCAGGTCTCCCCCTCGTGCACGGCGGTACTTACAAAACAGCGGCCCGCCTCGTCGGTAAAGCCGGTTTTCATGCCCTGTATGTAGGGGCGGTAGAGCTCCTGGTCCGGAAGTTGCAGCACGTTGGTCACCCGCAGCCTGCGGCTCATGCCGGCGGGCGCTTCGGGGTCGCGGCTTTCGGGATGCAGGTTCGAGAGGGGAAGCCAGTACTCGGTGGTGGTGGCTACCTGCATAAAGAGGGGTTGCTCCCGGCAGGCCCGGGCGATGAGGGCCATGTCGTAGGCGGTGGACCAGTTGCCCTCGCCGTATAAGCCGTGCGCGCAGGAAAAGCGGGTGTCCTCACAGCCCAGCCCGGCCGCGCGTTCGGTCATCCGGGCGGCAAAGGCGTCCAGGTCGCCGCCCGAGAGATGGTCGGCAATTACGCTGGCTGCATCGTTGGCGCTGGGCAGCAGGGTACAATAGAGCAGATCCAGCAGGGTAATCTCTTCCCCAATTTTGAGGTCGGCGTCCGCGCCGTTTTCCTCCTGGATCTTGTCAAACTCGCCCCGCAGCCGCTCGGGGATGGTCAGCATCCGGGACAAGTCCTCCCCGCTCTCGATCAGCAAGAGGGCGGTCATCATCTTGGTCAGGCTGGCACAGGCCCGGCGCTCGTGCGCATTTTTCTGGTAGGCCACGATGCCGGTATCCAGGTTGACAAAATAGACCGCGGCCGACTGCGGCTCAAACCCCGGCCCGGCCAGGGCCGCGGCAGGCAGCGCGCCGGCGCAAAAAATCAGCAGCGCCAGCACCAGACAGGCAAGGCGCCTTGCCCGCCTTACGTGCTTTCTATCCATGGCGGCATCCATTATATCCATTGCATGCATGGGCAGCTCCCCGTTCTGTTTGGATTGCCGGGCAAATGCCTCGCCCGCCCGACGGTAAATTGTCAATCGAAGGATGCGCCTCTTGGGCGCAGAGGCAGGCCGCAGGCGGGGCGGCGCCCAAAAGGCACATCGGCCGCCTGGCCGCCTAAAAGCCCGCTTATTTTCCTCCCCGCTTTGGGGGGTTGGCGGCGATATACTCGGCCAGCATGTCCGCCGCGCAGGCCACCAGGTCGGGGCAGGGGCGCTTTTTATAGTACTCGGCCGTGCGCGGCTCGGGCTCCGGGCTGCCCTCGGGCTTTGCAAGGCCCAGCAGCTCCTTGCATACAATGCTGCCGTTCTGGGCTTTATATTCTGCCGCCAGCCGCTGCACAATGGGGTAAACGGCCGTTTTGGAATCGGGCCGGGTATCGCCGTACAGCATACCCAGCACCAGCGCCATGCCGCCAAACGCGCCGCATACCTCCCGCAGGCGGCCCACCCCTCCGCCCAGGCCCACCGATATTTTAAGCATAACGTCCCGGTCCAGGCCGGCCTCCTCACAAAACGCCGCCGCCACGCACTGGCTGCAGTTGTACCCCTGCATAAACAGCGCCCTTGCTTGCTCACCCTTTTTGCCCATCCCCGATATATCCTCTCTGTATAATTTTACTGTATTTTTGCAATTTTGGCTACCTTTGGGCCAATTTCCTTTATCATACCGGAAAATGCAAAAAAACACAACAAAAGGGATTGACAGGTGTGTATATTGAGTATATACTATATATGCTGGATATATACAGTAATCCCGGTGAAAGGATGGGCCTGATGGAGATCTACATCAGCAACCAGAGCCAAAAACCTATTTATGAGCAGATTACCGGCCAGCTCAAGGAAAAAATCCTTACGGGCGAGCTGGCCGAGGGCGAGGCATTGCCCAGCATCCGGCTGCTGGCCAAGGAGCTGCATATCAGCGTGATTACCACCAAGCGCGCCTACGAAGACCTGGAGCGGGACGGCTTTGTGGCCACGGTACCGGGCAAGGGCACCTTTGTGGCAGCACAAAACCCGGCTTTCCGGCGGGAGGAGGCGCTGCGGCGGGTGGAGGAGCACCTTGCAAACGCGGTAAATGCCGCCCGTTTGGGCGGCGTAAGCCGCGCAGAGGTGTCTGCCGCGCTGGATTTGCTGTACGAAACCGCCGAATAGCCCCGGCCGGGCCAAAGCCAAAGCCGATAAACGGCACCCTTTATAAGGCCCACAGGGCCTCGCGGGCAGGGCCTTTTCCAAAGGCCCGCATCCTGCCCTGCCGGCCCAGCCGAACTGATGCAACTTATGCAAAAGGAGAGAAGACCTATGACCAATTCAGCCGCTTACGCCATTGAGGTGCGCGGGCTTGCCAAGCACTATAAAGGCTTTACCCTCGGACCGCTGGACCTTACCGTGCCCAGCGGCAGCATTGTAGGGCTGGTAGGCGAAAACGGGGCGGGCAAAACCACCACCCTCAAATGCATCCTGAACGCCGTCCGGCCGGACGCCGGCAGCATCCGGGTGCTGGGCGGTAGCTGTGCCGAGAGGGCGGTGCGCGCGCGGCTTGGGGCGGTGTTTGAGGACGCCTTTTTTTACGAGAGCTGCACCCCCGCCGAGGTGGGCCGCTCGCTTGGGCGCATCCAGCCCGGATGGGACAAGGCCGAATACGCTCGGATGCTGCGGGAGTTTGAGCTGCCCGAAAAAAAGCTCATCAAGGAGATGAGCCGCGGCATGCGGATGAAGTTCCGCCTGGCGGCGGCGCTGGCTCACAAGCCCGACCTGCTGATCCTGGACGAGGCCACCAGCGGCCTGGACCCGGTGGTGCGGGGCGAGGTGCTGGAGCTTTTGCAGGCCCATGTGCTCAATGAGGGCCACAGCGTGCTGCTCTCGAGCCACATCACGGCCGACCTGGAAAAAACGGCCGATTCGATCGCCTACATCCACAAGGGCCGGCTGCTCTTCCAGATGGACAAGGACGCGCTTTTGGAGCAGTACGGCATTCTGCGCTGCCCCGCCGCCCAGATGGACGCGCTGCCCGCCGGGCTGGTGGTTTTTCGCCGCAGCGGGGCGTTTGGTAGCGAGGCGCTGGTAAACGGGGCCAGCCAGGTGCGCCGGCTGCTGCCAGACGCGGTTTTGGACCGGGCCAGCATCGACGAGATCATGCAGTTTTACACCGCAAAGGACAAGATGGGAGGGACCGCGCAATGACCGGCCTACTGTATAAAGACTTTTATATCCTGTGGCACGCCTACAAGAAAAACCTTGTGCTGGTGGCGCTGCTGTACGGCGCGATGGCGGTTGCAATGGACATGGGCTTTATGCTGTTTATGCTCTGCTGGGTGATGGGCTTTTACGTGATTGGCAGCATCAGCATCGACAACGCCTCCAAGTGGGACCTTTACGCCGCCTGCCTGCCGGTAAGCCGGGGGCAGGTGGTGGGGGCCAAGTTCCTGCTTACCGCACTGGCCCTTTTGGCCGGGTGTGTGTACGGCGGGCTGGTAAGCTGCCTGCTCTGGCTGGTCAACGGCACCCCGCTGGGTGAAAGCTTTGTCTCCATCGGGGTGGTGGCGGCCATCTGCCTTGCCTACTTTGGGGTCACCTTGACCCTTTCCTACCAGTTTGGGGTGGAAAAGGCCCGCACCACCATGCTGCTGCTGGTGGCGGGGCTTGCGATGCTGCTGTTTGCCGGCTTCAAGACGGGCCTGCTAAACAGCCATGCCCTTGTGCAGATCGACGCGGACCCCCTTGCCTGGGGCTTGGGCCTTGGGGCGGTGTGCGCCGCCGTATACCTTATCTGCTGGGCTGTCTCGGCCGCCATCTACCGCAAAAAGGAGCTCTGAACATGAAAAACACCGGCCAATGCCCCAAGTGCGGCAGCCGCGGGATCATCCGGGTGCCGGACCACCCCATGCGCCACGCCAGCGGCAACAACATCTATACCTCCCGCCTCACCCTGGCAAAAAAGGTCCCGGTCATCCGGTATGTCTGCGCCAGGTGCGGTTACACCGAAAACTGGGTGGATACCCCCGGCCAGTTGGACGAACTGCGGCGGGCGTTTGGGTAAAAGGCCCGCCGGGCACACATATGATACATGCCCGCGGGCGCCCCAAAGAACGCCTTGCTAAAAAATCACAATACTTTCAGGGACATGCCGCGCGGGCGCTCTTTGGGGCGCCCGCGGGTTTTTTTTGCTTTGCCCTGGGGGCAAATTTTTGAACTTTTTGTAAAGGGGCTTGCCATTTGCCGCAAAATGGTGTAGGATAAATTAGCACTTTGATGTTTTGAGTGCTAACGACTCTGCAATTCCGTGTCCTTTGGCACGGTCCCATCCGAAAAAGCAAAAAAGGAGCGTAGCGTTATGGCAATGAA
Organism: uncultured Oscillospiraceae bacterium; assembly: GCA_910578965.1. Lineage (GTDB taxonomy): Bacteria > Bacillota > Clostridia > Oscillospirales > Ruminococcaceae > UBA7177. The sequence continues at coordinate 35,378 of CAJTSP010000004.1, forward strand.
ACAGTTTAAGGCCGAGAGCAAAAAGCTGCTGGATTTGATGAT
>CAJTSP010000004.1:35429-48142 GCA_910578965.1 uncultured Oscillospiraceae bacterium
GATTAACTCGATCTACACCAACAAAGAGATCTTTTTGCGGGAGCTGATCAGCAACGCCAGCGACGCCATTGACAAGCTGTACTTCCGCAGCCTGACCGACAGCGCCGTCAAGCTGACCAAGGACGATTTTAAGATCGAGCTTACCGTGGACAAGGCTAACCGCACCCTGACCATTGAGGACAACGGCATCGGCATGACCCGCGAGGAACTGGAGAAAAACCTCGGCACCATCGCCCGCAGCGGCAGCATGGACTTTAAGGCCGAAAACCAGGCTGAGGGCATCGACATCATTGGGCAGTTTGGCGTGGGCTTTTACTCGGCCTTCATGGTGGCCAGCCGGGTAACCGTAACCAGCCGGGCCTTTGGCGAGGAGGAGGCCTTCCAATGGGAGAGCCGAGGAGCGGAGGGCTACACCATTACCCCTGCCGAAAAAGCCGAGGCTGGCACTAAGGTGACTCTGGTGCTGAAAGAGGATACCACCGGCGAAAACGGCGCCGAGGGCGAAAACTACAGCCGATTTTTGGAGGAGTACACCCTTTCTGACATTGTGAAAAAATACAGCGACTATGTGCGCTACCCCATCCGCATGGAGCGCACCAAAAGCCGCCAGAAGCCAAAGCCCGAGGACGCCGGCGAGGACTACACCCCCGAGTACGAAAGCTATACCGAGGTAGAGACGGTTAACAGCATGGTGCCGCTCTGGCGGCGGGATAAAAAAGATGTGACCGCCGAGGAGTACAACGAGTTCTATAAGCAGAAGTTTATGGACTACACCGACCCGGCCCGGGTGATTACCACCCGCACCGAGGGCACGGCCACCTATAACGCCCTGCTGTTCGTGCCCGGCCGCGCTCCCTACGACTACTACACCCGCGAGTACGAAAAGGGCCTGCAGCTCTATGCCTCGGGCGTATTGATTATGGAAAAATGCGCCGACCTGCTGCCCGACCATTTCAGCTTTATCAAGGGCATTGTAGACAGCCAGGACCTGAGCCTCAACATCAGCCGGGAGATGCTGCAAAAGGACAGCCAGCTACGCCTGATCCGCACAAGCCTTGAAAAGAAGATCAAGAGCGAGCTTTCCGCCATGAAGAACAACGAGCGGGAAAAATACGAGGAGTTCTTTAAGCATTTTGGCCGGCAGCTCAAATTTGGCTGCTACGAGGGCTACGGCGCGCACAGCGAGCTGCTCAAGGACCTTTTGCTCTTCTACAGCGCAAAAGAGAAAAAGATGGTGACCCTGGAGGAATACACGGCCGCCATGCCCGAGGAGCAAAAATATATCTACTACGCCAGCGGCGACTCGGCCGACCGGCTGGCCAAGCTGCCCGCGGCCGAGCTGGTTTTGGACAAGGGCTATGACCTTTTGCTTCTCACCGAGGATGTGGATGAGTTCTGCTTGCAGATCCTGCGCAAGTACGGCGAAAAAGATAAAGAAAAGGAATTTAAAAATGTAAGCGGCGGCGATTTGGGGCTTGAATCCGAAGAGGAAAAGAAGGCCGCCGAGGCCGAGAGCGAGGCCGCCAAGCCGCTGTTTGAGGCGATGGAAAAGGCTCTTGAGGGCAAGGTGAAGGCAGTGCGGCTCTCGACCCGGCTCAAGAGCCACCCGGTCTGCCTCTCGAGCGAGGGACCGCTCTCGATTGAGATGGAAAAGGTGCTGAGCGCCATGCCCAACCCCGACGGCCCGGCCCCCAAGAGCGAGAAGGTGCTGGAGGTAAACGGCAGCCACCCGGTGTTTGAGGTGCTCAAAGCCGCAAACGAGGCCGGCGACGCCGACAAGCTGAACCGGTACGCCAGCCTGCTCTACAACCAGGCGCTGCTCATCGAGGGGCTGCCCATCGAGGACCCGGTGGCCTATGCCCAGGCGGTGTGTGAACTGATGAAGTAAGGCGGAGGGGTGCTTTTTCACAGGGGGGGACCGCTATGGCCGGCGCAGGGCGGCGCGCGGCGGCAAAGCAGTTTGCGGCAGGCTGGCAGTGGCGCCGGTCCGCGCAGATTACCCCGCATGTTTTATGGGAATCAAACAGCCGCAGGGAAACCTTTTGATCGTACCGGAGGTTTTCTCCCAGCGGCGGCGGTATCTACCGATTGGCCATGCTGATACCGAGGTTATTTGCAGCAACACAGTGCGGTTTATACCGGATATATCGCTTTGTCATCTGGGCGTTCTTATTTTAAATGTCCGCATGGCGTGGATGCGGGCGGCTAAAAAGTGTCCAATACCATTTGTTTACAACAACTTCCCGTGGCCGTCCCCCACTGGGCCGCAAAGGGCCGCCATCAAAAAAGCAGCGCAGGCCGTTTTAGGCGCCCGCACGCTGTGCCCCGACGCCAGCCTTGCCGACCTTTACGACAAGCCGGCCATGCCGCCTGAGCTGCGCAAGGCGCACCAGCAAAACGACCGCGCCGTCATGGCCGCCTATGGCTTTGATGTTAAAACCACCACCGAGAGCAGATGCGTGGCAGAATTGATGAAGCTGTACCAAGCCCTGGCACAGGAAAAATAACGCCCCGCACAAAACGCCCCCGGCAGCCCATAAAGGGCCGCCGGGGGTTTGCTTTATGCGCACGCCGGACAACGCGGCAAGGCGTTTTCCGGTTGTTCGCGGCACAGCAGGCAAATAAGCGCCCCTGCACCGCCCGCTTTACCGGCGCCGGGCAAAAACCGGCCTCGGGCGCTTAGCCGGCGGCCGCTTCAAAACCGTTCAACCCCTTCGGCGGTGACCCGCGCAAGCACGAGCGGCGGCAGCTCGGGGGCCTTGTCGGCAAACCGGATGGCCGAAAGGAACATTTCCTTGGCCGCGGCAAACCGGGCCTCGTCCTCGGCATAAAAGGTTGCCAGCGGCTCGCCCGCCTGTACCCGGCCGCCCGCCTTTTTGTGCAGAACAATACCGGCGGCAAAGTCAATGGAGTCCTCTTTTTTAAGCCGGCCCGCGCCCAGGAGCACGCTGGCATTGCCGATCTTTTCGGTGTCGGTGGCATACAAAAATCCGCTTTGGGGGGCCGGCACCACTTGGCTGTATTTTGCCCTGGCAAAAAGGGCAGGGTCGTCCAACACCGAGGTATCGCCGCCCTGGGCCGCAAACATCTCCTTGAGCTTCTGGAAAGCCGCGCCACTCTCCACCGCGTGCTCGGCCATGGCACGGCACTGGGCAAGGCTGCCCTTGCCGGCCAGCAGCAGCATGTTGGCGGCCAACTGGTAGCACACCTCGGTGAGGTCGGCCGGGCCGGAGCCCTTGAGTACTGCGGCCGACTCGGCCACCTCGAGGCTGTTGCCAATGGCAAGGCCCAACGGGGTATCCATATCGGTGATGAGGGCAGCTATTTTGCGGCCATGGTGCTGCCCGATAGCCACCATGGCCTGGGCAAGCCGGATGGATTCCTCCAGGGTTTTCATAAAAGCGCCGTTGCCGGTCTTGACGTCCAGCAGGATGCAGTCTGAACCGGCGGCCAGCTTTTTGCTCATGATCGAGGAGGCAATCAGCGGGATGCAGCCCACCGTGGCGGTAACGTCCCGCAGGGCATACATCTTTTTGTCGGCCGGGGCAAGGTTGCCGCTCTGCCCGATAACGCTGATGCCGATGCGGTTGACCTGGGCAAAAAACTCCTCCCGAGCAAGGCTGGTGCGGGTGCCGGGCACCGATTCCATCTTGTCCACCGTGCCGCCGGTGTGCCCCAGGCCCCGGCCGCTCATCTTGGCAATGCGCACCCCACAGGCCGCCACAATGGGGGTGATGACCAGGGTGGTCTTGTCGCCCACCCCGCCGGTAGAATGCTTATCCACCTTAATCCCTTCGATGGCCGAGAGATCCACCATATCCCCCGAGCGGGCCATTACCTCGGTAAGCTCGGCAGTTTCGGTATCGGCCATGCCGCGCAGATAGATCGCCATCAGCAAAGCACTCATCTGGTAGTCCGGCACCTCGCCTGCCACAAACCCGTTTACTGCGAATTCCAGCTCGGCACGGTCCAGTGTCCCGCCGTCCCGTTTTTTGGCAATAATATCATACATGCGCACAGCGCGCACCTCCTTTAAGCGGGCAGATGGCCTGCCCTCTGCGGCCGGCGGGCCCAAGCATGCGGCTGCCGGCCAAGCAATGCCCGGCCCAAAGAGGCCGCAGGTCAGCGGCTCCCCTTGTCGTAGGGGATACCCTCGGCCTTGGGCGCACGGCTCTTTTTGCTGGTAAAGGCCAGCACCAACAGGGTGATGATATAGGGCAGCATGCGGTAGACATGCGCGCTGATACCCAGCTCGGCCAGCATAAACACCCCGTCGCCGTTGATGTCGATGCTGGAATAGGCCGCCGCAATGCACTTGCACAGCCCAAACAGCACCGCCGCGCCTGCAATGTTGAGCGGCTTCCAGTTGCCAAAAATCATCACGGCCAGCGCCAGAAAGCCGTAGCCGGCCACGTCGCCGTTGGCGGTACAGTTGGCGGTGGTAAGCGCGTACACAAAGCCGCCCATGCCGGCCAGCGCGCCCGAGATGGTGGTGCCGGCGTACCGCATTTTGTAGACGTTGATGCCCAGCGAATCAGCCGCCTGGGGGTTTTCGCCGCAGGCGCGCAGCCGCAGGCCGAACCGGGTTTTATACAGCAGCACCGAGAGCACCACAAACAGCACAAGGCAGATGTAGGTGGCAAGGTAGACCCGGTTGAGGAAGGTATCAAAGAGGAACCCCACCTCGGCGTTGCGGGCAAGGCCAAAGGTGGTTTTGCGCAGCATAAACCAACTGGCAGCATCCCCCTCGGCCATCTGCAGGGTGTTTTGGTTAGCGAGGATGCGCACCAAAAAGAGCACCAGGGCCGGGGCCATGAGGTTGAGGGCGGTGCCGCCGATGGTCTGGTCGGCCTTGAGGTTGACCGACGCAAACGAGAGCAGCAGCGAAAAGACGGCCCCCAGCACGGCGGCTACCAGCATGGCCAGCAGCATAAAGCCCTGCAGGGCCAGCCAGTTGTTTGCCTCTTTGGCGGCCATAAACCCGCCGGACTGCTGCACCGTGCGGATAAAATAAACCCCCACAAAGGCGCCAAAGATCATGATGCCCTCCAGCGCCAGGTTGATGATGCCGCTGCGCTCGGCAAAAACGCCGGCCAACGCCACGATCATGAGGGGCACGGCAAAGATCAGGGTTTGCTGGATCAAAAAGGTCATGCGTCCTCACCTCCTTTGGGGGCTGCGGCGGGCTCAGCGTCGGCCGTCGGGGCTGCGCCGGCGGCGGGCGTGGGAGCGGCTGTATCCGCCGCCGGGACCGGCTCCAGGGCCGCGTCTGCCGCGGCAGTGTCCGTCTCCGGCGCAGCGCCGGCCGCGGGCCCGTCACTGGCCGGTGCGGCGTGCTTTTTGCGGCCGCCCAGCCAGAGCTTGATGAGCAGCGAGAAGGCGCTGAGGTAAACGATGACCGAGATGATGACGTCGGTAATAAACTCGTTGTAGGCGGTGAGGTTGGTCATCTGCAAACCGATGATGTTGAGCATGGACATAAAGCAGCCGGTAAAGATGACCCCGATGGGGTTATTGGCGGCCAGCAGGGCCACCGGGATGCCGTTGAAGCCGGCGGCCGGCAGGCTCTGGTAGGTGGACCAGAAGAACTCGGTATTGCCGGCCAGATAGTAAAGCGCGGCCGCCGCGCCCGAGAGCGAGCCGGCGATGGCCATGGACAGCACGATGTTGCGCTTATCGTTGATGCCGGCATACCGGGCGGCGTGGCGGTTGCTGCCGCAGGCCTTGAGCTCGTAGCCCAAGGTGGTTTTGGTCATAAGCACATACACCCCGGCCGCCAGCAGGATGGCGATGAGGATGCCGCCATTGACCTGCGAGCCGGGAAAGAGCTTGTCCAGCCCCAATTTTGCGGTTTGCACCCCCGCGCCGTCGGCGTAGGTCCAGCCGCCGTCCGCCATTACCTTGCCGTAGGCGGTTTTGTAGATGTAGCCGGTTTTGGTGTTTTCCACCGTGTTACAGAAGCTGCTGCCGTCAAACAGCCAGGTAACCAGATTGGCGGCGATCCAGTTGGTCATGATGCAGGCCAGCACTTCGTTGATGTTGAGGAAGGCCTTGACAAGCCCCGGGATGCAGCCCCAGAGCGCGCCGGCCAGCATGCCGCCCAAAAAAGCCAGCAGCCAGATGACAAACTTGGGCATCGAGCCGGCCGGGATGGACAGGGCGATGACAAGGGTGGCGGCGGTGCCCATGAGGTACTGCCCCGGCGCGCCGATGTTGAACAGGCCGGTTTTGAAGGCCACCGACACCGAAAGCCCGGTGAGGATGAGCGGGGTGGCCCTAAAGAGCATGTTGCCGATGCTGGCCGGGTTAAAGCCCCAGGTAAGCTGGCCGGCGGCGCTGCGCCCGGTGCTGAACAGCCCGCCAAAGATGAGGCGGATGCCCTCCCAGGCGCCGGACGCGCCCAGGGTGGCGGGGTTGCCCAGCCCCACCAGCAGCACCACGATACTGCCCACCCCAAGGCCGATGAGGATCGAGACGAGGGAGGCAAGCACGGTTTTTGCGCCGTCCTTTTGCAGCAAACGGTCCCACTGTTCTTTCATGCCCCGTCACCCCCCTTTGCCGCGGCCGCGCCGCTGCGCCGCGCGCCCGCCATATAAAGGCCCAGCTCCTGCACGGTAGTTTCCTGCGGCATCAGCTCGCCCACGATCTCGCCCTCGTACATCACAAGGATGCGGTCCGAAAGGCTCATGACCTCGTCCAGCTCGAGGCTGACCAGCAGCACCGCCTTGCCGGCGTCCCGCTCGGCCACCAGCTGACTGTGGATGTACTCGATGGCCCCCACGTCCAGCCCGCGGGTGGGCTGCACCGCCACGATCAGCGGCTTGTTGCGGTCCACCTCCCGGGCGATGATCGCCTTTTGCTGGTTGCCGCCGGACATGCTGCGGGCAACCGTAAGCGGGCCCTGGCCGCTGCGCACGTCGTACTGGCCGATCAGCTTTTCGGCGTAGGCGCGCACCGCGCCCTGGTCCACAAAGCCGTAATGCGCAAAGCGCGGCTCTTTATAGGTTTCCAGCACCATGTTCTGCTCCAGGGTAAAATCCAGCACCAGGCCGTGCTTGTGCCGGTCCTCGGGGATATGGCTGAGGGATTCGCCCCGCTGGCGGATGGAGGCGTGGGAGATGTCCTTTCCGCAGAGGGTAACGCTGCCGCCGCTGGATTTTTCAAGGCCGGTAAGCCCGTGGATGAACTCGGTCTGGCCGTTGCCGTCGATGCCGGCGATGCAGACGATCTCGCCGGCCCGCACCTCCAGGCTTACCCCGCGCACCGCGTCCGCCTTGTGGCCCTTGCGGGGCACGGTAAAATCCTTTACGCTTAAAACCACCCCGCCGGGCTTTGCGGGGGTTTTGCTTACCTCCAGCTGCACCGGGCGGCCCACCATCATGTTGGAGAGGGCCTGCTTGTCGGTGTCGGCGGTGTTGACCGTGCCGATGTACCTGCCCTTGCGCAGCACGGTGACCCGGTCGGCCACCGCCATGATCTCGTTGAGCTTGTGCGAGATAAAAAGGATGCTTTTGCCCTCGCTGGCAAACTCCTTCATGGTGGCCATCAGCTCGTCGATCTCCTGGGGGGTGAGCACGGCGGTTGGCTCGTCAAAGATCAGAATCTCGTTGTCACGGTAGAGCATCTTAAGGATTTCCACCCGCTGCTGCATGCCCACCGTAATGTCCTCGACCTTGGCATCCAGGTCCACCCTGAGGCCGTACCGCTCACTGAGCGCCTGTACCTTGGCCCGGGCCTCCTTTTTTTGCAAAAAGCCCATGCGGGTGGTTTCGGCCCCTAAGATGATGTTGTCCAGCACGGTAAACACGTCCACCAGCTTAAAGTGCTGGTGCACCATGCCGATGCCCAGGGCCGTGGCGTCGTTGGGGTTGTTGATCTGCACCCGCTCGCCGTTTTTGCGGATTTCGCCCTTTTCGGGCTGGTACAGGCCAAACAAGACGCTCATCAGGGTCGATTTGCCGGCGCCGTTTTCGCCCAGCAGGGCGTGGATCTCCCCCCGCCGCAACTGCAGGGTAATATCGTCGTTGGCAACGATACCGGGAAACTCCTTGGTAATGTGCAGCATCTCGATGATATTTTCGCTCTGCATAGCCGTCTGCCCACCTCCTTTATCAGGCCATTTTGCCTGGTTGCCTTGCACGGTTTGTATAATTTTATTATAAGGTACCCAGGGCGAAAAGACAAGAAATATCTTGCGGGCGAGAGTATCCACTGCAAGGGTTTTTGTTGGCCCAAACCGGGCGCGGGGGAGAGTCTCGAAAGGCTTTCAGGGAAGGGGTCCTGTTGCCTTGAGAAACTGCTCCCCCGCACCCGGCCGGCCGATATCTCCACGGTTTGAACACTCTCTTGCGGGCCGTGCGCCCCCAAGGCAGACCGAGGCGGCCCCCTCCAAACAGAGGGGGCCGCCTTTTTTGATAAAATATCCTGCCGCGGAAGCGGTTTTATTCCGTAAGCCCTACCCCGCCGCGCAGGCCCGCTCAGCCCTGCGCCATGCCGCCGTCCCGCGCACGGGGCTGGAATAGGGCCAGCGAGTCGTCGGTACGACGCATAAACAGCAGGCCAAACGCACCCTTCCCGCAATTGCTGGAGATGGCCGAGGATGCCTTTTGCAGGTACACCCGCTCAAACGGGCAGTGCTGACGTACCAGCTCCTGGATGTATTGCAGCCGCTTTTCTTCCAAGCCGGAATAGGTGATAAACAAAATACGCTTATCGATACTGCGCTGGTCTTTTAGGGCTCTGCGCACATACCGCCTGGCCGCGTGCGCAAAGTCGCCCATCTCCATGCCGCCCACCACCATCCGGCTTTTTTTGAGTACCAGCACCGGGTGCAGCAGCAGCGCGTCGCAGAGCACCCGAACCCGTTTGGATATTCGCCCGGCCTGGCACATCATCCCGGTGCTGCTGAGGATAAAGGCAGACGAGATCGACTTCTCCATCCGCCGCACCGCGTCCACAACCTCCTGCTTGCCGGCATGGTGCTCGGCCAGGTAGGCCGCGCAGAGTACCGAAAGCCCCAGGCTGCTGGACAGATGCCCCGAATCCACCACCGTCACATTTTCAAACGATTTTGCCGCCTCCTGTGCGTTGCGGTACCCATCGCTGACATGCTTTGCCATAGTGATGTGTACCAGGCTCTGCGCTTCGGTCAGCTTTTCGGCAAAAAACCGCTCGTAGTCCTCCACGTCCGGCGGCTGCGAGGCCCCCTTGCGTCCCGCCATCAGGTGCATCATCAGCTCGTCCGGCGCCAGCTCCTGCCCATCCAGAAAGCGGCCCTCCTCGGTACAGATGTAGTACGGGCAGACCTGGATCCCAAACTCCCGGAGCAGAGCCTCGGGCAGGTCGCAGACACTGTCGGTGGTAACCAGCAGGGTACGCCGCGGGGTATGTTCAAAAATCAGAATATCCTTTTCGACCTCGGCCTGCGGAGCCTCCTCGCTGCGATGCACCAGCCCCTTGGGCAGGATGCTCAACACCGCCGCCTCCAGCAGCGCCCCGCTCACCGGCTTTGCCAGATACCCGCTGAAGCCCTCACGGCGATAGAGCTGCTGGTTGTCACTGCCCGCATTGGCCGTGAGCGCCACTGTCGGCGTATCCTGGCACAACCCGCCCGACTGTACCCGCAGCGCATGCAGGCACTCGATGCCGTCCATCTCGGGCATCTTGTGGTCCATCAGGATACAGTCGTAATGGTAGTTCTGGGTGAGCCGCAGGCACTCGGCCCCGCTGGACGCCGTATCAATCTGAATCCGGGTGGGGGCCAGCAGCTTGCGCACCACCATCAGGTTCATATCGTTGTCGTCCACCACCAGGATATGCGCGTCCGGCGCTTCAAAGCTCTGCCGGTACCCCTCGCCCGCGCCCGCCTGCGCATGCCGCGCCAGGGTAAAAGGCCCCAGCTCTTTTTCGTCGATGATTTCCTGGTCCAGCGCAACAATGAACTGCGAGCCCTTGGTATAAACACTGTTGACCGTAATCTCGCCGCCCATCAGCTCCACCAACTGCCGCACAATGCTCAGCCCCAGGCCGGTACCCTCGATGTAGCGGTTCTTTTCTTCGTCCACCCTTCGGAAAGCATTAAACAGGTAGGGGATATTTTCCTTTTTGACCCCCTGGCCGGTATCCTCTACCGAGTACCACACCCGCACCCGGTTGATCGACTGCCGCTCGCACCGCACCGAAAAAATCACCGAGCCCTCGCTGGTGTACTTGATGGCGTTGTTGAGCAGGTTGATGAGGATCTGCTTGATACGCACCTCGTCGCCGCAGAGCATGCTGGGGATGGAGGGGTCCACATGCAGCTTAAATTCCAGCCCCTTCTCCCTGGCCCGCAGCCAGACCATATTGACAATCTCAGAAAAGAGTACGCCAGTCTCATACGATGTGTTGATGAGCTCCATCTTGCCGGATTTGATCTTGGACAGGTCCAGGATGTCGTTGATGAGGGTGAGCAGCAACTGGCTGGCGCGCTGGATGTTCCGCGCATTTTCGGCCACATCCTCCGGGATATCCCCCCGCAGGATAATTTCGTTGAGCCCGATGATGGTATTGATGGGGGTGCGTATCTCGTGGCTCATGCTCGAAAAAAAGTGGTTTTCAGCCTGGTTAAGCTCCTCGATCTCCTTTTTTTGCTGCTGGGTCAGGGCATTTTCCTCTTCATACATGCGGTTCAAAAACATCAGCAGCAGGGAAACCAGCAGCCCCACCATAACGACCGAGAACGCCGAATCAAAAAAGCTGTGCTGCAACGAATTTTTCGACACAAGCTCCGGATGATAAAAGGCCAGGCCATAGCAGAGCAGCGTTTCCAGCATGCACAGTACAAAAAACACCAGCCGCCGCCGGCCATGCAGGGTAATGCAGACATAGATAAAGCAGAGCACAAACCACTCCGGCACCCCGCTGTAAAACCCGCCCGCCGTGAGAAAGCAGATCGGGAACAAGAGCAGCAGCAAGGTCACAATGGCCGTGGCCCCGGCATGGACACGCCGCTTTTGGATGCTAAGCTTCATAATCCCCAAAATCGCCACAAGGCTCCCTGCCAGCAACAGCAGGTTCCAGCCGTTCCGGCCCATGGGCATGGTAAAAACCATCGCAACCATGCAGGTGCCGGTTACAATACGGAACATCCTCTCATACAGGCTGATCCGATGATCGGTGATGATCGCAAGCCATCGTTTGAACACGGGTCCTTCCACCCCTTAACACAATACTATTTTCGGCCGCCGCGCAGGGGCCTTACAGGCCGGCAAGCTCGGCGCAAAGCGCCTCGTAGGCCTCCATCAGGGCGGCGTGATGCGCCCGAATAAACGCCACATCGCCGTTCTTTCCGGCCAACTCCAGCTCCTTTGCCTGGGCGGATAGCTGCTCGGCGCCAATGGTAAGCGAGGTGCTTTTGAGCGCATGTACCTTGGTGGCGTAGTCCTTCCAGTTTTCGCTCTGGTAATAGGATACGATCTCGGCCCGCTTTTCGTCTGCCTGGGTGCAAAACACATGCAGCATATCCCGGTAAAAGCTTTCGTCGCCGGCGCAGTAATCCAGCCCCAGCGCCGTATTGACTCCGGCATGGGCAAGCCGCTCAAAGGGCAGGCCGGCCGGGGGCGCAAAAGCAAAAGAGGCTTCCTCCACCGCGGCAGGAAGCGCAAAAGAGGCCTCCTCCACCGCGGCAGGCGCCTCGGCGCTTTGGGCGGGCTGCTGCCCGGCCGGGGGCGCCTTTGGAGCAGGCTCCAAGGGCGTGCCGGCGCTGCCGTGCCTGCCGGTATAGCGGATGCAGTCCTTGGGCAGCACCTTGCGCAGCACCCGCTCGAGCACCATACGCTCAATGGGCTTGGGGACAAACTCGGTAAAGCCCTCGCTGCGGAACATTTCCCTTGCCCCGCTGACCGTGTTGGCTGTCAGCGCAACGATCGGCAGGTCCTGATACCGGCCGCCCCGCAACTCACGGATTTTTTTGAGGGTCTCCACCCCGTCAAACCCGGGCATCATGTGGTCCAAAAAGATGATATCATAGGCGGTGCTGCCGCACATGGAAATGGCTTCACGCCCGCTCAGGCAGGTATCCACGGCCAGGCCATAGCTGCCCAGCACCCCCTTGGCCACTACTAAGTTCATTTCCTCGTCGTCCACCGCCAAGGCGCGTACTCCCACGCAGGTAAACGGCTTGCGGCCTGCGGCCTGCGCCTCGGCAAACCTGCGCTCGCCGGTTTCGCCGTTGAGAAGGTTGGCAACCGACAGCGCCGAAAAAGGTTTGTGAACCACCAGCAGCCGGCTTTTAGCGTCCAGCACAAAGCCCTTGTCGGCAATTACAACCACCCGCAGCAGTTCGGCCAGCTCCTCGTAATAGGGCCTGTTTTCGAGGTATTCGGCCTGGGCGATGAAAATATGGGTCAGCTTATGGCTGCGCTGCAGCTTGAGCAGGCTTTCAAAATTGTGCGCCTGGTAGCCTTCCAGGCCCAATCCTCCCACCAGATGCGCGATCAGCCCGTCATAATAGCCGCGCACCTCGTCGCGGGCGTATTTTTCCGGCTTGAAATAGCAGGCAACGCAGAGCTGCTCCGGGTGGCTCAGCGCGATGCAGGGCTGCTCGTCCGCAACCCCCTGCGGGATCACGATGTGGGCATGCAGGCCTTGCTGTTCCTTGCCGGCGCCGTTGCTAAAATGGATAAACCCGCCCATGGCCGTAAGGATTCCCTGCGCAATCGGGAGGCCCAGCC
>CAJTSP010000005.1 GCA_910578965.1 uncultured Oscillospiraceae bacterium
ATTTTGGGCGGGGCGCTGGCGGGCCGGGCCGGCCAAAAGGCCCAAAGCCGGCGGCTGGCAGACATCCTGGCGGCCGCCGGGGGCTGCCTTGTGCTGATCGGCCTTGCCTTTTTGCTGCCGCTGGGCCGGCCGGCGCGGTACGGGGTGCTGGTGGCGGCCCTGTTTTGCTGCCAAACGGGCTGCACTGTTTTTTCCATCTGTGCCCTGGCCGCCATCCAGGCCTGCACCCCCCAGCAGCTGATGGGCCGGGTGATGGCCTGCGTGTACACCCTTTCGCTCTGCGCCCAGCCGCTGGGCCAGCTTTTGTACGGGGCCCTGTTCGACCGCTTTTGCACCGCGGCGGGCTGGGTGCTGCTGCCCACCGGGCTGGCCGTGTGGGCGGCCGGGGCGGCCAGCCGGCGGTTTTTGCAAAAATTTTTGCAGCAGCTGCCCCATTGACCGCCAGCGGCTTGTGTAAAACGGCAAAAATGTGCTACACTGATACCAGCCTGCCGCAAAGGCGGGCGGAATACGAGGTGTTGGCATGAAACTGCTTAAGGGGTATACCAAACAGGAGGCCAGCTGGATGATGTACGACTGGGCCAACAGCGCCCATTCGGTGATCGTGGTGACCATCCTGCCCATCTTTTACAACACGGTGGCCGGCTATATGGCGGATTCCGCCTCCGGCATGACCACCTGGGGCTACGCCACCAGCATCGCCATGGCCATTGTGGCCCTGGCCGCGCCGGTGCTGGGGGTGTTTGGCGATTTTGAGGGCTGGCGCAAAAAGCTGTTCACCGGCTTTTTGCTGGTGGGGGCCGCAAGCTGCATCGGGCTTAGCTTTACCCCCATGATGGACTTTGTGACCCCCGGCGCGGCCGAGCGGGTGGGGCTGGCGGTGCTGGCGCTGTACATCCTGTCCACCATTGGGTTTGCGGGGGCCAACCTTTATTACGACAGCTTTTTGAACGACGTGACCACCCCCGAGCGGATGGACAAGGTCTCGACCATGGGCTACGGCCTGGGGTACATCGGGGGGTCCACCGTGCCGCTGGTGATCTTTTTGGTGATGAACCTGGTGGGCGTTGATATGCTCTTCTGCCTGACCTTTATCTTTGGCTTTACCGCCGTGTGGTGGCTGGTGTTCAGCATCCCGATGTTCAAAAACGTGCGGCAGACAAGCTTTGTCGCGCGCGAAAAGGGGGCCGTGGGGGACGCGCTGCGCGGCATCGGGGCCACCGTGCGCGAGATCGTGCGGCACAAGGCGATGTTTGTTTACCTGATCGCCTACTTCTTTTATATCGACGGGGTCAACACCATCATCCACATGTCCACCAGCTACGGCAGCACCCTGGGGCTGGATTCCACCAGCATGATGCTGGCCCTTTTGCTGGTGCAGGTGCTGGGGCTGCCCTTCTGTTTGCTCTATATCCGGCTCAGCGAGCGGTTTGGGGCCCGGGCCATGGTGGGGGCGGGCATCTGCGTGTATATGGGGGTCACGGTGTTCGGCTTCTTTTTGCGGCATGTCTGGCAGTTCTGGGTGATGGCGGTGCTGGTGGCCACCAGCCAGGGCGGCATCCAGGCGCTGAGCCGCAGCATGTTTGGCAAGATGATCCCGGACAAGGCCCGCAGCGGCGAGTTTTTTGGCTTTTACGATATTTTTGGCAAGTTCAGCGCCATCATCGGGCCGGCGCTGGTGGCCCTTACCAGCGCCCTTGCAGGCGACGTGATGCTGCGGGCCCAGGGCCTTACCCGCGCCACGGCCGACGCCGGGCGGCTGGCCGCCGTGGACGCGGCCGCCGCGCCCTGGGGCATTTTAAGCCTGCTGGTGATCTTTTTTATCGGGGGCGGGCTGTACTTCTTTGTGCTGCCGAGGTTTTTGGATAAGCAAAGCGGGCAGTGACCGCCGGGCGCGGGGCTTGCATCCGACCCCGCGGGCGGATGTTGTAAAGTTTTGAAAAAACGTGTAAAATAAAGGCGTGCCGGGCGCGGCCCCAAAGCGGGGGCGCATCCGGGGCGCCTTTTGCCTGTTTTTACGCCAACAAAACCATCGGGGAGGAGCTTTGCCATGCCCGAAGCCTATACCCACCTGCGCACCGCCCGCGCCGCCGCCAGGATGGCCCGGCTGGCCGTTGCCGACCCGGCCGCCTTTGCGGCCGGCGCCAACGGCCCGGACATGCTGTTTTGCTACCGCGCCTGGCGCAGGGCCGAAAAGCGCGGGGTCAACCTGCCCGCGCTGGGCGCGCGGATGCACGAGCAGGCTACCGGCGCGGTGCTGCGCAGCCTCATTGAACGCGCCGTCTCGCCGGCCGAGCGCAGCTATGTGCTGGGGTTTTTATGCCACTATGCCACCGACTGTACCCTGCACCCCTATGTGGAAATGCTCACCCTGCCGGGCGGGCTGTACGCCCGCAGGGGCGGGCACGCCTATTTTGAGATCGGGCTGGACAGCGCCCTACACAAGCAGGACACCGGCGACGCTGCGGTGCCCCCCGCCGAGGGCTGCCCCCGCATTTTGGGCGCGCGCCTGGCCATGATCGGGGCGTTGCTGCAAAAGGCAGCGTGGGACGCCTACGGCGTTATGATAAGCCGTGAGGCGTTGGCCGACGCCTTCCATCATACCTGGCGGCTGCGCAGCCTCTTTATTTCCCGCTGGAAGATCAAGCGCAGCATGTATTGGCTGGTTGAGCCGCTGTTTGGCGGGCGGGGCACAATTACCGGGCACGTGACCCCCGCGCGGCTGCGCGGAGCCTCCAAAAAGGACAAAAAAAAGCTGCCCGACACCTGGCGGGACCCCTTTACCGGCGAGGCCCACACCGACGGACTGGACGCTTTGCTGGAGCATGCGCAGCGCCGTTCGGCCGCTTACATGCTGGCGGCCGAGGGCTACTGGGCCGGCAAGGTGCGGGCCGACCAGCTATACGGTCTGCTGGGCTCGGCCAGCTATACCACCGGGCTGCCCTGCGGCGAGGGCGGCAAAAGGGTACAGCCGGCATGAGCGGCGTTTGGGTGCTTGCGGCAGCGCTGCTGATGCTGCCGGCAAGCTGGTTTTTGATCGGGCGGCCGCTGGCCGGTAGCTGGGGCGGCCGCTGGTGGGGCAAGGGGCACAGCAGGCGTGCCGCCCTGCGGGACCTGCGTGCCCCGGAGGCCGCCGCCGGCATCTGGCCGGGCGGTACCGGCTGGATGCTGCTGATCCGCATCGCGGCCGGGGCCGGAGGGCTCTGGCTGCTCTGGCCGGCCGGCGCGGCTGGAGGCGGCTGGGCCGCCGCGCTGCTCTGGCTGCTGGCCGTCTGGGTTTTGCTGGCCCCCGTGCGGGATTATGCCGTGCTGCGCGCCTCGGTGTGCAGCGGGCGGGCTGCGCCGGAGGGCCTTGCCGGGCTTATGGGCGGGCAGCTACTCTGGCGGCTGCTGTTGCTCTTGGCCTGGGCCTTTAGCGTGCTGGCGCTTGCGGTGTTGGGCGGCCGGGCGGCTGCCGCGCTGCAAAGCGCCGGGCCGCTTGGCGGAGCTGGCTTTCCTGGCGCGGCGGGGGCCGGTGCGGCCATGGCCGCCGTGCTGGTGAGCTGTGAGGCGGTGACCCTTGGGGTGGTTTTGCAGTATGCGGGGCTGCGGCGCGGGGTGCGCTCGCTGCTGGCGGCCGGGATGCTGGCGGCCGCCCTGCTTGCGGGGCTGCTTTGCCCCATCGCCCTGCCGGCCGGGCTGCTGCGGCTGCTGGTGCTGTTTTCGGCCTTTTGCGCGGCGGCTGCCCCCTCCTGGGTGCTCGCCCGGCCGCGCGCGGCCCTCTGCGGGCAGCTCTTGCTGGTTTGCCTTGCCGCAGGGTTTTTTACGGCCGGGCTTGCGGCCTGGCCTATAGCCGGGCTGCCTGTACCACAGCCGGCCGTATCCGCAGCGCCTCCCTTTGCCCCAAACAGCTTTTGGGCCCTTTTGTTTGCGGCAGGCGGAGGCACGGCGGCCGGGCTGCAGGCCGTGGCGGCCGGCTGCACGGCCAACAACCTTGTACACCCGGCGGATTTCGGCGCCGGAACCCACCCCGCCCCCCGGCAGGAGCGGGCGGTGTTTATGGTAGGCTTTGGCGGCATGCTGGGGATCGGGCTGCTGGCCGCGGCCGCCCTTGCGGTGCGCTGCGCCGGGCCGGCTGGCCTGCCTGAGGGCGCGGCCGGGTATGCCGCCGCCCTTGCAGCGCAGCTTGCCCGGCGCGGGCTGCCGGCCGGCCCGGCAGCAATGCTTTTATACATGGCGGCGGCCGTACCGGCCCTCTGCCTGCTGGACGCGGCCGCTGCCGCGGGGCGCAGCGCCTTACAGGGCTTTTTTGGCTCGGCCAGCCTGCCGGGCCAAAAGCTGGCCCCCTGGCGCAAGCTGCTGCGCAGCCGGCCGGCCGCCAGCCTGCTTACCGTGCTTCCCGCCCTTTTTTTGGCGCAGGAGCCGGGCGCCCTGCTGCCCCTTTTAGACGGGCTGGGCTGGCTTTTGAGCGGCCTCGCCCTCCTGCTGGCGCTGGCGGCCCACCGGCAGGCCGGGCGTAAAAGCGGCCGGCTCTGCCCCCTTGCGGCGGCGCTGCTGTGCGCGGGCTGGCTAAGCCTTGGGCGGTACGCCGCCCGGGCGCTGCAAAATGCCGCGCCGGCCGCAGCGGGCGCGGCTGTGGCCTTTGCCCTCATAGGGCTTTTAACGGCAATACAAGGGGCGAGCCTTCTTTTGCGGGGCCGGGCCGCCAAAAAGCCGGCCCGCAAGGCCGCAGCCGCCGGTGCCGATACCCCGCCAAGGGGCTGACGCGAGCCCGGCGGGGTCCCTGCGCGCAGGAAAATATTTACCGTCTCATTGCGCCCCCGGCCAAAAGGGTGTATCATCCAAATATCAAAGCGCTGCCGCACAAGGAAAGCCCATCCCGTACGGCGGCATTTTTACCTACAGGCCCGGGTTCCCGGCGGGTTCCTGCCTCCCGCCGTGTCCTCGTACTCCCTGTAAACGGCCTATAAGGATTTTACCAGCAAATATACAAACCGGCAGCCGGAGGAACAAAATGGACAGGCCCGTTACGACATTGTTTATGCTGATGTCTGTTGATGGCAAAATCAGCCCTGGTGCATCGGATCATTTAGACGTAGATAAGGACTTTCCAACTATTGCAGGAGTGAAAGAGGGCCTGCATCAATATTACGAAATAGAAAAGGCCACCGATTTATGGTCGCTTAATTCCGGGAGGGTACAGGCCAAAATTGGGGTTAACACGGCCGGAATGCCAGATCGGACGCCCGTATCCTTTGTTGTCATCGACAATAAGCACCTAAAGCAGCATGGCATCCGTTATCTTTGCGCCTTATCAAAGCAATTTGTGTTGGTTACCTCCAACAAAAAGCATCCGGCATTCGAAATACAAGACGATCACCTCCACATCCTGTATCAAAACGAGCTGTCGCTGAGGGCGGCCCTTGCAAAACTCAAATCAGAGTATCATTGCGAAAGGATAACGATACAAACCGGCGGCACATTAAACGGGCTTTTCCTGCGCGAAAAGCTGATAGACTATCTGGATATTATCGTGGCGCCTGTATTAATCGGAGGCAAGGACACGCCTACCCTGATAGACGGGAAATCCCTGCTGTCAGAGAGTGAGCTGTCAAAATTGGGTGTGTTGAAGCTTCAGGAATGCGTGGTTTTGGACAACTCGTATCTCCGATTACGTTACAAGGTCATTTGCTGACCGTTTCCCGTTTATCAAACCGGTTAAACCAACGATGACCCGGCTTGCACAGGGATGTACGCCCTGTTTCAAAATGCATAGGGCGGGGGCAGCTTTCCAAAAAGGGAGGTTTTTCAAAGGAGGCCGCGCAGATGGCAAACGAGCAAAGCAAGGATTTTAACGCAATGCTGCAAAACAGCAAGGACATGCCCAAGACCCAGGTCATTACCGACCCGGCCAGCATCCAGAAGTACGGCGGCAGCCGGATGTATTTTGCCCCGCCCATCGCATACGACCAGGCCATGCGCCGGGTGCCCTTTGGCAGGCTTACCACGGTAGGAGCGCTCCGGGCACAGTTTGCCAGGGCTGCCGGCGCGGATTTTACCGAGCCGATCACTGCCGGGGTATTTGTTTCGATTGCGGCCTGGGCCAGCGAGCAGCGGCAGCAGGACGAGACCCCCTGGTGGCGCACCCTGAAGGCAAACGGCGAGCTCAACCCCAAATACCCCGGCGGTATCGAGGCACAGCGGGCAAGGCTTGAGGCCGAGGGGCACACCATTTTGCAAAAGGGGCGCACAAACATCCGGTACTTTGTAAAGGATTATCAAAAATCCCTTTTTGAGCCCGGCGCGCCGGGCTGAGCCCCCTTGCAGCCGGACGCACACACGGCGTCCCTTTTACCCGTTGGCGGTTTGCCCCGCAGGGCCATGTTTTGCCGCGCCCCGCCGCACCGGGGCCGGCTCCAGCCCGGCCCCGGCCAGGGCCAGCAGCGGCCGGGCGGCGGGGGCAAGGGCAAGGGTGGTAACCAGGTTAAACAGGGTGTGGAAGTTTGCGATGCCGCCGGGGTCTGCCGGCCGCAAAAGCATATCGCCCAGCCCCAGCAGGCCGGCCGCCCCCATCAGGCCCAGGCAGGCAAGCCCCCCCAGCAGGTTAAACAGCAGATGGAACCGCGCGCACTGCCGCCCGGCCCCGGCGCCGCCCGCGCGGGCGGCCAGCAGCGGGGTGGCGCATGCGCCCAGGTTCTGGCCCAGCACCACCGGTACCGCAAGCCCCCAGTGCACCGCGCCGGTGGCAGCCAGGGCCTGCAAAAGCCCTACCGCCGCGCTGGAGGATTGCAGCAGCATGCTGGATACCGCCCCTGCCGCCACCCCCGGCAGCGGATGCCGCAGGCCGGACAGCATGCGGATAAACGCGGGGCTCTGCCCCAAAGGCGCGGCCGCGCTGCGCACCCCGCCTAGCCCGCTGAACAAAAGGCCAAAGCCCAGTACCGCCTGCCCCACTGCGCGCAGCGGCCCCTTGCGGCAAAATAAGGTTACGGCCGCACCGGCCAGGCAGCAGCCCTGGGCCAGCAGGGCCGGCAGGGCCGCCGCACCCGCACCGGAAAACCGCAGCAACTGCGCGGTAACCGTAGTGCCGATGTTGGCCCCCATCACTACGCCGGCCGCCCCGGCCAACGGGATCAGCCCCGAGCCGGCCAGGCTGATGGCCAGCAGGGTGACCGCCGCGCTGCTCTGCACCACCCCGGTGATGGCGGCCCCCACCAAAATGCCCCGCGGCACGCTGCGCACAAGGTTTGTTACCATGCCCCGCAGCGGCCCGGCCGCCGCAGCCTCCATGCCCTCGGCCATCAACTGCAGGCCGTACAAAAACAGCCCCACCCCGCCGGCCAGCGCAAACCATCCCGCCGTATCCATGCCGCCACGCCTCCCCTTTTTGCCTGTGGCCCTGCCAAACGCCGCGTCCGCCAGGCGTTTATACGGCCCGTTGCCTGCCGTTGCGCAGGTTCTTTTGGGATGCCGCCGCAGGCGCGGCGCGCTTCCTGTAACAAGGATATGCGCCCCCGGCCCAAAAAAGCCCGGCGTTTTGGCACACCCGGGGCTGCCCGGGCGCGGGATACCCTTCGCCCCGCCTGGGCGGCGGGCCCAGGGCCCTTTTGGCGGGCATTCCTGCACTCCCTGCCGCCTTGCATATCCCGGCGCCTTATGCTACGATAAGGGCAGGCTCCACAAGGCCGGCGCCTTTGCCAATGCGGCAGCGTTGGCGGCATTGTAGGCCTGCAAGCCGCCGCTTGGGCCGGCGCCCCTTTTTGGGCTTGCTGTGCCCCCTGTCCCCGCCCGCTGCCAAGTTAAAAAAAATTCACATCCCCTCTTGACAGGGTCGGTGCAAAGTGGTATATTTGCAACACCGTTAAGTTATAAATATATCACACGGAGGCGCGCAGAATGAAAGCGAAGGTTACCCTGAAGGAGCTTGTAGGCACCCGGATCGTCTATGCGCTGCTGCTCATCTTATATTATTGGATGTGGGCAAGGCGGGATTGGCGGCCTTATTATGAAACGGTCCAGAACGGGGTTTGCATTTTTACCGTTGTGTTTTTTCTTTTGCAGGCGGGGCGTATCCGCCGCTACAACAAGGAGCAAAAGGACGAGCTTGCCATCCAGAACCTGCGGCGCGCAAATACCCTTGGCCTTAGGCTTATGACCGCCGCCGTCATCGTCGTCGCCTTTGCGGGCGCGGTGGGAGCCCTGGGCGGCCCGGCGATGGGCTATGCGCTGGTCTGGATGGTCTTTGCACTGGCCGTAATACGGTTCATCCTGTTCTGTGCCATGGACAGCAAGGGGGTTTAACAGAGCCCCGCGCCGGCCCTTAAGGCGGTTCAAAAAGCCGCTTTCCGGGACAGGAGGACGGCAAGGGAGCGTGACATGGCCCTTAAAACCAAGATCCGGCAATACCGGGAGCAGGCCGGCCTCAAGCAGAGCGAGCTGGCCGAGCTGGTACACGCAAGGCGTGAGACCATCGTCCACCTGGAAAACGGGAGGTACAACCCGTCGCTCAAACTGGCGATGGATATTTGCAAGGTCTTTCACCAGACGGTGGAGGACCTGTTTGAGTTTACCGAAGACTGACCCCTGGCGCGGGCCGGTTACGCCCCTGCCATACGCGCCGGGGCGTTTTTGCTTGCCCCTTTTTGCTTGAGGGGCGGCAGAATGCATGGCCGCCCGGCCGGCTTATCCCGCCGGCTCCACCCGCAGAGCCGCACGAGCGGGCAGGCAGGCGGCCCAGTCTCCCTCAGCCGAGAGCCAGCCAAAGCCCTCGCAGGTATGGTCCGGGCAAGGGGAATCCACAAACCGGACCCGCCCGTCTGCCACCTCAAGATGGATGGTATAGCCCACTGCGGCAAGATCGTACCGGGCGTTTTCATCCAGCGGCAGTATGGTTTCGGCCTGGGCGTCACCCTCGCCCACCGTGAGCACCGCATACACGCCCGCCCCGCGGGGCCGCAGGGCCCGCAGGCTCAGCAATGCCAGCGCCGCCAGCATCGCCGCTGCAAACAACAGATTTTTGCGCACAGCGCCCATAGGCCGCCGGGGAGGTTTGGAGGCTTTGGGGCCGATCCCCGATGAACGCATGCCGCCACCCCTTTCTTTTTTATAATTGGCCTGCATCCTTAGATCAGGCGATGGCCAACCTATTATAAGTATAGCAAAAAATGTACCGCAGTGGTATAATAGCCGCAAAGCGGCTATTATACCCTATCTTATGGCGTTCGCCTCGCCCCTCGCGGGGCAACCGGCGAAACCGCCCAATTATACCATTCGCGCTGCGCGTTCATGGTATGCTATGCCCGATTGGCAAGGCCGGGCTTAGCGGCATAAATACGCGAGCCTCTCGGGGCGATGGGCGAGCTTAGCAATCGGGTATAATGGAACCGCAAGGGCCGGCATTCTGCCGCCATTTTATGAGGCCCGGCCTGTCTTTATGGGGGCAGGCCGGCGAAGCTGCCGACAGCCCTGTTGACGCTGTACATCTACAGGGCCCGCACCGGCAAAAT
Source organism: uncultured Oscillospiraceae bacterium (assembly GCA_910578965.1). Lineage (GTDB taxonomy): Bacteria > Bacillota > Clostridia > Oscillospirales > Ruminococcaceae > UBA7177. The sequence continues at coordinate 9,486 of CAJTSP010000005.1, forward strand.
ACGTTTGAGCGGCCGCGCCGCCAGGGAAGGGGTATGATCTGCCATGCAGCAGTGGGAACAGGCAATCGATGCATTTATTGCGCAAAACAAACAAAATATCCTGCGGGACATTGGGCGGCTGGTTGCGGTACCCAGCGTCCAGGGCGAGCCCGCGCCCGGCGCGCCCTTTGGCGCCGGGCCGAAAGCAGCGCTTAAAAAGGCGCTCGAAATCGCGGGCGAGCTGGGCCTTGCCGTGCACAACTGTGAGGATAAGATCGGCTGGGCCGAGCTGCCGGGCGCCGAGCCGGGCAGCTACATCGCCACCATTACCCATCTGGACGTAGTGCCTGCCGGAAATGGCTGGGACGCCGACCCCTTTGTGATGCGCGAGCGGGAGGGCTGGATTTTGGGCCGCGGTGTCGCCGACGACAAGGGCCCCACCGTCTTGTGCCTGTACGCGCTGCGCTTTTTACAGGAACAGGGCCTGCCGCTGCGCTATGGCGTGCGGGCGCTGCTGGGCACAAATGAGGAAACCGGCATGGCCGATGTAGACTACTATCTTGGGCACTACCCCGCCCCGGCTTTTTGCTTTTCGCCGGACGCCGAGTTCCCGGTGTGCAACGGCGAAAAAGGGCATTACGGTGCAAACCTTGTAAGCCCGGTGTGCGCCGGGGATATTTTGGGCTTTGCGGGCGGCGTTGCCCCCAACGCGGTGCCGGACGAGGCCAGCGCCCTGGTAAGGGCTGACCTTGCCGCCCTGCAGCCGGCCCCCGGCATCACCCTTTCGGCCGAGGGGGGGGCGGTGCGGGTATCCGGCCACGGCAAGGCCGGCCACGCCGCCATGCCCGAGGGCACGGTAAACGCCATTGGGCTGGTGGTCAACTATCTGCTGGAAAACGGCATTGGCAACGAGGCCGAACGGGCCTGCCTGGCCGTATTGCAAAAGCTGCACGCCGCTACCGACGGCAGCGCCCTGGGGATCGCGGCGGACGACGGGCGTTTTTCGCCCCTCACCATCATTGGCGGCACCATCCGGACGGAAGGCGGCCGGATCATCCAATCGGTGGACAGCCGCTATCCCACCAACACCAACGCCGACACCCTCACCCGCCGGCTGGCCGCGGCGGCCGGCAGCGCCATGACGGTGGAGGACGTCCATACAAACGTCCCCTTTTATATCGAGCCGGACACCGCGCCCATCCGCACCCTCATCGATACCTACAACGAGGTAACCGGCGAAAGCGCCAAGCCCTTTACGATGGGCGGCGGCACCTATGCACGGCATTTCCCGCTCGCGGTGAGCTTTGGCCCCGAGCGGCAGGGCCTGGCTTTGCCCGGCTTTGCCGGCCCGATGCACGGAGCAAACGAGGGGGCAGAAATACATGCCCTGCTCCAGGCGCTTAAAATCTATATCCTGGCCCTCAGCCGGCTCCAGGCACTCGAGCTGTAAGCGCCCTTTCGATGCAGCGGGGTATGCGGCGGCCTTATGAAAAGGCCGGGGATAACCCGCACCGCAAGCCGGCTTTATGCAGCCATATGCCAAAAATATGCAAAAAAGGGCCCTGCGCTTTTGCGGCGCAGGGCCCTTTTTTGCTCTGCCACCCCGGGCTTGCCCTACGGTGGCGGTTAAAACGGGATTTCGTCCTCGTCGTGGTTATAGATGGAGATGTATTCCGGGCGCTGCTCCTTTTCCAGCAGCAGCGCGACGGCCGCAGCCACAGCCGACAGTGCGGCAATTACCGCAAGCAGTTTTACAAGCAGTTTCATTGGGGCCACCCATCCTTTCGGTCAAAAAAGAGATCCGCCGGCCCGGCATGCGGCTCATCCCTGCGGCGCGGCCCGGCTTGTTTTGTTTATAGTATACCACACCCGGCCGGCTTGTGCAAACCGGCCCCCGCGCATTGCCCTTTTGTTTGCCGTTTCGAAATTTTGGGGGACGCCCCGGGCATTTTTTGTCAAAACAGAGGCTTTTTCCTGTGATCCACGGTTGACTGTGTAAGGCAAGATGTTATAGAATATGTATGTATGGGCAGCAAAAGCTGCGCGTTTATTTTTTCGCGGCAGAGCGCGGCGCGGCGCTGCCCAAAGTTTATGGAAATGGGGGATCGTTCAATCCATGTTCAAGAAGCTGAAACGCTCGGCCCTTGGAGCCGGCGTACCCCATGAGAAGGTCACGGCGGGCATGGCTACGGTAACCATGCCGGTGCCGTCCAAGCTCATCCTTCCCATGTCGCAGCATATTGGCGCACCCTGCCAGCCCGTGGTAAAAAAGGGCGATACTGTACAGGTTGGCAGCCTGGTGGGGCAGGCCGGCGGTTTTGTGAGCGCCAATATCTACTCGGGCGTGTCCGGCACGGTAGCCGGTATCGAGATGGTAACCTACCCTACCGGCCAGCGTGTACAGGCGGTGGTGATCACGCCGGACGGCGCGCAGACGCCCGACCCGGCCGTCCAGCCGCCGGTGGTTACCGACAAGGCCAGCTTTATCAAGGCGGTACAGGACTGCGGCCTGGTGGGCCTGGGCGGCGCGGGCTTCCCTGCCGCAGTTAAGCTGAGCCCGGCCACCAAGGTGGACACGCTGGTGATCAACGGCGCCGAGTGCGAGCCCTATCTCACCCCCGACACCCGCGAGTTTATGGAGTGCAGCGAAACGGTAATGAGCGGCATCGAGGCCGTGATGAAATACCTGGAAATTCCAAACTGCGTCATTGGCATCGAGCGCAACAAGCCCGAATGCATCGATTTAATGGCCAGCCTTGTGCAGGGCTCCAAGGGCATTTCGGTAAAGCCCTTGCCCAGCCGCTACCCGCAGGGCGCCGAAAAAAACCTCATCGAGAACACCACTGGGCGTGAGGTGCCCGAGATGGTGTACGGCGAAAAGCCCCGCCCGGGCCTGCCGGCCGACGTGGGGGTCATTGTGATGAACGTGACCAGCGTCTCAACCCTTGGCAAGTTCCTGAAAACCGGCATGCCGCTGATCTCCAAACGGGTCACGGTAGACGGCGACGCGGCGGCCAAGCCCCAAAACGTCGAGGCACTCATCGGCACCCCGCTGGAGGAGATCATTGAATTTGCGGGCGGCGTCAAAGAGGGCGTCACCTTAGGCAAGGTGCTGTGCGGCGGCCCGATGATGGGCACCGCAATGGCCGATTTGTCCTTCCCGCTGCTCAAGCAGAACAATGGCCTGTTGCTCTTCAGCAAGGAAAAGGCCGACCTGCCCGAGCCCGGCCCCTGCATCCGCTGCGGCCGCTGCATCAACGGCTGCCCCATGGGCCTTGCGCCGGTGCAGATTGCGGGCGCTTATACCCGGCGCGACCTTGACGCGCTGAACAAGCTCAACCTGGGGCTGTGCGTGTTGTGCGGCACCTGCACCTTTGTCTGCCCTGCCAAACGCCCGGTAACCCAGACCATGAGCCTTGCCAAGGCATTTCAAAGAACGGGAGGGAAAAAGTAATGGAAAACCGTTTGATCGTTACTGCGTCTCCCCATATCACCGACAAGGCAACCACCCGCGGGCTGATGGGCAACGTAGTGATCTCGCTGATCCCCTGCGTGATTGCCAGCGCCATCATCTTTGGCTGGCAGGCGCTGGTGCTGGTGGCCGTTACCACCGCAGCCTGCGTAGTGTTTGAGTACTTATATTGTATGGTAATGAAAAAGCCAAACCCGGTAAGCGACCTCTCGGCCGTGGTCACCGGCATCATCCTGGCCCTCAACCTGCCGGTAAGCATGGCAAAGCCCCAGGTGATCTGGATCCCGCTGGTGGGCGCGTTTGTGGCCATTGTGCTGGTAAAGCAGTTGTTCGGCGGGCTTGGCTCCAATTTTGCAAACCCCGCCCTGGTGGGCCGCATCGTGCTGTTTTTGGGCTTCAGCGCCCGCATGACCGATTGGACCTACCCCGCCGCGGCGGTGGACGCCCTGACCGGCGCGACCCCCCTGGGCACCGGCAACCTGGAAAACCTGCCGCTGATGGAGCTGTTTCTGGGGGTGCACGGCGGCGTTTTGGGCGAGACCTGCAGCCTCGCCATCCTGATTGGGTTTGCCTGGCTGGTATTTACCAAAACCATCAGTTGCGCCATCCCGGTGGCTTATGTGGGCACGGTGGCGGTGATGGGCCTTTTGTGCGGCCAGCCGGTGCTGGCCCAGATTTTGAGCGGCGGCCTTTTGTTCGGCGCGGTATTTATGGCCACCGACTATGTTACCAGCCCCTTCACCCTCAAGGGCAAGATTGCTTTTGGCCTTGGGCTGGGCATTATCACCTGCGCCATCCGGTTCTGGGGCAACATGGCCGAGGGCGTCTCGTTTGCCATCCTGCTGATGAACCTGTTTGTGCCCTACATCAATGACCTGACCCGTCAGGTCCCCTTGGGCTATGTCAAGCCGCCGAAGGAGGGTGCCAAAAAATGAACAAAGCAACATGGGATACCATTGCCAAGCCCATTGTGGTGCTTGTGGTGATCTGCCTGATTACCAGCACGTTGCTGGCCGTAACCAACAACGCTACTGCGCCCATCATTGCCGAGGCCGAAAAGTCCGCCACCAACGAGGCGTACAAGGCGGTGCTGCCTGAGGCCGACAGCTTTACCGACGTAACCGCGCAGGTTTCCACCGAGGGCATCGCCTCGGCCGCCGTGGCCAACAACGGCGCGGGTTATGCGGTGCGGGCCATCGGCCGCGGCTATGGCGGCGACGTGCCGGTGGTTGTAGGCATCGGCCCGGACGGCAGCATCGTGAGCGTACAGTTTATGCAAAACAGCGAATCGGCCGGGTTTGGCATGAAGCTGTGGGACGGCAACCAGGCCGGCATCGATTTTGCGGCAAGCCTGGCCGGCCAGGGCGGCAGCGTTGCCAAGGGTGAAAACGGGGTGGACGGCATTACCGGCGCCACCATCTCAACCAACGCGGCCCTCAGCGCGGTAAACAGTGCGCTGGCCTGCTACGAACAACTCAAGGAGGTGGCATAAATGGCACAGAACAAGCCAAGCCTCGGCACGGTGCTCACCAACGGCATCATCAAGGAAAACCCGGTGCTGCGCCTGGTGCTGGGCACCTGCCCCACCCTGGCCGTAACTACCGCCGTTTCCAACGCCATCGGCATGGGGGTGGCCGCCACCGTGGTGCTGATCTGCTCCAACATCGTCATTTCGGCCCTGCGCAAGGTCATCCCGGATAAGGTCCATCTGCCCTGCTACATCACCATTATCGCCACCTTTGTTACGGTGGTGCAGATGGTGGTCAAGGCCTATGCCCCCGCGCTGGACACCGCGCTGGGCGTATACCTGCCGCTGATTGTAGTAAACTGCATCATCCTGGGCCGTGCCGAGATGTTTGCCTGCAAGCATGGGGTGGTTGCCTCGGCGCTGGACGGCGTGGGTATGGGCATCGGTTTTACCCTGGCGCTGATGCTGATGGCCTCGGTGCGGGAGCTCATTGGCAACGGGAGCTGGATGGGCATCACCATCATCCCCGAGAGCGTCGACCGTCTCACCATCATGACCAGCGCGCCCGGCGGCTTTTTTACCTTTGGCTGCCTGATGGCGCTGGTGGTATGGTTTGAAGCCAAGCGCGAAAAGAAAGGAGCGGGTGCACAATGAGCGCTGTCAAACTTGCATCCATCTTCTTCAGCATGATTTTGGTCAACAATTATGTGCTGGTGAAGTTTTTGGGCATCTGCCCCTTTTTGGGGGTTTCCAAAAAGCTGGATTCGGCCTTTGGCATGAGCTGCGCGGTGGTGTTTGTTATGGTGCTGGCTACCAGCGTCACCTGGCCTTTGCAGCAGCTTTTGGACGCCAACGGCCTTGGCTATCTGCAAACCATCGTGTTTATCCTGGTTATTGCGGTGCTGGTACAACTGGTGGAGATCATCCTTAAAAAGTATATGCCCCCGCTCTACAGCAGCCTGGGCGTCTACCTGCCCCTCATCACCACCAACTGCGCGGTGCTGGGCGTGACCATCCTCAACATTGACAACGGCTACAATTTTGTGGAGAGCATTGTGTGTGCCGCGGGCGCGGGCTTTGGCTTTATGCTGGCCATGGTGCTGTTCAGCGGGGTACGCAAGCGGGTGGAGGACGCCAACCCTCCCAAATGCTTTGAGGGGCTGCCCATTACGCTGGTGGCGGCTGCCATTACGAGCCTTTCGTTTATGGGCTTTGGCGGCATCATTGAAAACATCTTTGGAACCGTGTAAGGAGGCAGAAGGATGAGTATTGCAATTGCGATCATTCTGGTAACGGTTGTGGGCCTCGTAGGCGCGGTAATCCTGGTGCTGGCCGCCAAATTTATGAGCGTGTATGAAGACCCGCGTATCGGCCAGGTGACCGAGTGCCTGCCGGGCGCCAACTGCGGCGGCTGCGGCTTTGCTGGCTGTGCCGACTATGCCAAGGCCGTGGTGGAAAACGGCGCGCCGGTAAACAAATGCGCAGTGGGCGGCGCCGACTGCGCCGCCGCTATTGCGGGGCTGATGGGGGTCGAGGCAGGCGCATCGGTACCGGTGCGGGCCATTGTGGGCTGCCAGGGCGCCGAGGGCGTGTGCAAGATCAAATATGATTACCAGGGCATCTCAAGCTGCGCGGCCGCCAAGGCGCTGCACGGCGGGCCCAAGTTCTGCCCCTACGGCTGCCTTGGGTTCGGCGACTGTGTCAAGGCCTGCAAATTCGGCGCCATCCATGTAGAAAACGGGGTGGCCAAGGTAGATCAGTCAAAATGCACCGGCTGCGGCGCCTGTAAGGATACCTGCCCGCAGAAGGTCATCTGGATGCACAACGCGCCGGATAAGCCGGTGGTGATGTGCGCCAACCACGAAAAGGGCGCCATTACCAACAAGGAGTGCAACCTCGGCTGCATCGGCTGCATGCGGTGCGAAAAGACCTGCCCCGAGGGCGCCATCAAGGTCAACAACTTTGTGGCTCGGATTGATTACGATAAGTGCACCGGCTGCGGCAAGTGCATGGAGGTCTGCCCCAAAAAGCTGATCTTCAAGCATCCCGCGCCCTGACACACCGCAAACCGGCAAAAAGAGAGCCCCGCATCGTTTTGGTGCGGGGCTTTTCATGCCAATATGGTTTTAGGGCCAATATGGGGGCCAGCGGCCCCCATACCCCCACCCCGCCGCACGCAAAAATGCGTGCGGCCGCTTGTTTTTATCTCAACGTATGCCTTTTTTCAAAATGCGCTCATTTTGAAAGATAAGGGGAGTGTTCTGCACGCATCCCAGAATCTTCAACAGCTTAACCGTTGATACACTGGAAGCCATATCAATCTTTTTTATAGAATACCAATGTCATTTTTTCGTTTATCACTTTAGACGCTCCTGTTTGATAATATCCCATTTTCTCATATAAATGACAGTTTCCTTTTTCCTCCAATATGGTATCCAGTTCCCAATCCGAACATCCGTGTTTTTCTTCTGCCAATTTTATTGCCTCTTGTGCCAGCCCTCTATTTCTGTACCCCGGCATTACAAAAACAGGTGATATGCGTTTGGCCCTGCCGCATTCATGTTTATCAACGACCCTTATAGCGCCTACTGCCACATTATCCGCCAGGATAAAATAGTAATAAGTAAATGGCTGATTTAATCTCATAATTATCTTATCTATAGGCTCTGTTGCAGGATTCGTTTCCGTATCTTGATATTTGTCATATAATTCCTGAAAAGCTACTGTTTGCATCTTCCACAACGCTTTTGCCGCTTCACAGCTTATCCTTTTCAGGCTTACCTCCATAATTTCTCTCCTCGCAAATCCCGATTTATAGGTTTAGGTACACAATTCCAAAAAAGAGTAACAGATTCCCGGATGCACAAAAGTGCATCCGGGAATGGGATCCCAGGGGCAAGGTGAATTGCCGTTTTGCGGCAGGACTATGCCCACGGGCATGTGTCAAAGGCCCCGCCATTAAAAAGGCCGTTCTGATGCCCTCCTCCCGGACGCATGATTCGTGCGTCCGGGAATGGGGGTCCAGGGGCAAGGTGAATTGCCGTTTTGCGGCAAGACTATGCCCGCAGGCAGGTGCCAAAGGTCCCGCCGCAAAACGGCGCAAGAGAAGGTGCCCTGGGGCAGGCGTGCCCCCCTGGATTGGCCCTTTTTACCCTTATCCCCTTACAAAAACAGCTCCGGCATATTGCGGGCCCCGCCGTACTGGGCCTCCAGCTCGTCGCGGTGGTAGAGGTACCCGGCATCGTCAAAATACCTCGCGTGCTCCGGGCAGCCCTTTACACAGGCGTTGCACTTGATGCAGACGCCCGGCACCTCCCGCACGTCGGCCGGGTTGATAGCGTCCATAGGGCAGACCAGCGCGCACCAGCCGCATTTTGTGCACCCCTCGCCCACCTTGGGCTTGACCTTGCGGATGTCGATGGGCGCGCCTGCCCGGTCCCGCGGCTGGTAATAGGGCCGCAGCGGACTTTGCCCCCGCACCGCCACCGGCTCGCCCGGCCGTGCCCCCTCCAGAAGCTTTTCGGCCGCGCGGCAGGCAAGTTCGTCCGCCAGAGCCAGATCCTCCTCGTTGGGCCGGCCTGCCGCCAGCGTATCCGAAAAGGCGTGCTGCCCCACAAAGGCCCCCGCCGCCAGGGTATAAAACCCGTCCGCCTGCAAAATGTCCCGCAGCTCGATCAGCGAATCGTCGTAATTGCGGTTGCCGTACAGCACCACCGGGATGGCCCAGGCCCCGCCCCCCTGCACCGACTTTAAGTAGGGCAGCAGCAGGTTGGGCAGCCTCCCCGCATAGGTGGGCAGCCCGCACACAACAAGGTCGCTTTCGGTAAATGCCGGCGGCGTTTTTCGCTCGGAGGCCGGGGTGAAATTCAGCTCCCGCACTGGTGCGTCCAGCGCGGCCGAAAGCCCGTGCGCCACGCACCGCACCACCTGCGCGGTGGTGCCTGTGGCGCTGAAATACATCGCCCATACCGTCCATTTCTTTTTCGGGTCCATAAAAACAGCTCCTTTTTTTCTGCCGGGCGCTGGGCAAACCGGATGCCGCGCATCCCTGCTCCTCCCACGCCCTTGCGCTTAAAACGTCCTCCATGCCGCCCCGCCGGAGCAGGCGCGGCTTTCAGCCCAGCCGCGCAAAGGCCACTGTTTCGGCCTTCATCGAGATTTTGCCCACCTGCCAGCCATAGGCCAAAAGCTCCTTTTTACAGCGCAGGAACGAGTGATCAAGGGGCGTCCCCGCAATTGCCCCGATCTCGGCAAAGCTAAGGGTAAGCGCGTCCTCCCTGCGGCCTTGCAGGTACCGCCATAAAGGCTCGTATTTGCTCATGTTGCTCCCCCGTTTTTTGTTTGCCGCCTAAACGGCCGGTCAGCGGTTGTAATCGGCCGTAAGCGGCGGCAGCACCTGGGGGTTTTGCAGCACCCATTCTACCGCATACTCACACAGGGCCCTTGTCAGCCGTTCGTCCGCCGGGGCGGCTTGCAGCAGCCGCACAATCTCCTGTGCCCCTGCCAAGTCTTCTGCCGGCAGCGGGCAGCCCAGCCGCAGGTACTGCAAAAAGGCCCGCAGCATCCGGCGATAGTCGCTGTCCCAATTTGCACCGCCGTTGCGCAGCAGCTCATCCCGGACACGCCCGGCAATCCGTACCGTTTCGCCCTGGGCCGTCTGCGCGCGGCCAAAGGGCGGGACCAGATAGTCCCAGAGCTTATTGTACTGAGCGGCAAAGCCAGCCTCGGCAATCACAATAGGGGACACCCCGTCGTGAAATGCTACCTCGCCGGCAGGCGGAAGGCCAAACATCCGGCGGAGGCTCTCCATTCCCAGGGCCTGGCGCCGCAGGAAATCCGGGTCCGAGATGCCGCGCCTGCTGCGCTGAAACCCCTCGTCCGCGTGCCGCACCCCTTCGCGGGCAGCCTCGGTCTTTTGAGCCCCGGCCGCCAGCAAAAGCTCGCAAACCTGTGCCAGCAGGTCAAAGGGGACGCGGTGCTGGGTCAAAGCCAGCTCCAAGGGGGTGTACCGGTCGCGGAACAGCCCGTTCTGCCGGGCATCCACCTTGGCCCCAGCCTCCAATAGCGCCCTGGCCGCCTTTACCCGGCCATAGGCCGCAGCGAGATGCAGCGGCGTAGTGCCGTCGCGGCCCGCGGCGTCCACCTTGGCTCCCAGCTCGATCAGCAGCTCCGTCTGTCCATCCCAGGCGGAAGCCTGCGCAAAAAGCGGCGTTTTTTTGTAATAATCTACAAAATTCACGTCCGCACCCTGCTCCTTTGCCCAAAAGGCAAACTCCCGGGGCAGCGGCGACAGCGAAAAGATGTTGGAGCCGTATTTATCGGTCACCGCATTCGGCTCGCACCGGGCAAACTGCTTTTTCAGCCCCTCAATATCGCCTGCCTTCAGCAGCTCCCGCATCTGTTTTGGCAGCGTTTTGCGCTTTTGGGCCGCCATCTGTGTTCCCTCCTGCCCTATCTGCCGCATCCCGGCTATGGCGCAGCCCACCGGCCCGCCATGGGTTTGCCTATCCGTCATGCATTGTTTCTTTTTATTGTACTATACCCTTTGCCCGGATGCAATGCGCACAGGGCAGCCTTTTGGGCGGCGCCCCCTAACAGGGCACTGCCGCCCCGGCATTTAGGGGCCGGGCAGCCCCTGGGCAGGTATTTGGGCGCCGATGTTACTCAAAGCCTCTCTTTTTCCGGGGAAACGGGAGGTGTAGAGCGCAGCAGCCTGTACAGGCTGCCCGCCCGTGGGATAGACGCAGCAGGGCCGCGCCCGCGGGGTGACAAACACCGTGGGATATGGTACAATAGCAGGCAATGCCCGGCCCGGCCCCTGTGCGCGGGCAGGGCGCAATACCGGAAAGGAGACCCCTCAAATTGCACTTTTGTTCAAAACAATGCGGCCTGCAGCCGCCGGCAGCCCCCTTTTGTTTCCGGCGGCAGGCCGGGCCGGGCGCATCCTCCCCCGGGCCGGGGGCCCTGCCGCGGCAGGGCGAAGCCCCGGCCGGGCAAAGCGGCCCCGCCCACTGGGCCATCCTCTTTTTGGGGGCGGCGATCCTGGCGTTTGGGCTTTTTAACGTGCACAGCCAAAGCGGCGTTACCGAGGGCGGGGTGCTGGGCACCACCCTTTTGCTGCTGCACTGGCTGCACATTTCTCCCTCTGTTTCCAGCCCCATTTTAGACGGGGCCTGCTACCTTTTGGGGCTGCGGATGCTGGGCTGGGGCTTCTTAAAAAACGCGGTGTTCAGCAGCCTCAGCTATGCCGCCTGCTACGCGGCCTTTGAACGGCTGGGCCCGGTGCTGCCCAGCTTGGCCGCCCACCCGCTGGCGGCGGCGCTGCTGGGCGGGCTGCTTGTGGGCATTGGGGTGGGGCTGGTGGTGCGGGAGGGAGGCGCCTGCGGCGGCGACGACGCGCTGGCGCTGGTGCTTGCGCGGCTGATGCGCACCAACATATCCCGGGCCTATTTCCTCACCGATTTTGTGGTGCTTGCCCTCTCGCTAAGCTATATCCCGCTGAGGCGCATCCTGTTTTCGCTGCTTACCACCCTGATTTCTTCGTTTTTAATCGAGCGTGTCCAAACAATAGGCCGCCCGCGCCCTGCCGGCCCCGCCAAGCCATAAAAGCCGGGCCGGGGGCCGCCAAACGCCCTTGGCCCGGTTATTTCCTTTTTAGGTATCGCTGCATCTGTTTTGCAAGGCCTGCCAGGGCGGGATAATTGTTGAGCGAGGGCTCGGCCGCCACGGCCCGGCAGAGCTGGGCGTAGGTAGCGTCAACCCGGCTCGCGCGTACCCCTTCGGCCAGCAGGCCGGCCTTGGTAATGGCAAGCGGGCAGGATGCCGGCTTGGGGTGCGGCACAGCAAATTGCATGGAAACTCACCTCTCTTTTTGCTATTATAGCAAAAAATAGGCTCAGAGTGTTTATTTTAAGCGGCAAAAATTATATAATGGTGGCAGGGCCCTGGGCGGTTTTGAGCCGGCCTTTTGGGCATCGCCGGGCGGCGGATGGGTATTTTACGGCTGCGGGCGGGCCAGACTTGAGATTGTTTGAGGGGATGTTTGCGATGCGGATCACAAGCGGATTTAACAAAGGCCTTTTGAATAACGTGCACCGGCTGCATTTTATCGGTATCGGCGGCAGCGGCATGTACCCGCTGGTGCAGATCTTGGCCTCGAAGGGATACGAGGTCACGGGCAGCGATGTCAACGAGGGGCACATCATCGAGGCGGAGCGTGCCATGGGCATCCCTGTATTTATGGGCCACAAGCCCGAAAACATCCAAGGGGCAGACATGGTTGTCTATTCTGCCGCCATCCACGAGGAAAACCCCGAGCTCCAGGCCGCCCACACCCACGGCGTCCCGTGCGTGGAGCGCAGCGTCATGCTGGGGTATGTCTGCCGGCTGTACCAGCGCAGCATCTGCGTGGCCGGCACCCACGGCAAAACCACCACCACCAGCCTGATCACCACCATGCTGGAGCTGGCCGGGCGGGACCCCTCGGCCGTGATCGGGGGCAAGCTGCCCCTGATCGGCGGGTACGGCAAGGCCGGCAGCGGGCCGAGCATTGTAATTGAGGCATGCGAATATGCCGAGACCTTTTTGCGGCTGGCCCCTGCCATCGGCATTGTGCTCAACATCGACAACGACCATCTGGACTATTACGGTACCCTGGGCCAGCTAAAGTTCGCTTTTAAGCGGTTTGCGCTGCTGTGCAGCCATACGATTGTTGTAAACGCGGACGATGCAAACACCATGCAGGTAATGGACAGCATCGACCGGGATATGCGTACCTTTGCCATCGAACGCCGGGCAGACTACCAGGCGGTGGGCATCCGGGAATACAAGCCCGGGTATTTTGAGTTTGATGTGCTGGAGTTTGGCGACCCGTTTGCGCACATCCGCCTGGGCGCGCCGGGCAGGCACAACATTTACAACGCGCTGGCAATGGTTTGCTGTGTGCGGCCGTTGGGCCTTACCCCGGACGACGCCGCCCGCGCGGCCGAGCATTTCCGCGGGGCGGGGCGTCGCTTTGAGCTCAAGGGCGAGATAAACGGCGCCGCCGTGGCAGACGATTACGCCCACCATCCCACCGAGCTGCGCGCGACGCTTGAGACAGCTCTCAAGATGGGCTACAAGCGGGTTTGGGCAGTGCATCAGCCCTTTACCTACAGCCGTACCCGGATGCTGCTAAACGACTTTGCCGAGGTGCTGCAGTTGGCCGACAAGGTGGTGCTCACCCCCATCATGGGCAGCCGGGAGCTGGACGACGGCAGTATAAAAAGCGAGGACCTGGCCGCTAAAATCCCGGGCAGCGTGGTGGTAGATAGCCTTGCCGCCGCCGCCGAATATATCCGCCAAAACGCAGGCCCGGGCGACCTTGTGATCACCTTGGGCTGCGGCGACGTATATAAGGCCTCGGACCTGATGGTGGGCCTGTGCGGCTAAAAGGCATCCGCCATCAAACCGCACGCATAAGAGGGCCGCGGTTGAAAGGGGGGCGCTCTTGGACCCTTTTTACGGCCCCCTTTGCCCTGCACAGGCGGGCGGGCGCCGCCGCATCCATCCACATCTGTTTGACAGCCCTGCCTCGCCCTGCACATCGGTTTGGATGTGCGGGGCGTTTTTTATGATAAAAACGGCATGGCGCTAAAAAAGCGCCACGCCGTTTTTTGTGTCGGATGGAAAGGCTCAGCCGTTTTCCTTCATCTTCGCAAAGCAGTCGCTGCAATACACAGGACGATCCTCGCGGGGCTGGAAGGGGACGCGGGCGATCTTGCCGCAGGCGGCGCAGGTAGCCTCAAACATCTCGCGGTTGCCGCGGCTGGAATTCTTGCGGGCGTCACGGCAGGCCTTGCAGCGCTGGGGCTCATTCTCAAAGCCCTTCTCCGCATAGAACTCCTGCTCGCCGGCGGTAAAGGTGAATTCCTGACCGCAGTCTTTACATACCAGGATCTTGTCTTCGTACATGTTTGGATATCTCCTCATTTTAAATTTGCCCGCGGAAGGATTTCAACCGTCACCTTTGGCTTTTTGGGAACCAATGCTCTGAATGTTAAGCTACTTGGGCATATTATCTACAACGCTTCGCAGCGATGTATCGCATGAAAACCGCCTCACCCCGCCCGCAGCTTGCGCCGGGCTCGGGAAAGGGCGTTTTCTACCGCCTTTACGGGCCGGCTAAGCGTGGCAGCAATCCTCGCGCAGCCCATCCCATCCAAAAAGAGGCCCAACACCTCCCGCTCAAAGGGGGACAACTGCGCATCCAGCCGACGCATCCAATCGTCGTACCGCTCGCTTTGGATGGCAAGCTCCTCGGGGCCGGGGCTCGTCTCGCCGGTTTCTTCGTCCAGGGGCAGGCTGCCCAACAGCGGCCCATGCTTTTTGCGCTGCGCCGCACGCCGCGCCGAAAACTGTGCGTGGCGGATACAGGCGGCGGCATACGGCTCAAAGGCCGCGCGGGAAGGGTCGTAGGTTTGGATGGCGCGCAACAGGGCAATGATGCCTTCCTGCACGGCGTCCTCATATTCGAGGCCCGGGCCGGCACACACCGACGCGCCGCGCCGGATGGCGGGGGTCATATGCGCGATTGCACCGGCCAGCGCGGCTTCATCCCCCGCACGCGCCGCAGCAACCTGCTCTGGGCAAAACCGCGCCATCTGCCGACCACTCCCGCATTGCTTGCTGTTTTTTAATTGTACCGTTTCAAAAAGGGTTTGTCAACTGTATTTTATGCATAATTCCGCGTTTTGCGCTTTTTTCCCTGCTGCAAATTCTTCCATTATCCCCCTTAAAAGCAGGCCTCCTTTGCCCCGGTACAGGGGGCGCCAAAAGGGCTTGCCCCAAAACGGCAAAAAGCCCGCGCAGGATACCGTTTGCCTCCCCTACTCATCCCGGCCTCCATGCCCGCCGCCTTGCGCCCGCCCTGCATAAACCTTTGGGGCGCCCGCTCTCGACATTTGTGAAAAATTTGGTATAATAAAAGCCGCAGCGTCCCGCGCTGGGATGCATACACCGCCCGCGCCATGGGGCAGTTCCGCGCCCGGACGGGTGCGCCCCCCATGCCGTGCCGTGTAAGGCCGCCACACCCGCGCACAGGCCGTGCGGGGGTTTTGGTTTGTCCGACAATGTTTTGACGTAAAAAGGAGAGCATTTTTATGTACAACTGCCGCAAGCTTTTGCCCGACCTTTACTGGGTGGGTGCAAACGACCGCCGCCTGGCCTTGTTTGAAAACCTTTTTCCTATCCCGCGCGGCGTGTCCTACAATTCTTACCTTTTGCTGGACGAAAAGGCCGTGCTGCTGGACACGGTAGACCACGCGGTGAGCCGTGTTTTTTTAGAAAATCTGGAGCACCTGCTGGCCGGACGCAGGCTGGATTACGTCATTGTAAACCATATGGAGCCGGACCACTGTTCCACCCTGCAGGCCCTTTTGGCCCGCTGGCCCGAGGCTAAGGCCTTGTGTACCGCCAAGGCCGTGCAGATGATCGGGCAGTTTTTTGGCCCGGCCCTTGCAGAAAGGGCGCAGACGGTAGCCGAGGGGGATACGCTCTGCGCCGGGCGGCACACCCTGCGGTTCATCACCGCGCCGATGGTGCACTGGCCCGAAGTAATGGTAACCTTTGACGAGGCCGACGGGGTATTATTTTCGGCCGACGCCTTTGGTAGCTTTGGCGCCTTGGACGGCCATCTGTTTGCGGATGAGCTGGATTTTGCCGGGCGCTTTTTGCCGGACGCCCGCCGCTACTACGCCAACATTGTGGGCAAATACGGGGCGCAGGCAGCCTCGCTGCTCAACAAGGCGGCCGGGCTCCCGATCCGGATGATCTGCCCGCTGCACGGGCCCATTTGGCGCCGAGACCTTGGCTGGCTGCTGGAAAAATACCGTCGCTGGAGCCAATGGCAGCCAGAGGAGCCGGCCGTATTGATCGCCTATGCCTCAATGTACGGCAACACAGCCGATGCGGCCGAATGCCTCGCCGGGCTGCTGGCCGAGGCCGGGGTAAAAAGGGTTGCGGTGTACGATGTTTCGGGCGCCGATGTGTCCGAGCTGGTGGGCGAGGCGTTCCGATGCAGCCATCTGGTGCTGGCCGCCCCCACCTACAACGGCGGGGTCTACCCCAAAATGGAGGAGCTGCTGGCCCATCTCAAGGCGGCCGGGCTACAAAAGCGGACGGTAGCCTTGATAGAAAACGGCAGTTGGGCGCCCGCAGCCGCCAAGGGCATGCGTGCGGTGCTGGAGGGCATGAAGGATACTGCCCTGCTGGAAAGCACCGTGAGCATCAAATCGAGCCTGGCCGAGGGGCAGTTGCCGGCCCTTAGGGCGTTGGCCGCCGAGCTGGCCGGCAGCTTGGCGCAGTGAGCCGGCAGACCGCCCGGCTGCCGGCGCGGTAAACGGCAGCCTTTGA
Organism: uncultured Oscillospiraceae bacterium; assembly: GCA_910578965.1. Taxonomy (GTDB): domain Bacteria; phylum Bacillota; class Clostridia; order Oscillospirales; family Ruminococcaceae; genus UBA7177. The sequence goes on from CAJTSP010000005.1 coordinate 25,796, forward strand.
AGGCCGGCCCCCTTTCTTTGTGCGGCGGCCGCGCCCATCTTGTTACCCTCCACAAGCAAACTCCCCATGTGCGGGTTCGCACATGGGGAGTTTTGTTTAGGGGGGCTGGGGGGCGTTGCCCCCCAGATTGGCCCAACGCCCAGCTCGGCCCGGTATCCCAAATCGCCCTACTGGATCAGCTCCACAAGCCGGCTGGCAGGGTCGAGCCCGTTCTCGGCCAAAAGCGCCTCGCTGCGGGCGTCTGGCGCGTAAAAGATCAAATAATCGTACTTTCCGTACAATTCGCTCAAAGTATACTCTTCGTCGTCGAACTGCCAAAAATCGACCGTATCAGTGTTGAGCACATACCGTACAATATACCGCATGCCCCAGGTATCGATCTCCTCAGGGTCACCCCCGCGGGTATATACCAGGCATCGCCTGCCATCCTCAAGGGAGTACCGGCCCTTGATGGCAAGCCATTCGCCCTGGGTCTCGGTATTGTGATAGGGTGCGCGCTGCCAAAGCGCCGCCAACTGCCCCGGCTCGGCCAGCAACAGCATACAGGTCAGCAAAGCCGCGGCCGCAGCCGCAAGGCCGTTTGCCTTTACAGAGACGGGCGGCCCTTTTTTGCCGCCGGCGGGGCGCAAAGGAGCCTGCCGCCAGGCCGGGCCGGCCGGGGCTGCATCCTCCGGGCGCGCGCCGGCCGGGGCAAGGGCCGAGAGGGCGGCCAGCGCAAGCGCGGCGCCCAGATAGAGCAGGGCGGTAAGATGGTAGCGGGTAATGCTGGCAAGGCAGAGCATCTCGGCCGTATTCATCGAGAACAGGTAGGTCCCGAACAGGCAGCCGATATACGCAAGCTCACAGCCGGCCAGCGCAGCCCAAAGCCCCGCCGCCCGCCGCCGGGGCAGCCGGCCGGCCGCACAAAGCCCGGCCAGCAAAGCCGCCGAGCCGAGCGCCAGCGCCCAAAAAACGCGGGTATCGGCCTGGGAAAAATCCCAAAAATGGCGAGCGAACAGGCCCACAAAGGCGCGCAGTTCCTCGGCCGTTTTGCCGCCCAGCATACCCGCGTACCCGGCCAGCGAAACCGCGTGCTTGCTGGCCCCGCCGCCCGCCTCCATGGCCGTTTGGGGAAAGACCATCGCCACATGCCGCGTCCAGAGCCAGAAGGCCCCAAAGGGGGCGGCGGCCGCCGCGCAAAATGCGGGCAAGGCCCGGCGGCGGGCGGCAAGCCTCCCGCCGCCGGGTATCCCGGGCCCCTCCCCGGCCATGCCGCCCGGCCGCCGTGAGGCGGCGGCCGCATCCCCGGGCCCAAAGACAAACCAGGCCAGCACCAAAAGGTTTGCCGCCGCAAAAAAAAGGCCGCTGTTTTTGATGACCGCCTCGAACAGCAGCGCCGGCAGCGCGGCAAGCGCCGCCTTTTGGGGCTGGGCGGGGCCGTAATACGCAATCACCGCAAGGGTGCCCGCGGCCTGCACGGCCAAAAGGGTGTCCACCCGCAGGTCCACCGGGGGGATGTTGCCCACCAGCAAAAACAGAGCGGCCATGGCCCCCAGCGCCGCCCCGGCCCCGCTGCGCTTTGGTACAAACACCAGCAACGCAAAGGCCCCGGCCAGCAGCAAAAGGCCTTGTGCATAGACCATCATGCCGTCCGACACGCCTACCGCATCGCAGAAATACTTGATCCATCCGGCGCTGCCGGGGGGGTAGGCGGTAAACTCGATGGCGGTGTTCTGGGCGTTGGGCAGCCGGCCAAACCGCAGCATGGTTTTGGCCATCACCGCCCAGTGGGACATATTGTCGTGCCCGGCAATCACCCCGCCGCGCATTAAAAAGAGCATCCAGCCGGCTGCGGCGCAAAACGCGAGGGTACGCAGGCTTTGAAAAGCGGCAAAGGCGGCGCGGCTGCGCAAAACATAAAAGGCCAGCAGCCCAAGGCCGCCCAGCCAAAGCGCCGCCTCGGCCGGCATATAGATGTTGAGCAGGCCGGCTGCAAACTGCACCGCCCCCATGCCGGAAAACGCCACAAAAGGGCAGAGTTCGGGGGCGATGCCCCACCGCCGCGCAAGCAAAACGCACCATCCGGCCGACGAAAGGGCGAACAGCCCCAGCCTCACAAGGCTCATCATGCCTGCCCACCTCCCCCCTGCTTGGCCGGGCGCGCATCCGGCACGCCGCCCGGCGGGGCGGGCTGCCGGGTGTTCAGGGTAAGGGGGCGGGCCGCCCCGCCAAACAAAGCGTTTGCCGCCAAAAGGGTCAGCAGGTTAGGATAAACTACCTTTTCCATTACGGCGTAGGCCATAAAGCCCAGGGCGCAGGCCAGCAAAACCAGGTCGGCCCCGCCGCTTTTGGCCAGCCGCCAGCACAGCAGCGCGCCGCCCAGCACCAGCATGGCCACAAAAAGAGGCCCGCAGAGGAAAAAGTAGTAAACATAGGTGTTGTCCACCTGATAGCACATCTCGGTGGTAAAGGGCTGGCCAAAAAGGGTGGTCGCGTCCAGCGAGCGGAGGTCGTTGCACAGGTAGTTCCAGGCAAGCTGCACCCGCCCGCTGAGCAGGCTGTTGACCCGGCGGAAAAACAGGCTTTCGGGGGTGTACAGGCGGGCCAGCAGATAGCTTACGGCACAAAAGAGCGGCGCGGCGGCGGCGCACAGCCCACGCACCCACCGTTTTTGCAAAAGGCCGGGCAGCAGGCGGCCGGCCAGCGCCGCCGCCAGCACAATCAGGCAGAGCAGCTCGGCCGAACGGCTATTGGGCACAAGGTCGATAAATACCACTACCCCCAATACCGCCAAAACATCCCACCAGCGCAGCTTTTTCCAGCGCAGGCAGAGCCAGAGCAGCGCAAGGCCGGCCGCAGAAATGCCGCAGCCGTTGTAGCTGCCGTAGCCCAGCGCCATGCGCACCCGGGTACGGCCGGTATCAAAGGCGGTTTGCATGTTTGCCTGCAAGCCCAGCAGCGCGGTGCTTACCGTAAAGGCGAACTCAAAGGCCTGGGCGGCCAGCATGCTGGCAAGGCCGGCAAAGAGCCGAGTATCCTTAACCGCAAACACCAGCAGCAGCGCATCGCTGAGCGGCCCATAGCCGGACACCAGCGCCCCCTTGGCCCAAAGCGCCGCCGCAAGCCCGCCCAGCATTAGTTGCCGGCCGGAATACCGGGTAAGGCAAAACGCCTTGCCCAAAATCAGCCCCGCCAGCGCCAGGCTGCGCAGGGTGGCAAAGGCGGTGGGGCTGCCGGCCGGGCCGTACCACTCCAGCAAAAGGCTGATCGGCTCGGCGCCCCACCAGAGCAGCGCAATGCAGCAAAAAACCGGGGTGGCCAGCCGCTCGCGCAGGGCCGCCAACCCGTCCCAGAGCAGCCAGCGTTCCTCCCGCCAGGCCGCCCAAAGCCGGGTCCTTGCAGGACCTTGCCCAAGTGCAAAGCGCAAGGCAAGCTGCATAAGGGCCAAAGCCGGCGCCATAAGGCAAAAAAGATGAAAGGTATTTTGCATGGGAAGCTCCTTTGTTGGCAGATGTGAGCCGGGTAGCGGCGGGGGATAAGAAAACCGGGCTTGCGAAACCACTTCAATTTACCGGAGGCTTGCTGTGCGGCCCCGGTACGGTGAATTGCCCCCAAGGGGCAAAAGGGAATCCTCCGGGCGGGCCCGTTTTTTGTGGGTCCGCCGCATTAGCTGTATTTTTGCAGGATGGCCTGCATGGCGCCAAACTGCTCTTCCATCTCGCTGACCAGCTTAAACTGGGTACGGGCCCGCACTAAGTTATGGGTGGGGTACTGGGTCTTGAAATAGACGTCCCCCTGTAAATAATCGGTCAAAAAGCGCATGCCGCACTCCAGGGTCATCAGCTTGGCGCCCCAGGCCAGGGAGTCTTTTTCGGCGGCGGTCAGCACGTCCCCCGCGGCCTCCAGATAGCCCTTGGTGTACAGCTCAAACAGCGCAAGGTCAAAGTGCACCTTGGAAAGGTCCTGCTCGTCCTCGGCCGCCGTGGAGGCCCCAAATCGGATCGAGTCGCCAAAATCGTTGGCGGCAAGGCCGGGCATGATGGTATCCAGATCGATGACGCAGATGCCCTCGCCGGTGGCGGCGTCAAACAGGATATTGTTGAGCTTGGTATCGTTGTGGGTAACCCGCAGCGGCAAAAGCCCGGCGCGCAGCGGCTGCATCAGCCGGCCGCAGTCTTTTTGGCGTGCCTCGGTAAAGGCGATCTCGGCGGCACAGGTGCGGGCGCGGTTTTTGACGTCCCGGCGCAGGGCGCGCTCAAAATCGGCGTAGCGGCTCTCGGTATCGTGAAACCGCGGGATGGTCTCGTGGAGAGTGCCGGCCGGATAGTCCCCGAGCTGCTTCAAAAACCGGCCAAAGCTTTTGCCGGACTGGTAAAACTGCTCGGGTTCGGGGGTAGTCTGGTAGCAGACCGAATCCGGGATATAGTTGTAGCAGCGCCAGGGCAGGCCCTTGGCGTCCTCAAAATAGTTTTCGCCCGCGCGGGTTTTGATGTAGCTCAGGGTCTCGCGGTCCGGGTTGCCGCCGCCGGCCCGGATCGACCGGCGCAGGTACTCGGTGACACCAAAAATATTCTCCATCACATGGGCCGGGTTTTTGAATACAAACTTGTTGACCCGCTGCAGCACATAGGCAAGCTCCTCCTCGCCGCCCTCGGCGGGCATGTACACGGCATAGGTCTCGTTGATATGCCCCGCCCCAAACGGCTTGACATAGCTGCACCGGTTGCCAAAGCCAAAGGCGTACAAAGCGTCCTCCAGCTCCCGGCTGTCCACCCCTTCGATGCGGCGGCGGGTAGAAAAGATCACCTCGCCCGCCTCCACCTTGCGCTGGGGCTCGATCTGGCAGTTTGCCTTGATGACGCTGCCCAAGCCGATGTGCGCGCCGTCCCCCACCGTGCTGTCGTGGTCGATGATGGCGCCGCTGTTGACAAGGCAGCCCATCCCCAGCCGCACATGGGTGTTGACCACCGCCCGCTGCATCACAAAGCAGCCCGGCCCCATGCCGGCCGAGGGGCTGACCACTGCGGAGGGGTGGATGATGTCCGGCACCGAAAAGCCGGCGGCCAGCAGGGCCTTGGTCCACTTGAGCCGCTGGCCGTTGTTGCCCAGCGCCGCCACCGCGCAGGGGTATTCGCCCAAAAAGCCGGGGTAGTCCACGCATTTGCCGATGACCCGGCTGTCCTTGGCGGCGTCGTCCAAAAAGGCGATTTTTCCGTACCGGCCGGTGAGCCGGGCAGTTTCATAAACCATCTGCCCAAAGCCTCCCGCGCCTAAGATCAAGAGATTGTCCATCACTGCGCTCTCCTTTGCAAGAATTTATCGTGCACGCCCTATACGACAGGGCGGTGACAGGCGCCGGCAGGGCCCTGCCTAAAACTGCTTCACGTCCGCGTCCTCCACGGCGCAGCCTAACTGTACCTCGATCAGCTCCATGGCGGTCTCGGCCCGCAGGGTGTGCCGGGCGCCGGCCGGCAGACGCAGCACCGTACCGGGGCCCATCGGCGTTTCGCGGCCCTCCACCGTGGCGCGGCCCCGGCCCGAAAGCACGGTCCACACCTCGTCCCGGTTTTGGTGGCAGTGGTAGCTCATCTGCCCCCCGGCCCGCACTGCAAGGTGCACAGTCATGGAATGGCCGTGAGGGCCTTCCAGCAGCACCCGGAAGCTGCCCCAGGACTTTTCCTCAAACATTACCCGCTGGTGCAGCCCGTCCACATACGGCTTGATATAGCTGGACTGGTGCTTGTCGCTTACCAAAACCCCGTCCGGCCCGGCGGCTACGATCATGTCTTTGGCCCCCATCACCAGCAGCGGCTGCTCCAGCTCGTTGACGGCGTGCACGTTTTCGCACCCGCTGCCCAGCACTACGTTGCCCAGGGCCGGCTGGCTCATCACCTCGGCCAGGGTGTTCCAGGTGCCCACGTCCTTCCAGGCGCCCTCAAACCGGATGCAGCCCACCGCCTTCTCCCGCTCGGCCACCGCATAGTCAAAGCTCGTCCTGGGCAGCTCCCCGTAATGCTCGTACACCTCGCGGTAGGTTTTGGCGGGCAGGTACCCGGCCAGGATGCCAAGCAGATAGCCCAGCCTGAAGCCGAACACCCCGCAGTTCCAGAGCGCGCCCTCGGCAATATACCCTGCCGCCTGCTCCTCGCTGGGTTTTTCCCGGAACCAGGCCACCGGCCGCACCCCTTCGCCGTTTTCGCCCTGCCCTGCCGGGGCCGGCCCCGGCAAAAAGTAGCCGTACTTGGCGCTGGGATAGGTAGGCGCGGCCCCCATCAGCACCAGGCTTGCAGCATCCTGCCGCACCGCCCTTTCCAGACGGGCCAGGGCGGCAAAATAATCCGGCCCCACAAAGGGGTCGATGGGGCAGACGATGACCGGCTCGTCCTCGCCAAGGCCCTGTTCGCTGTACAGGTAGGCCGCAGCCAGCGCGATGGCAGGGAAGGTGTCCCTCCTTGCCGGCTCACAGCAGACCGAGATCCCCCCGCCGTCCGGCTCGGCAAGCTGGTTGAGGACGGCGCTTTTTTGGCTTTCGCCGGTGGCAATGGTCACCGAGGCATCCGGGAAGGCCGCACGTAGCTGGCGCAGCAGCCGCTGCGCCATCGACTCGTACTCCCCGGCCTCGTTTTGAAACAGCTTTAGAAACTGCTTGGAGCGCACGTCGTTGGAAAGCGGCCAAAGCCGCTTTCCGCTGCCGCCGGATAAAAGGATAAAATTCATAAGCGGTTATCTTTCTGCCCGCAGGGGGCTTTGCAAAAAATCCCGGTAGGTAAGCCTGATTCCATCCTCCAGCTCGGTGGTGTAGTGCCAACCAAGGCGCTCTAACTTGGAGACGTCCAGCAGCTTGCGGGGGGTGCCGTCCGGCTTTGTGGGATCCCACTCGATGCGGCCGGTATAGCCCACCACCCGGGCCACCAGCCCGGTCAGCGCCCGGATGCTCAACTCCTTGCCGGTGCCCAGGTTGACCGTTTCGGCCCCGGAATAGCGGTTCATCAGATAAAGGCAGGCGTCGGCCAGGTCCTCCACATACAAAAACTCCCGCAGCGGCGCGCCGGTGCCCCAGCAGAGTACGCTTTCGGCCCCGGCCAGCTTTGCCTCGTGGAACCGCCGGATCAGGGCGGGCAGCACATGGCTGTGGGTGGGGTGGTAGTTGTCGCCCGGGCCGTAGAGGTTGGTAGGCATGACGCTGATAAAATCGGCCCCGTACTGCCGGCGCAGGTACTCACAGTATTTAAGCCCGCTGATCTTGGCCAGCGCATAGCCCTCGTTGGTCTCTTCGAGGCTGCCGGTAAGCAGGCAGCTTTCGGGCATGGGCTGGGGGGCAAGCCGCGGGTAGATGCAGGAGGAGCCCAAAAACAACAGCTTTTTGCAGCCGTTTTGCCAGGCGGCATGGATGGCGTTCATCTCAAGCATCATATTTTCGTACAAAAAGTCGGCCGGGGCCTCGCTGTTGGCCACGATGCCGCCCACCCTGGCCGCCGCCAAAAAGACATACTCCGGCTTTTCGGCCGCAAAAAAGGCCTCGGTATCCGCCTGGCGGCGCAGGTCGAGCTCACGGCTGGTGCGGGTAACGAGGTTTTGGTAGCCCGCCTTTTGCAGCGCCCGCAAAATCGCGCCGCCCACCATGCCCCGGTGGCCGGCCACATAAATTTTCGCCGTTTTTTCCATTGCCATTGTTGGTTCCTCGTTTTTCTTTGAAATATTCGTTATATCTCGGGGCGCGGGAAGGCCCGGCGCACGCCGGAGGGTGCTTGTCTCAGGAACGACACCGCCCTGCGCACGCCGCGAGATGCGGTTTGAAAATACTTTCTCGTTTACTTTTCTTGGCATCAAGAAAAGTAAATGGAGCGTTGTTTTGTAATGAAAATATATTTCAACCCAAATCACATAATCTTCAACAATCTGACAGTCCTACAAATTGGAATTATGCACACAATTCCCTGCAAAGATTTTCACAAACCTGTGCCATTGCACGCATATCATCGTCCGGAACCATTTCGTTGAGGTCATAAGCCAGTGGATTTTCAGCAAAATCAACCAATACCTTGATTATGGCGGCCTTTTCCTCTTGCGTAGATGAGATACAGATAGCAGAGCCTTCTTTCCCATAAAATAATTGCATCAATGATACGTCGCCGTTTATTTTGCATTCCAACATCAACGCCGCCAAATCGGTAACAACATCAATTGCATAGTAAAATGGATGTTCCCAACCATCCTGATTGGTGTATCCGAGCGCCGGTTCCGTTTTGCGGAAATTCCAGTTAAGCTTATCCAAGCCTATATCTGTAAATATTTCGCTCAATGAAATTTCCGTTTTTTTCTTGTCCATTAAATATTCCAGCAGCGTCAGGCTATCGTCTGTCGAGCCGATGTAATTCCCCCAATATTTTTCAATATACATTTCTGTCCCCTTTTCAGATTCCCATTTATAGATCTGGTCATAAATTTTTTATTTGCCATTTACAATGTATGTCTACAAGTTATTTTCCACTGGGTACACTATTCCGAAAAGGGTGTTTTACTTTTGCGCCGCCTCGGCCTCGGCCAGCGCCCGGTCGTGCCGGGCCATGATCCGCACCAGCTCGGCAAAGCTGGTGCGGCGGGGGTCCCATCCAAGCCGGGTGCGGGCCTTGGTGGGGTCGCCCCAGAGGTCGACCACATCGGTGGGACGGAAAAACGTCGGGCTTACCCGCACCAGCACCCGGCCGTCCGGACCCACGCCCTCCTCGTTAAGGCCCTGGCCCCGCCAACGCAGGGGGATGCCGTTTTCGGCAAAGGCCAGGGTGGTAAATTCCCGCACGCTGTGCTGCTCGCCGGTGGCGATCACATAGTCCTCCGGCGTATCCTGCTGAAGCATCAGCCACATGCACTCCACATAATCCTTGGCATAGCCCCAGTCCCGCAGGCTGTCGAGGTTGCCAAGGTACAAAACGTCCTGCAGGCCGCAGGCGATCCGCCCCGCCGCCAGGGTGATCTTGCGGGTGACGAAGTTTTCGCCCCGGCGCTCGGATTCGTGGTTGAACAGGATGCCGTTGACCGCGTAGATGCCGTAGGCCTCGCGGTACTCCCGCACCATCCAAAAACCGTACTGCTTGGCCACCGCATAGGGGCTGTAGGGGTGGAAGGGGGTGTTCTCGTTCTGGGGGCTCTCTTGCACCTTGCCGTACAGCTCGCTGGTGGAGGCCTGGTAGACGCGGCAGTGCCGCTCCAGCCCCAGCACGTGCACCGCCTCCAAAAGCCGCAGCACCCCCAAAGCGTCCACATCGCCCGCGTACTCGGGCGCGTCAAAACTTACCTGCACATGGCTTTGGGCCGCCAGGTTGTAGATCTCGTGCGGCTTTACCGCCGCCACAATGCGGATGAGGCTGGCCGCGTCCGCCATATCGCCGCCGTGTAGGGTCACGGCGTTTTGCGCGATCAGATGGTCGATGCGCTGGGTGGTATGCACCGAGGCCCGGCGCACCACCCCGTGCACCTCGTAGCCCTTTTGGAGCAAAAATTCGGCCAGATAGCTGCCGTCCTGCCCGGTGATGCCGGTGATGAGTGCTTTTTTCATACGCTGTTGTTCCCCTTCCGTTCGGGCCCGCGGCCCAAACCCGCCGCTGCGGCGTTTTTTGCCTTTTGGCCTTTGGCTGCCCTTGCATCCCTTAACAAAGTGCAACATGCCGTCAGGCCAACTCCAGCGGCACGCCGCCTTGCCATCACACCACTGGCCTTTCCCTGCCGGTCCTGCGGAGTTTTTGAGGCAAAGGTTCTTTTTTCTGGACAAAAGAATTTTAACCTTTTTTGATTTTTGTCCCGTTTGCCTCAAAAACCATGCTTCCCTTTGTCAAGAGATGCTTGTTTTCTGTGCTGCGGCCCCTTTTACCCCCGCATCCGGCGCAGCATCCGCTTGTACCGCCCGCCCCAGGCCTTGAACCGCGGCCAGAGCGAGCGGCCCCAGCCGTACACCGCCGGGATAAGCTTATAGCGCTGATTGCAAGCCTCCAGCTCGGCCGCTGTATGCCCTGCCCGATAGGCCCCGCTTTTTGCCAGCAGCACCAGCGGGGTGGAGGCGCTGAATTTTTCGATGGAAACGCTGTCGTAGCTTTGGCCCGCCCAGAGGAGCATCTCGCGGCTGGGGGCCTCCCCCAGGATGTTCTTGCCGCTGCGCAGGGTCTCGAGCCGGCGCAGCGCGTACCGGCCCGGGTATTTCGCCAGCACATAGCTGCCAAAGGTTTCAAACTCGCTGAAGGCCGAGCCGGCCAACTGCCCGGGCGCAACAGCGTAAAGGATTTTTTCCCAAAAGGCGCCGCCCTCCAGCGCACCGTTCGCCTCGATCTCGCCCAGCATTTCGTTGACCAGGGCGGTGTCAAAGATCATGTTTTCGGCAATAAAGCTCTCCGGAATCTGCTTTTGCAGCCCCAGCAAAGCGCCGAGGGTATCGAAATAGGGGGGATGGTATTCGTCCTTGATGGTAAACAGGTACTGCCCCGCCCCGTTCTGGTAGGGGATGGGCCGCAGCGGGATGGTGTCGGCGTCCCAGGTGATATACGCCTCGTCGGTGCACACGCGGGCATACGCCAGCTTGAGGAACTGCTGGAAATACCAGCCGGCACGCTTGTCGGTGTAAATGCGGCGGTAGATCAGCTCCTTCACCGCCGCCAGGGTCAGCCCCGGGCAGAGGGTGTTTTCGTCCATAAAGGCCACCCGGCCATCGGCCGGCAGCAGCGGCAGGATGTCCGGCGCGCTGAGCACCACCAACCGGCGCAGCGGCAGGTTTTGTAGCACAAACTCCAGCCCCCGCTCGGCGGCCGGCCAGTCCCGCTTCAGGATGGGCATCACAACGTCGTAGGTTTTGAGGAAGGCCGGCGCGGCCGATGCCAAAGGCGGCTCCCCACCGGCCAAAGGCGCGCCGGGCCGGCTGTGGGCCGGGCGCGTTTGCTGCTCGCTCACCGCCGCATCCACCCCCTCTTGACAAGGTTGCGCTCCACCTTGGCGTAGCCCGGCCACCAAAAGCTGCGCTGTAGCCGGGCGGCCTGCCGGGCAGTCTGCTCGTACCGGCCGCTCCAGTGGTCCGGGCTGCGGCGGCGGCTCTTTTTGGGGCCCTGCAAAACGATCTGGCGGATGTAATCGCCAAAGGGGTTGCCAAAAATATCCCGGCGGGCGGCCGCCTCGTCCCGGAAGGCAGGCTGGCGCATCATCCAAAGCCAGCGGCCGGGGGTTTCCTCCACCGAGCGCACCTTCTGGGCCATGCCGTGCACGGTCAAAAACTCATTGCAGTTGATAAAAGCGTCCGGGTTATAGATGCGGCCCACCGCCGGGTCGCCCCAGTAGATGGGCACGGTGGCGGCGGCAAAGGCGTCCAGAATCTTTTCGGTGCAGTAGCCGACGGTCTGGGCGTTTTCAAAGGCAAGGCTGAACCGGCAGGCCTGCTGGAAGGCAAGCTTGTCCTCGATGGGCTCGCCGTCCGGCTGGTTGTTGCGGCTGCGCCCGCCGGATTCCACCCGCTTGTAGCTGCCCAGCTCCTCGAACATCGCCTCCCGGATGGGGTTGGCCCCGTAGTTGGACACCACAAAGTTGCAGAATTTTTCCTTGTTGAGGTAGACCTCCTCGGGCAGGGTGTGCTTTTGCAGGGCCAGCCTGGCCATCTCGTTCCAGTGCGGGAAGTTGTACCACTGGAAATGCAGGTACCGGTCCTCGTAGGTGATCCAGTCGGTGCCGATGGCATAGTCGTAAAGGTTAAAATCCGGGCGGATGTTTTCGCCCAGCAGCAGGATGCGGGTGCAGTCGTAATGGGTCACCTCCCGGCCAAAGCAGCTACAGAGGACGTAATCCGGGTCGTCGCAGAACACAACCTCGCCCAGGTCCTTGAGGCCGTCCCGCAAAAGCGCGGCAAAGCCCTCGCGCATATTCTCCTCGCGCAAAAAATCCACATACTTAAACTTAAACTGCTGCATAAAGGCGCTCCTTTTTGCCCAAATATCCGGGCCGTTTACCGCTTTTTGGCCGCAAGGCCCGCAAGGATGCCCTTTGCCCGGCCCAGCACCCCCAAAAAGGCGGGGTCGCGGGCAAACAGGGCCAGTAAAACAAGGTTTGGCAGCACCGCGCAGACGGCGCATTGCAAAATAAAATTCCCAAGGCCCGGCCCCGCAAAAAGGCCGCACACCGCGTGGGTGGCCAGCACCACCGCCGCGGCCAGCGCCATCCGGCCGGCCATGCGGGCCACATACCCTTTCCAGGGCAAGCCGAACCCGTCGTGGAAGACATAGTACCCCTGGGCAAAAAAGGTGGTAAAGACCTCCGAGACCACGGTGGAAAGGTAGACCCCCACCAGCCCCATGCGGGCCGCCAGCCAAAGAGTGAGAAAGACGTTGAGCACCCCGCCCGCCAGCGCCAGATAGCAGCCCTGCCGCAAAAGGCCCATGGCGTTTTTGAAGGTGGTAAGGGTGTTGTTGACCGTGCCCATGTAAAACCGGAAGACCAAACAGGCCACCACCGCGCCGCTTAGGGTAAGGTCGGCCCCGCCCTTATCCCGGAAAAAGAGCTGGATAAAGGGGGTGAGTAATTGGTACAGGCAGGCCGCCGAGACGCAGCTAATCCAAAAATTGGCAAGGTCCAACTGCTTAAAAACCTCCATCCGGCGGGCCTGGCCCTCGGTATGGCTCAGGTTGCCCACGCTGGGGGCAAGCGAGACGGTGACCATGGCGATGACCATGACCACATAGTTGATGATCATGGTGTAGTTTTCGGTGCTGCCCACCAGGGCGGTGCCCAGCGCGGCGCTGACCACGATGGTGTCCACCGCCGAGAGCAGCTTGAAGGAGAGGTTGTTGATAAAGAGGGCGCGCACATCCCGGAACATGGCGGCCAGCACCCCGCGGGGCATGGGGTCGGCGGTTTTGGCTCGGATATAAGGATACAGCGCATCGGCCTTGCGCGCAATACAAACGTTTTTGAGGATGCCCACCCCCAGCTCGGCCGCAAGGGCCAGCTCAAAGGCGCCCGGCCGGCTGTGGAACAGCATTACCACCCCGCACTTGGCAAGGCTGGCCAGGATGGAAAAGGCGCTGCCCAGGTTGTTGACATGGTAGGCCTTTTGGTCGGCCGAGAGGATGCTGGATTTGTAGGCAAAAAACCAGTAGGAGGCCACCGAGTTTGCCAAAAACAGCCCGTACACCAGGTAGAGGTTGACCGGGGGCGCCCCCTCAAACTTGACCAGCCGGGGCAGTACCGGCACAAGGGCGGCCCCCAGCGCCAGCACCGCCCAGCCGATGACGCGGTAGCACTTTTTGTAAAAGTGCATATAGGTGCGCACCGTGCGCTCGTCGTGCTCGGCCAGGGGCTTATACAGGTAGACCGTGATGGCGCTGCCCACCCCCAGCTCGGCCAGCGAGAGGAAGGTAAGCACATGGCTGAACAGCCCGTTGACCCCCACAAACTCCCGCCCGAGGTAGGCGATGTAGACCCAGCGGGACACAAACCCGATGAGGATCGAGACGATCTTTTGCCCCACGCCGGACGCCATGGTCAGCAGGGAGTTTTTGGTACGGGAATTTTCCAAAGCAACGCCTTTCGTTTGGTTGATGTTATGGGTTTGCACGGGCCGGGGACCAGTTTAGCCGCCCAAACGGGCCTGCGGCCTCTGCCGCCTTCAGCAGTCGCCCCAGAGCCGGCGGTAAAGCCGGGTGCCCCATGTAAGCCCTGCCAGCCGTACACAGAGCGAAAACCGCCGGGGCAGGTAGCTTTCCAGTTCATAAAGAAGGTCCCGGTCCTCTTGGGGGACCTCTTTTAACACGCCGCAGCGCCCGGCCAGCAGCATCCGCTGGAAAGCGCAGAGGGCCGCGCAGCGCAAAAGGAAGGCCCGGCGGGTCGCGTCCCCCTCAAAAAGGGCGGCGTCGGCCATCAGGGCCCGTGTGACCTGGGCCAGGCTGTCCAGCCGCTTTTGCCGCCGGCCGGGGCTGAGCATGGTGCTCTCGTGGCCGTCGGCAGCGGTGTCGCGGTAACGATAGAGCGGCTCCTCGCAGACCACCGCCGCCCGGGCGCGGGCCAGCGCGCGGGGGCACCACTCGCTGTCCTCATGGTAGATGCCCTCGTGCAGCCAAAGCCCCTGCCGGGTAAACAGGCTGCGGCGGGGCGCGTACCGGCAAAGCGCGGCCGAAAAGGGGATCTCGCGCACCGCCCGGGCAAGATACCCCTCGATACCGCCGGCAAACTGCGCCTGGGTAAAGGGGGCGATCAGCCCGCCGTTTGCCTCGGAATAAAGGTTATACAGCAAAAGGTCGGCGTTTTGCCCGGCGGCGCGCAGGGCGGCGTCGATGATCCTCAGCGCGCCGGGGGCAAGGGTGTCGTCGCTGTCCACAAAGACCAGCCACTCCCCCGCCGCCGCCCGGATGGCGGCGTTGCGCGCGGCCGACTGGCCGGCGTTTGGCTGGTGGAAAGCCCGCACAAAGGGGTGCTGCGCGGCGGCCTCGTCGCAGAGGGCGCCGGTGGCGTCGGACGAGCCGTCGTCCGCCAAAACCACCTGGTACCCCAGCGCCCCGGCGTCCGGCAGGACGCTGGCAAGGCAGGCGGGCAGGTATTGGGCCACATTGTAGGCCGGGATGATGATGCTGACCAGCGGCGGCATGGCCTGCCCCCCTTTCCCGTTTTTTTGCGGCGGTTTAAATATTGGGAGTATCCAAACCGGGGAGATGTCCCCCGCGCCCGGCCTGGGCCAGTAAAAGCCTTTGTCGTGGACGCTCCCCAGATGTTTCCCCACCCCGCCGCCGCTATGCGGCGCTGTCTGCGGCGTTTTACCCCTCGCGGGTGTCCACCGGCGGCCGGCCGATGGATTCGTACAAAAGCCGCGCGCCGCTTTTTCGCACCGCATCCGGCGCAAAGCAATTGCGGCCGTCCAGCACCAGGGGCACGGCCATCTGCCGTTCAAAGATGCCCGGTGCAAGCGCGCACACCTCGGGCCACTCGGTGAGGATCAGGCAGAGCCCGGCCCCGGCAAGGGCCTCGGGGATGGTATCGCAGTAGGTAATGCTGCCCGCCGGGGCGTTTGGGCCAAAGGCTTTTGCGGCGGTTTGCGCTTCGACGTTTCCTTTCGCACCCGGCCCGGGCACGGCGGCCCCGGCAGCCTTTGGCGCAGCCTGCATGCCGGCCAGCCGGCGGGCAAAGTTTTGGGCGGCCACCGGGTCCCACGCGCGGACATGCGCGCCCTCTGCCAGCAGCCGAGGCACACAAAGCAGGCTGGGCGCCTCGCGCAAATCGTCGGTACCGGGCTTAAAGGCAAGGCCCAGCACCGTTACCGTAACACCGGCCAGGCTTTTGTAATGGGCGTGCGCCTTTTGCAGCAGCCGGCGCTTCTGCCCCTCGTTGACCGCGATGGTAGCGGCCACCGTTTTGAGTGCAACCCCCTTGATAGTGGCAAAGCTGTCCAGCGCCTTGGTGTCCTTGGGGAAGCAGCTACCGCCATAGCCGATGCCGGCCCGCAAAAAGTGCCGGCCGATCCGCCGGTCGAAGCCCATACCGGCCGCCACATCGTCGATGCTGGCCCCCACCTGCTCGCAGAGGTTTGCAATCTCGTTGATATAGCTGATCTTGAGGGCCAAAAAATCGTTGGAGGCATACTTGATCATCTCGGCGCTGCGGCGGCTGGTAAAAAGCCGGGGGGCGTCAAACCCCGCGTAAACCTCCTCCAGCACCCGGCGCGGGCGCTCGGATTCGGCGCCAATCACGATGCGGCTGGCATGCAGGGTGTCCCGCACGGCGGTACCCTGCGCCAAAAACTCGGGGTTTGAGGCAACGTCCACCCGCACCGGCGCGGCCAGATGCCCGCTGAGGTACCGCTCTACCTCGTCGTTGGTGCCGATGGGCACGGTAGACTTGACCACCACCACACAGTCCCTTTGTATGGCCGATGCGATCTCGCGCACCACCGCAAAGACATAATCGAGATTGGCCGAGCCGTCCTCCCGCTCGGGGGTGCCCACCCCGATAAAGATTACCTCGGCGTTTTGGTAGGCAGCCGCGCCGTCGGTGGTAAAATGCAGCCTCCCGGCCTCAAGGCCCGCCCTTAAAAGCTCCTCGAGGCCCGGCTCATAGATAGGGCTCTGCCCGGCCCGCAGGCGCCCGATCTTGTCCTCGTCCAGGTCCACACAGGTAACCGAATGCCCGTGGTGCGCAAGGCAGACCCCGGTGACAAGGCCGACATACCCGGTGCCGGCAACAACAATATTCTTCATAAGGCAAGACCTTTCTGTTGCGCTTGCTGCGCGTAAACCTCCAGCATCTTTTGGGCGATGCTGTCCCACAGGAACTCCCGCTCCACCGCGGCGTGCGCCGCCGCACCGATGCGGGCTTGCTCGGCGGGATGCGCGGCAAGCCAAAGGATACGGGCGGCGTATTCCCCGGCCGAAAAGCCCGTTTGTACAAGGCCGGTGGCCCCGTCCTCCATCAAAACGTCCGAGCCGCCGTTGAGGCTGGTGAGGGCCGGCAGGCCAAAGTACATGGCCTCCAGCAGCACCATGCCAAAAATCTCGTATTGGGTGGGCAGCAAAAGCAGATTCGCGTGGTTGTAAAGCCGGTACACCTCGGCCTGGGGCGCCCGCTCGCGGTAATCAATACGGCCGCGCACCCCAAGGCTTTCGGCATAGGCAAAGCAGGCGTCCCGGTAAGCCGGGTCGCCCCTGCCCACCAGCACCAGCCGCACATCCGGCAGCTCCCGGGCCGTTTCGGCCAGGACCTCAAACAAAAAGCGGATGTTGCGCCGCTCCTCCAGCACCCCGATGTACAAAAGCTCAAACCCCGGCCGGGCCGCCGCCGCAGGCCGGGCGGCAGGATCGTAGGGGGCGGCAAGGGTATCCTTGTCCAGCCCTACCCCCACCGGCAGCGCCTGCGCAAACCCTTTTTGCCGCAAAAAGGCCTCGGCCATCCGGCTTTTGGCAAAACAGGGCACCCCGGCGTTTTTATCCGGGCGGTTGAACAAAAGGTCAAACACCCGGCACTTGAGGTTATAGCCCTTTGTAAAACCGCTCTGGTAGGGGCCGTGGTAAAGGGTAACCAGCCTGCCCCCCGGCGGATGGCGGTAGAGCCACCAGCTCGTGAGCTGATCGTACTCGGCCACCTGTAAAACGTCGTACTGCGCAACCAGCTCTTTTAGCTGGGCAGGGCGAAAAAGCCCGTTTTTAAAAAAATTATGCCCCGGCCTCCAGTGGACGGTAACCGTTTGGCCGCTGCCCGGCACCGCCGCCTGCTCGTCGTGCGCAGGCTCTTTGCCGCTGTAATAGAGGACGCCGCAGCGGTGCCCGGCGCGCACAAAGGCACGGGCCAGGCCGATCTCCTGCGAGTTGTAGGCGGCCGGGTCCATCACGCTGGGGAAGGTGCGCAGCAGCAGGATTTTCATGCGGGGCTCCTTTTTGGTGGTTTTTGGAGATAGCTTGGGACGGCGGCGCCCCACAAAAGGGCCAAAGCCCTGTCCGGAGGTGGCGGGGCGTCCCCCCGCATGGGGCTGGCCGCCCGGCCCCATGCGGCGCATTTTGGTCAGCGCCGCAGGATTTTTTGCTTGAGGGCCAGGTACCGCTCACGGCCGAGCAGCCGCGCCGCCAAGCCAATGCAGCAAAAGCGCAGCCTGCGGTACCAGGGAGACCAGGTGGCGGCAAAATGGTGATAGGAATAGGTGTTTTCGGTAGGCAAAAACATCTGTGTTTCGTGTTCAAAGGGGCAGAAATACTCGGTGGGGTAGAGGGTGAACCCCTCCACCTGCTGCAGCCGGTTGCCGCCGGTAAAGCCATGGCGGCGCAGCGCCTCGGTGGTATAGGCAACGATGGTTTTGGTATTGAAGCTGCCGCCCGGGTTGGTAAAGCGCAGAGCGGCATAGCCCTCTAAAATCTCGGCAATCAGCGGGCTGCCCGGAGGGCTCGCCATGATGGAACCAGGGTTGATGGTGTCTTCCATCTCAAAGCCCATAAGGGCAGGGGTCTTTTCCAGAATATCGTCCAGAGGCTTGAACAGCTCCACATCGGTGCACAGGCAGACCCCGCCCAGATGGTAAAGAATCCAGAACCGCGCATAGTCCGACACAAAGGCGTATTTTTGGGCCGCATACGCCTCGGCGGTGTAGGGGATGCTGTTTACATCGAAGCTGTCCTCGTTCCACTCCCTGATCTGCCAATCCGGCATGAGGGCGCGCCATGTGCCGATGCAGCGCTGGATCAGGGGGCTTTTTTCGCCTCGGCCGAACCAGCAGTAATGAATGACCTTGGGCAGGCCGGCGGCGTTGGTGTGGCAGGGTTGCGGTTCAGGCATCGGCAAGCCTCCCTTTTCCAGGCTGTTTTTTGGCAGGGCCCCGGCGCCAGGCCTCCCGGCGCAGGGGTATGCCGAACGGCATTTTATCAATCCTTGCGTGCGGCCCTGCGGTAGAGCGCCGCCGTGGCGCGAGCGGCCTCGTCCCAGGAATAGTGCTGCCGGATGTGTTCGGCCTGCTCCGGCCCGGCGGGGGGCGGGTTTTGGAGCGCTGTTTGCAGGGCCGCGCGCAGGGCGTTTACGTCCCCCTTGGCAAAGCTGGCCCCAAACCGGCCCAGTATCTGGGTATTTTCCGGGATGTCGCTGACAAGGCAGGGAACGCCGCAGCGCATGGCCTCCAAAAGGCTGATCGGCATGCCCTCGATGTCGCTGGGCAGCACATAGAGGGCGGCGTTCTGCAAAAGCTCGGCCTTGAGCTGCCCCGCCGCAAAGCCTGCCAGGATTACCCGGCTGTCCTTTGCGGCCATTTGGCGTATTTGAGGCCAATAATCGCCGGAATGGCTGTCGCCCCCGGCCACCACCAGCTTTTTGCCGGTTTCAAGGCCCTTATAGGCCTCAAGAAGGTAGTGCAGGCCCTTTTCGGGCACGATACGGGCCAAAAAAAGGATATAATCCCCGCCCGCAAGGCCCCATTTTTCCCGGATGAGAGAGGGTGGCGCGTCCGGCTCCGCCGCCACCCCGTTGGGCAAAAAGGTGGTGCTGCGGCCGTAGGTTTGGGCAAAGTATTCCCGCACCCCTTCGCTGAGCACAATGACCTCATCGGCATACCGGGCAATGGCCTTTTCGCCCAGCTTGAGGTACCAGCTACCAAAGCCGCCCCACTTGGCACGCTGCCAATCCAGCCCATGCACGGTAGCCACCGTGCGCCGGCCAAAAAAATGGGCCAGCGCCAGCATCACGCTGGGGCCGAGGGCGTGGTAGTGGATCAGATCGTAACCGCCAAACAGGGCGTGCAGGGTAGCCAAAAGGGAGTATACCACCGCATCCAGGCTCTTTTGGTTGAGGGTGGGCACCGTGACGATGCGGGCCCCGGCGTACTGTTTGGGGCGCGGCGCGCCCTTGGCGGCCCGGTTGTAGAGGGTGACCGCGTGGCCCGCCGCCGAGAGCCGGCCGGCCAGCTCCTCCACCACCACCTCGACCCCGCCCTCCCGGCCGGGCACCCGCTTGTGGCCGATCATGGCGATCTTTAAGGGGCGCGGCGCGGCGGCGCCCGGCCGCGGCGCCGGGCTTTGGCCGGCGCCGCTCATGCGGGCCCGCCCTGCCCGGGCGGCTGCGGCGCGGGGGCGTCTTGGGCCGCAGGGGCCGCGGGATTGCCGCTTTCCGGGCCGGGGGCGTTTTGGGGCGGCTGGATAAAGGCGTTTTCGGCAAGGCTGTACCGGCCGCCCTTGAAAAACTTATGCTTGAGCACCCACCAGCCCGGCACCCAGATATACTTATGCATGGCCGGCGAAACGCTGCCGATCATCCAGCAGTTGCGGGGGCAGTTGCGGGCCTGCTCGCGCACCTTTTTGGCCTGCTCGCTGTTCCAGAGCTCGTCCCAATCCTGCTCTTTCAGGTTGCCCATCACCGCCTTTTGGGCCATGCCGTTGCAGGGGATGACATCGCAGAAGGGGTCGATGAAAAAGGCGTTTTTGGACATATCGCAGGGCAAAAGCCGGGGGTTGCCGTAGATATAGTTGATCAGGCCGTGGTTAAAGTAGGCCCTGAACCACTTTTTAGGGCTGCCGCTTTTCAGCAGCTCGTTGATCAGGGCCTCAAAATTCCGGGCCACGTGGTACCGGTCCTCGATCTTATTGTCGGTTTTGCGAAAATAAAAGCTGTTGTGCAGGGTGGCGGTGGCAAACTCCATGTCCATCTCGTCGCTCAGGCGGTAGAGGGGCACCAGATCCTCGCAGTTCATGTCCTGCACGGTCATGCCAAAGCCGACGTCCGGGTGGCCCATCTCCACCAGGGTCTTGAGGGTGCTGTAGCCCCGCTGCCAGCCGTTTGGGATGCGGCGGATGGCGTCGTTGGTGGCCTGCATCCCCTCGATGCTGATGCGGATGCCAAGCCTGGGGAACCGTTTGCAGAGCCCGATGATGCGGTCGGTAAAATAGCCGTTGGTGGAGATGACGATGCGGTCGCTTTTTTTATAAAGCTCCTCCACAATTTCGGCAAGGTCCTTGCGGATGAACGGCTCGCCGCCCGTGATGTTGGTAAAGGCCATCTCGGGCAGCTTGCGGATCACCTCCAGGCTGATCTCCTCCTCCGGGCGGGAGGGGTCGCGCCAGCAGTCGCACATATTGCAGCGGGCGTTGCAGCGGTAGGTAACGATCACCGTGCCGTATAAGCTGCGTTTGGGCATCTTGTGGTTCCCCTTTCCTGTTTGGGCGGGCAGGGCCGCCCTGGTTGGCCGGCAGGCAGGGCAGGCATACCGGACAGGCCCCCCAGGCCGCCCGATATGCACAGAAACCGCCCGGTTTATCCCTTGGCCCGGCCGGCCTTTTTTTCGGCAATGGTTTTTTCATAAATGCCGGTGAGCGCCCTTAAATGGGCCGCGGCCGAAAATCGCTCCTTGGCAAACCGCACGCACCCCTCGCAGAGGGCGGCGTACTCGGTTTCGGGCAGTGTTAGCAGCTTTTGCATCGCGCCGGCCAGCGCCGGCGCGTCCTTTGGCGGGAACAAAAAGCCGGTTTCGCCCTCGCGCACCAGCTCCGGGATGCCGCCGATCCGGCTGCCGAGCACCGGCTTGCCGCAGCTCAGGGCCTCCATCACCGAGTAGGGGCCGTTTTCGTACCACTCGCTGGGCAGCACCACCCCCCGGCAGCCGTGCAGCTCGCCGGCAAGGGCCTGCCCGCGCAGAAAGCCAAGGAATTTTGCCCGTTCGCCAAGGCCCAGTTCGGCCGCCAGGGTCTCCAGGCCGGCGCGCCCGGGACCGTCCCCCGCGATGCGCAGCCGCGCGCCGGGGCAGGCCGCCAGCGCCCGCAACAGGGTGGCCACCCCCTTTTCGGGGGTAAGCCGGCCCAGGTAGAGCAACGCGCCTCTTTGCGGCCTTGCCCACTCGTATACGGTATCCGCCGGCAGGAAGTTGGGCAGGTGCAGGATGGGCGCTTTGGTAAACCGGCAGCGCTGCAAAAGCGTTTGGTAAAAGGCCGAGGGGCAGAGGTAGCGGTCGATCTTGTCATAGCTGCCCCGCAGCCGGTAGAGCCGGGCCTCGACGGCGGCCAGAAGGCTCTTGGCCGCCGAGCCCTTGACGCATTTATGCCGCACGCAGGGGGCAAAATGCCCGCCCAGGCACTCCTCGCAGACCCCATCCGGCGAAAGGCAGGTGTAGTTTGGGCAGACGCAGATCAGGTCGTGCTGGGTAAACACCACCGGCACCCCCCGCTTTTGGCAGGGCTCTAAAATGGAGAGGGTGATCTGCCGGTGCACAAGGTTCAGGTGCACAAGGTCCGGCTGTTCCTGTTGCAAAAGGGCGTCGAACCTGTCCCGCGCCTCGGCGCTGTACAAAAGCTTTGCCGCGCTTTTAAGCTTTTGCAGCGCCCCGGCCGGGCCGTTGTATTCCACGTTGGATACAAAATACCCGGCCTGCTCGCAGGGCTCGTTGCATACATCCTGCATGGCAAAAAAAAGCACCCGGTGGCCGGCCGAGCGCAAAAGCTCGGCCAGGGCAAAATAATAGGTCTCGCTTCCGCCCTTGCGGTAATGGAACTTGTTGACCAGCAGTACGGTCATGCCGCGCTCCTTTCGCAGTAAGCAATGGGTCGGGGGCGTTTTGCGGGGCAGG